>QJYK01000165.1 GCA_003248075.1 Gemmatimonadota bacterium | reverse complement strand
GATCGCTTGGCGCTTCGAGCGCAGGCCGGACGGTCTTGGAGTCACCGCGCCGGCCACCGAGGACGAGCTTTCCGAGATCGTGGCTGAGTCGTCCGTTCGCAGATGGCGTGCCGGACTCCTGGCCGGCGCGGGAGTCGCCATGCTCGCCGTCGGCACCTGGCTCACCTTGCCGTCGAGCGGCCCGACCGGCTCGCACGCGGCTGGCGACGAGAACGTGATCGCGGTGCTCCCGTTCGCCGTTGGGGGAGGCGCCGCCTACGACTACCTGAGCACCGGTCTCGTCGACCTGCTCACGACGCGCATGGACGGGGTGGGAGCTCTGCGGACCGTGCCCGCGAGAGCCGTGATGGGACTGGTGGAGCAGGAGGGCGCGTCCACGCTGGACAGGGCATCGGCCGAACGGATCGCGTCCACGCTCGGGGCGGGGCGGTACGTGGTCGGACAGATCCTGGAGAGCGGGGGTCGGCTGAGCGTGACGGCCACCCTGAACGTCCCGGGCGCGCCGGACCGCGTTACCACCACCACCGTGGAGGGCACGGACCAGGAGCTCTTCTCCATGGTCGACCAGCTCACCACCCGCCTGGTGGCCGGGTTGGAGAGCTCGGCGGAAGGGCGCGTTCGACAGCTGGCGGCCCTCACGACGGGATCGTTACCTGCCCTCAGGTCGTACCTCGACGGCGAGCGGCTCCTGCGTGCCGGACAGTTCACCGGCGCGCTCGCGGCGTTCGAGGAGGCCACGGCGCGCGATTCCACCTTCGCCCTGGCCCATTACAGGACCAGCATCGCGCGGGAGTGGGGCAGCCAGACCGGCGCGACCGCGGCCGCCGAGGCGGCCTACCGGCACGCGGCCCGCCTATCCGAGCGGGACCAGCTCCTGGTCGAGGCGATGTGGTCCTGGCGTCGCGGAAACGGCGTCCGCGCGGAGGACCTCTACCGGACGATCCTCGGGATCTGGCCGGACGACGTCGAAGCCTGGTATCAGCTGGCTGAGGTGTTGACCCATTACGGGCCGATGCGCGGTGGCTCCATCTCCGATTCGAGGACGGCGTTCGAGCGGGTGCTCCGGTACGAGCCCGAGCATCTCCTGTCGCTCTGGCACGTCGCGCGGATCGACGCGATGGAGGGTCGCCTGGCAGACCTCGACGCGAAGGTGGAGACGATCGGCCGCCTCTCGCCGGAAGGGGATCGCACCCTCGAGCTCATGGCCCTGAGAGCCGCTTCGCACGACGCCCAGGCCTGGCCGTCGGTCGTCGATGCCCTGAGTCAGGCGCAGGACATCACGCGGTATTTCGCGATCTGGAACGTGGCCACCTTCGCCGAGCGGATCGACCTGGCTCGGGAGCTCGTGCCCACCCTTCTCGAGCCGGATCGCTCCAGGGAAGTCCAGGCCACGGGTCATCTCCTCGACGCGGCTCTCGCGCTGGCCGCGGGGCGGCCGGACGAGTCGGCGGCGTCCATGGAGCGGGTGCGGGCACTCGACCCCGATCTCGCCATCTCGCACGCGGCCGTGTTCGCCCTGCTTCCGTTCCTGGACATGGACGCCGGCGCCCTGGAGCGGCACCTCTCCGAGGTGCGCGCCTGGGAGCCTGAACCCGGATGCACCTCCCCACACCCGGTTCGGGGCTTCGAGCCCGGCACATGCATCCGCCCCGCCATCCGCCACTACCTCACGGGCATGCTCGAGGCGCGCTTGGGGCGCGCGCGCCAGGCGCGACGCAGCATTGCCGACCTCGATGCCATGGTGGACCGGGATGAGGACGAGGGGCACGGCCCCCAGCTCATCGCCGGGATCCAGGCGGAGATGGCCTTCCAGCGGGGGGACACGGCAGCGGCCCTGGGCGCGCTGCAGGACGACACCGTGTACCAGTACATCGACGCCCTCCAGTCGATCTTCTACTCGCATGCCCTGGAGCGTTTCCGCCGGGCCCAGGCGCTGGAGGCGACGGGACGTCCAGAGGAGGCCATCCGCTGGTATTCGTCGCTCGACGAGATGTCGCAATACGACCTTGCCCTGGTCGGGCCGGCGCTCGTGCGCGCAGGTCGGATCGCGGAGACGGCCGGTCGTCGCGAGGAAGCGGCGTCTCAGTTTCGCCGAGCCCTCCGATATCTGGACGGAAGTCGCGGCGCCTTCCGCGTCTACGAGCAGGAGGCCCGGGAGGGCATGGCGAGAGTCGACGAAGGTCGGTAGGGGGGCCCTGGGGGAGCTCTGCACAGGTGTGGTACCCCGCGCACATCGGGCTTCGTCGGTCAGGGGAGGAACGACGACGAGTCGTAGCACCGCTGCGGTGAGAAGAGACGATGCATCACCGGCGAAACCCCCATGCGCCCATCGCCGAGGCGGACATGACCTTGCGTGCTCCTTGGTTGGGCCGCACGGCCCCATCTCCTTCGTTGGGGCTCCTCGACGTAGCTACGGCTATGCCATCGTCCTTACCCCACGCGATGCGTGCATCGCGCGGGGACCCCGGTGCGCCCCGCCTGGGGGGCACCACGCGAAGCGTGGTCGGGGCCGTGGCGCTCCGGGGCACCCATGCGCAGCATGGGTCGCGGCGTGCCATCCCTGTGCAGAGCTTCCCTAGCCGGTCGGTTGGAGGCGCAGCTCGATTCCCTGTGCTTCCCCCGAGGCGCAGAACGTCCCGCGCCACGCCTGATAATCTCCAACGATGGGGACGAATCCGGCTGCGTCGACCGAGATCGTGAACTCGTGGCACACCAGCTCCCAGGAGTCCCGTTCCACGGCTTCGCGCTCGGTGACGATCCGGAAGGTTCCGTCCGACGCGGTCATGTCGGCTCCACGTGCCCGGGGCATGCACGTGGAATCGGCGCACGGCTTGCGGATCAGCGTCACCGTGGCTCCCGACACCGCAGCCCCGTCCTGAGCGGCTACGCTCCCTGTCACCTCGAGGTCGTCCAGGCGCGGGTCGGTCACGCCGCACCCGGCCGTGATCACGGCCGCCACCCAGACCGCGACCTGGAGAGCGATCGCTCTCCGGAGTCCAACTGCCCGTCCCATCGATCCTCCAGCGCAAGGTGCCCGAAGCGTGCCTCCTTTCCTACGGCGGAGGGCCGGGCAGGTGTCGCATGGAGGACGTCGGGCGCTCGATCGAGCCCGCGAACGCCCGCGCGGGGGGTCAGGCCTTGTCCATGAACTCCGTCCCCCGCGCGCTGGCGGAGAGCACCGCGGCGCCGAGGAACCCGAGGACGAAGGCCGCCATGAGGGATGCCGCGTACCAGACCATGTATTCCTCCACTGTGGTCCGGAGGACCTGGCTCGGCTCCTCCGGTGTGATCGGGCCTTTCCGGACCATCTGCGCCCGGGGGCCTCTCCTGTACTTCAAACCTGAGGATCGTTCGTAACGCCCCTGAAACGGCGTCGCATCGGGTGTGACACGGTGTCCTGGCGTCGCACGCCTCCACGATCGAGATTCCGGCCCCATGATCGAGCTGGAAAGGCGGTGTGCCGCCCGTCATGTCCGACTTCTCGCGCTCCTGCTGTCGGCCGGGTGCGCTCGCGCTGGGGACCCACCCGTCGCGGCCGACCTGGTCCTCTTCAACGGCACGGTCCTCACCGTGGACGACCAGGACGCGATCGCCTCGGGCGTCGCCGTCAGGGACGGGCGGATCCTGGCCGTCGGAACGGACGCCGAGGTGCTGCGCCTCGCCGGAGCGTCCACCGAGCGCATCGACCTGCAGGGGCGAACCGCGACTCCCGGGCTCCTGGACGCGCACGCCCACTTCCTGAGCGGCGGCGCCGACCGCCTCTTCAACCTCGACCTCAGCTACCCCGGCGTCAGAAGCATCGAGGACGTGAAGGCCCTGGTGGCGCGCCGTGTCGCCGACGCGGGGCCGGGGGCGTGGATCACCGGGACGGGATGGGACGAGGGGAAGCTGGAGGAGCTCCGCTACATCCTGGCCTCGGATCTGGACGCCGTCGCACCCGACAACCCCGTCTGGCTCGAGCACACCATGGGGCATTACGGCACGGCGAACAGCGCAGCCATGCGCTTGGCGCGTCTGACCCGGGCCACGTCGGACCCGGTCGGCGGCACGATCGACCGGGCCCGCGACGGCACACCGACCGGGGTCCTCAAGGAGGGCGCCCAAGGCATCGTGCAGGGGCTCGTCCCCGAGTATTCGGACGAGCAGGTCCGGGCGGGGATCCGGGACCTGGCGCGGGCGTTCAACGCCGAATGCATGACCGGAGCCAAGGACCCGGGAATCGGCCCCGGGGGATGGGCCGCCTACCAGGACGTCCTGGCCCAGGACTCGCTGAGCGTGAGGATCTTCGCGCTGTGGAGGGTGGGTCGCACCGTGGCGGCCGCACAGGACCTGATCCGACGCATCGCCCCCTTCACCCGGCCGTACGTGACCGCCGGGGACGACCACCTGATCTCCGGGGGGGTGAAGCTGTACATCGACGGGAGCGGCGGGGCACGCACGGCCTGGATGTATGACGACTGGAACCGTGGGCGCGACTCGGTCGACGCAGGAAACCGGGGGTACCCCGCGACCGATCCCGACGTCCTCCGGGAGCAGATCCACCTCTTCAACGACGCCGGGATCCACGTCAGCGTGCACTCGATCGGAGACCGGGGAATCGACTGGGTCGTGGACAGCTATGCCGCCGCCCTGGAGGCCACCCCCGTCCGGGGCCTTCGCCACGGGATCATCCACGCGAACATCCCCTCGGACCACGCGCTGGAGCTGATGGCTCGCCTGCAGCACGAGTACGACGCCGGCTACCCGGAGCCGTCGGCGACCTTCATGTGGTGGATCGGGGATACGTACGCCGGCAACTTCGGGCCCCAGCGCTCCATGCGCCTGAACCCCTTCCGAACCTATCGAGACATGGGGATCCGATGGGCCGGCGGATCAGACTATGGCGTCACGCCGTTTCCGGCCCGCTACGGCATCTGGGCGTCGGTGGCACGGCAAACGGAACGGGGCGTGTACGGACCGACGCCCTTCGGAACCGACGAGGCCGTCGACGCTCGGACCGCCCTGAGGTCGTTCACGACCTGGGGCGCCCACCAGTTCTTCCTGGAGGATCGGATCGGTTCCCTCGAGCCAGGCAAGTACGCCGACATCGCGGTGTGGGACCGGAACCCCTACACGGTACCCGCGGGCGACCTCCGCGACATGCGCTGCGAGATGACCGTGTTCGACGGCAAAGTCGTCTACCGGGCCGCGGAGGGGTAGCGCGTCGACCCTCGAGCATCATCGGAAACCCTCGAGCCCGTCGCGGCCGCCCCGGGGCGCGGGTTATCGGGACGGCGCGCCGCCACCCCCGTCGGTGACCGTCCGCTCCTCCGGCGCCGGAGTCTGCAGGTCGTCGAAGTTCATCAGCGCATTGAAGAGCATGTTGAACTCTCCATGGTTCTGCCACCGGTAGACCGGGTTGGTCGAGAACATCAGGAGTCGACCCCGTCCGACGGGGACGTTCACGATGGCGGGCCGGTCCTTGATCTGGGCCGCCCCACGCATGAGCCCGCTGAGCACCGCGCCGTCCCCACCCACGTACTCCATCAGCACGGCGTCGTCCTCGTCTTCCTCGGGCACCTGCAACAGCGGGCCGTTGGTGTACTTGATGGGCACCGTCTCATCCGTGTAGCCGTAGAAGATCGGGCTCTCGGGCCGCAGGATCTTCGCCTGCACGATGGGACGGGGTGCATAGAAGTTGCCCGAAGTCCGTGATGCGTTGATGTCGCGTACCAATCCGAAGTCGGGCGGAAGCGTGGTCGCGTTCCCGAGCGTCATCATCACCCCGCCCGCGTCGAGGAAGCGCTGCAGCTCCATGACGCCCTCGAGCCCCATCCCTCCCGTGATGTCGTCGGAGGAGCCGTACATCCCGAGGAACCGGAAGCGCTCCGTCTGGGTGTAGGCCAGCGGCTGCTCACGAGGCTCCAGACCGAAGACGAGGCTCTTTCCGTTGAAGCCCTGGCTGGGCATGACGATGACATCGTAGTCCGCGCGCAGATTCCCCTGGCGCACGCGGTCCTTGAAGATCAGATCGTACGAGATGCCGAACTGGTCGAAGGCGTAGCGCACCCACCCGACGTCCTGGGTGCTCCCCCACGTGCTGTACATCGCGATACGAGGGACATCGAGCTCGTGTGCGGGCACGTCCGGCGCCTCGCTCAAACCTACCGAAGTCAGGCCCAGCTCCTGCACCGCGGACCGCACGCGGTCCCCCGCCGCGCCGGCGTGGACCAGGAAGGAGCCAGCGGGCATCTCCACCCCGGAGACCTCGAACGAGCGCTCGGTGGCGTCGACGCGAAGATCCTTCAGCCGGTAGCGGAGGGCGATCATGTTCGTCGATCCATAGTGCGCCACCGCGAAGACCGAGGCGGTCCGCTCACCCGTCACAGTTCCCGCGAGCCGCACCTCGTCTACCGGCGACGTGCGCGCCTCCAGGATCTTCGCGTCGTCCACGGCCACGACCTCGGTCTGGAGCATGAGCCCCATCGTCCAGCCGCTGTCGTCGTAGGTGGTGAGGCTCGGGTCCGGATAGTTGTCCTGTCGCTGCAGCAGGATGTTCGCCAGGCGGCCGTACGGCTGGTTGCGCTTGATGACGTAGGACCCCTCGGGGTACGTGGTGTCGCCGGCCTCGACCGGGCGCGTCGCGCGTCCCACCTCGATCCCCTGAACGCGCAGCAGGTTCACGAGCGTCGCGACGCGCGTCATGTCGCGCTGGCCGGCCGGGAGCACCCATCCATGCGGCTTCTGGCTCTCGCCGTCCTCGATCGAGTGCAGGCTCTTCTTGTAGAAGTTCTCGAGCACGACCTTCGGGAACTGCGACGTGAGCTGCAGTCCGAGAAGCACCCCGGTCTGCGAGTAGTTCGTGTTGTTCCGCATCGACCACATCACGGAATCATATGCCGGGAGCGGGCGGTACCACTCGCGCTGGTTCGCGCCACGCCCGCCCCCGCCGGTCAGGTCGCGCATCATCGTGGTCGCGCCGCCGTTGCCGAAGATCTCGTACATGCGCATGAGACCGTTGTGGTTGTACGACATGGCACCCAGGTACCCGGGCGACCAGGCGTCCATGAACCCGTGGGTCCACACGCCGGGCATGCCGTACTTGATCATCTGCGCCATCTCGAAGTTGGCGTACCACGGCAGCTCCCCGAACAGGATCGGGTCGAAGGCCGGGTTCTGCGGAGCCTGTCCGCTGTAGTCGTACATGAACGGGATCGACTCGTGCAGCTCGTGCATGATCGGCGGGTGCCAGTCGAGGTACCAGTCGAGCAGCGTCCGCATCGTCACCTGCGAGTAGTTGATGTCGCGGTTGTTGTCGTGCAGGAC
>QJYK01000205.1 GCA_003248075.1 Gemmatimonadota bacterium | reverse complement strand
GCGGACGCGGCCGCTGGCAAGCGGACCCTCGACGCTGGGCCCGACTCGTGGCGCGGTGCGCCGCCGCGTCGACGGACCACCACCTTCGTCACTGCTCCGGTCCGGCTCGTGGCAGCCGCGAGCCGGGGCGTCCCCAACCCGCTTGAAGGGCGACCGGCGGCGAGGTTTCTTGCCACGAGCGAAGGTCGGGAGCGCGTCCACGGGAGGGCTCATGCGACACCAGGCTGAGGCGGAGGTCCGCGGATCTGCAGCGAGTGGCACCAGGCCGCCAAGAACTTCAGCGGCGTGCGTGCTGCTCGCGGTCCTGGCGGTCGGGGCGACGTCCTTGGCCGGCCAGATTCCGGAGCGCCCGACGAACCTCCGGGTCCTGCCGACCGATCTGTCGCGGGATTCCCTCGTCGAGATCATGCGGGGGTTCTCGTTCGCGCTCGGCGTCCGCTGCCAGTACTGCCATACAGGGGGGGACGGGATCTCCTTCGAGGGTGTCGATTTCGCCGACGATTCGGATCCGGACAAGATCAAGGCGCGCGCGATGCTCCGGATGGTGGGGAACCTGAACGACGTCGTACTCGCCGCGCTGCCCGAGCGGGACGACCCACCGGTGTCCGTCTGGTGCAAGACCTGCCACCGAGGACGTCCCCGACCGATCTCGCTCGCCGACGCGCTCTTGTCGACGCTGGACGAGCTCGGGCCGGACTCCACGGTCGCTCTCTACAACCGCCTGCGGGATGACGAGCGTGTCGTCCTGGCCGGCTCCTTCGACTTCGGCGAATGGGAGACCAACGTGCTGGGAGAGCGCCTGCGCCGCGCGAGTCGTCTCACGGACGCCATCGCCATCTACACGCTCAATGGCTCTCGCTATCCCGAGTCCATCGGGATCGAGCTGGCGCTGGGCGCGCTCTACGAGCAGACCGGCGATCCCGAGTCCGCCATCTCGCACTACGAGCGCGTCCTGGAGCTGAACCCCGACAACGCGCGCGCCCGGGACCGGCTCGCGGAGCTGCGCGGAGGCTGAGGGGTCGCTCGGCGCGGCACCCGCTTGCCGTCCGCCCACAGCAGGCGGATCGTGTGACGATGGAACGTGTGCTCAGCGCCCTCCGACGACATCGACTCCTCGCCCTCGCCGCGTACCTGCTGGCGTGGACCGTGCCGGGGCTGATCTCGGCGACGCAGCTCATGATGAGCTACTCGCTTCGCGGAGACGCGGCGCCCATGCGCCTCCTGGTGCAGATCACGTTTCCAACCTGGTATGCGTGGGCCTTGCTGTGCCCCGCGATCTGGTGGGCCGCCCGGCGCTTTCCCCTCGACGGGGAACGTTGGCTTCCAGCTGTGTCCGTCCACGTCCTCCTGAACGCGGCGCTCATGGTCGCGTCGGCCGCGCTCGTGCTCGGCGCCCGCGCGCTCTTCGGCCTGCCTGCGATGCGGGCGCCCCGCGCAGAGCTGATCGGCAGCCTGAACACGAGCCTTCTCGCGTACTGGACCGTCGTGCTCGTGGCACATGCGGTGCGCTACCGCGGGGATCTACAGCGCCGCGCGGTGCGCGAGGCGGAGCTGGCCGCCCAGCTCTCCGAAGCCCGGCTCGACGCGCTGCGCGCGCAGCTCGATCCGCATTTCCTCTTCAACTCCATGAACGCGATCTCCGCCTTCGTCCACGAGGACCCCGACACGGCCGAAACGATGCTCGCCGAGCTCGCCGAGCTGCTCCGCATGGTCCTGGACGAGAGTGGCGCGCAGGTGGTCCCCCTCCGGCGAGAGCTGGCGTTCGTCGACCGCTACCTGGCCATCCAGAAGGCTCGGCTCGGGGATCGGCTGGGCGTGCAGCTGGCGGTTCCGGACGAGCTGGGCGACACCCCCGTGCCCGCGATGCTGCTCCAACCACTGGTCGAGAACGCCGTCGAGCATGGCATCGCCCGGCGGCGCGGCCCGGGCTCGCTTCGGCTGTCGGCCACGCGCCACGGAGGGACGCTCGTGCTGGAGGTCGAGGACGATGGGCCCGGCCTGGGCGGCTCGACTGGCGGTCCCCCCGCCTGGCGCGTGGGCTTGCGCAACACCCGCGAACGTCTCGCCCAGCTCTACGGCCCAGCGCACACGTTCGAGGTCGTCGAGCGCGAGCCACACGGTGTCGTGGCCCGCGTCGGCATCCCGATCCGCCCTGGGGAGGGCTCCCGGGAATGACGCTGCGGGCTTTGGTCGTCGACGACGAGGCGCCGGCGCGGAAGCGTCTGCGCGACCTCATCGCGGCCGAGCCGGGCGTCACGCTGGTCGGAGAGTGCGACGACGGCCCCTCGGCCGTCTCTGCTATCCGCGCGCTCAGGCCGGACGTGCTCTTCCTCGACGTGCAGATGCCGGAGATGAGCGGATTCGACGTGCTCGAGGCCGTGGGCCTGGAGGCCGTCCCCTCGGTGGTCTTCGTCACCGCGCACGACACGCATGCGCTGGCCGCCTTCGACGCACGGGCGATCGATTACCTGCTGAAGCCGTTCACCAAGGCGCGCTTCCGCGAGGCGCTGGACCGCGTGCGCGCTCGTGGGGACCGGGGCGCCGGGCTCACGGCCGAAGCGCTGCTCGAGCTGCTGCGTACCCGCGTACACCCTCCGCAGCGCATCGCGGTGAAGGATGGTGCCCGTGTCCACCTCGTCCGGCCAGCGGAGATCGACTGGGTCGAGTCCGACGGCAACTACGTCCGGCTCCACGTCGGCGCGGTCGAGCACCGGACGCGCGGCACGCTCAGGGACATGGCCGATCGGCTGGCGGCACAGGGCTTCGTGCGCATCCACCAGTCCTACGTGGTGAACGTCGAGCGCATCCGGGAGCTGCGCCCGTGGAGCCACGGCGAGGTCGTCGTGGTGCTCGAAAGCGGCAAGGCACTGGTGTCCAGCCGCAGCTACGCGGGTGCGCTGCGGGATCTGCTGGCGCCGGGCGGCTGAGCGACTATGAGGTCGTGGCGGCCGCACCCCGTGGGCCACTCCTAGGGCGCGGAGGGCAGCGTCGGCCGCCTCAGGTGCCAATCCGTGCCCTTCTGGAACGCGTGGGCCACACCGAGGATCACGTCGTCCGCGAAGAGCCGGCCGATGAGCGTGGTGGTCAGGGGCATCGTCGTGGGACGCTCGTCGTCCGGGTTGCGGACCCCGAAATCGTAGGGCACGACCGCAGCGGGATGGCCCGTCTGGTTGGTCAACCCCACCTGTCCCGAGCCACTCACGAACAGGTCGAAGCCGCGCATGACCTCCTCGGTCCGCTGCATCAGCAGCAACCGGCGCCGCTGCGCGTTGACGTAGTCCAGACCGCTGGCGTCGCGGCCGCCGCGGAACCGGTTCGCGCGTCTCCGCTCTTCCTGCGACAGCCCGTCGGGAATCGGCGGGAGCTCGCCCTCGGGAGCGATGTGGTAATCGAACGCCGCGGCGGATTCGACGTTCAGGGCGTTCGAGCCTCCACGGGGCAGCTCGGGCATCGGCCGCGGGTCCGCCCCCAGTCGCCGAAGGGCCTCGATGAACGGCGCGGGTGCGTCCTCATCGTATCCGATGCGGAGGGTGGACAGGTCCAACGCCGGATCGAAGCGGAACGGGGCGGTCAGCGAGGCGGGGTCCTTTTCCGAAGCCCCCCGGATGGCGTCGAAGACGAGCGCGCAGTCCTGGGCGCTCCGGCACATCGGACCGGCCTTGTCCATCGACCACGCCAGTACCATGGCACCGTGGCGGCTGACACGGCCGAAGGTCGGCCGGAGGGCGGACAGCCCGCACCGCCGAGAGGGTGAGACGATCGAGCCCTGCGTCTCGGTACCGATGGCGAAGGCCACGCACGCGGAGGCCGTCGCGGAGGCGGGGCCGGCCGACGACCCACTGGAGCCCTCCTCGACGTTCCATGGATTGTTCGTTCGGCCCCGGTACCACTGATCACCGCGAGCGAACTCCCCGGTCGCCAGCTTGGCGATGAGCACTGCACCCGCGCTCCTCAAGCGCACCACGACCTCGGCGTCCTCGTCGATGAACCGGTCGGCGAAGTCGGCGGAGCCCCACGTCGTCGGAGCGCCTCGCACGCTGAACAGGTCCTTCACGCCGTACGGAATCCCGTGCAGGGGGCCCTTCCACTCCCCGGCCCGGATCTCCGACTCGGCCTGCTGCGCCTCCTCGCGGGCGGCGCCCTCCAGGATCGTTACGGCGCACAGCAGGACCGGGTCGTATCGCTTGATCCGTTCCAGGTAGATGTCGGCGAGCTCCGTGGGAGACACATGGCGCTCCCGGATCAAGGCCGCGAGCCTGTGCACCGGCAGGTACGCGACGTCCTCCTCCCGGGTCGGAACGGGTCCCGACCATGGCTCGATCGCGACCAGGTGGCGGGCGAACGGGTCGACACCCTCCCGGTGCCACCGCACGTACAGTGCGCCGGTACCACCCGGGTATGCCTGGAACTCGAGCGCCGGCGGCTCGCCATTCCCGAGGGGCGCCGGCGGCGGACCCTGCTGCGCGGGCGGTGATCCGCGCCACCCGACGGACGCTCCAGCCACGGAGCCCGGGACCAGGGTCCCACCGGCCGCGGCGGCGGCGGCCTTCAGGAAGTCGCGGCGACGGAGGGTCGCGAGGGGCGAACGGGTCATGGCTCCTCCACGGTGGGTGCGTCGGTCAGGCCAGGATCCGTCGCCCACATCCGGCGTGCAAGGGCATCGAGCGGGGTTGCCACGAAGGCCAGTCTACGAAACATTTCGTAAACCCTAGGTCCGGAGCGCATCGTGCATTTTCCACGTCCACTCCCCGCGGCCCTGGCCGTCGCCGTCGTCGCCGGCTCGTGCGGCGAAGGTCGTGCCCCGCACGCCCCCCCGGCGGTCGTGCGGGACAGCGCTGGGGTCACCATCGTCGAGAGCCCCGCGCCGGAACCGGGGGCCCGCCTTGGCTGGACCCTGGACTCGGTCCCGACCCTCGACATCGGCACCCTGGACGGTCCGCCCGAGCTCCAGCTGTATCAGGTACGGGGGGCGTTCCGTCTGGCGGACGGCGGCGTGGCGGTCCTGAACGCCGGATCCCGAGAGGTACGTTTGTACGGTGCAGATGGACGGCACCTCCGCTCCATGGGAGGCGAGGGCGACGGACCGGGAGAATTCAACAACCCCGGCTCCTTGCACCGATGGGCCGACGACTCCTTGGCCGTCTGGGACGCCCGTGCCCGTCGGCTCACCGTCTACGGGCTGGATGGCAGCCTGGGGCGTACCCTGGCCCTACCCCAACCGGAAGGGCTCGGACTTCCGTCGTTCCGCCACCGGCTGTCGAACGGTGCCCTCGTTACGACGAGCATGAAGCTGTCCGAGGACGCGCTCTCCTCGGGTGAAGTCCGGATTCCGGTCGAGGTGGCGCTGCTGAGCGACGACGGGGAGGTGTCCGTGAGCCTGGGGACGTTCCCCGGCGACGACACGTTCATGCAGATCGCCGAGGAGTCCGTAAGCATCCTCCGGATCCCGTTCGCGCGCGGGCTCGCGGTGGCCCCGCACCGGAACCAGACGATCGTGGCCGAGACGGGACGCCTCGAGCTGCGTTATTTCGGCCCGGGGGGATCGACCGAGCGGATCGCGCGGGTGGCCGTCCCGCCGCGGCAGGCTACGGACGCCGATCGGCAGGCGTACCTGGAAGAAAGGCTCGCGAACGCGGCCGAGCAGGCACGACCCGGCCTCCGGACCCTACTGCTCGACCACCCTGGACCCGACACGCTCCCCGCGTTCAGCGCGCTCAAGGACGACGTCCTCGGCAACACGTGGGTCCGCCTGTTCCGCTCGCCGGCGGACACCGGGGCCGAGCAATGGATCGTATTGGATGCCGAAGGCGCCGCGCGGGGGACAGTCGCGCTCCCTCCGGGGATCGACGTCTACGAGATCGGTCCGGATTGGCTCTTGGGCCTCTGGACGGACGAGCTCGACGTCGAGCACGTCCGGGTGTGGCGTTTCAGCGGCCGTCCTGCTCCTGGCTGACCGGACGGGGGCGCACGGTGGGGTATTCGATGCCCAGCTGCTCCATATAGGTGTCGAACCTGGACGGGTCGTAATAGAACGGCCGCATGAGCGGGCGGTATTGCTCCATGATCTCGGCGTTGAGCCAGATCGCCGGCTTGTCCGCTGCCGTGATGAAGGGCGTGTACTTCTTCTCCTTGGTTTGCACGTTGTTGAAGTAGTCCCATGCCGCGGCGACCGTCTTGCCGTCGAGGAGCAGGTCGAGGAGCGTCAATGCCTGTACCTTCGCGCCGGCCAGCGACCCCTTGTGTGCGATCGGAGTCGCCATGGCGATCCCGTTGGCCCAGTTGTGGCCCGGCCCGCCCGGCATGTTCGCCGGGTAGCGGAGCGTCACGGTGGGCATGTTCCAACTCACGTCACCGATGTCGTCGGAGCCACCGCCCGAGTAGTTGCGCAGGTTGATCGGGCCGCGCAGCTCCGGGATCTCGGTCTCCAGCCCCTGCGGCTCCTGGCCAAGCTCCCGCTGGAGGCCGTTCGCGAGTTCGATGTCGGCGTCGGTCCACTTCGGCAGGCCGACGCGCTCGATGTTGGCCTGCGCCACCTCCGCGACGGGCTTGCTGAAGTGCCGGTCCCAGGCCGAGCCGACGGTCATGATCGTGTCGATCTCGGTGCCGGTCATGAGCGCCGCGCCCTCCGCCATCTTCTTGGCGGCCTCGTACATCTCCATCACGTGCTCGTAGTCCACCTCACGGAAGTAGAACCAGATCGTCGCGAACTGCGGCACGACGTTGGGCTGATCGCCGGCCTCCGGGATGATGTAGTGCGATCGCTGCGGCGGCCGCAGGTGCTCGCGCTTGAACTCCCATGCCTGCGCCATGAGCATGACCGCGTCGAGTGCCGAGCGGCCGCGCCAAGGCGAGCCGGCGGAATGCGCCGTCTCCCCTCGGAACCGGAACTGGGCAGAAACCAGCGCATTCCCGGAGGTGTGACCCCACGTCATGGAGAAGTTGTTCGACACATGCGTGAAGAGGTTCACGTCCACACCGTCGAAGACACGTTCACGCACGAAGAACGCCTTGGATCCCAGCTGTTCCTCCGCGATCCCCGGCCACATCAGCAGCGTCCCGTCGATCCCCTCGCGCTCCATGATCTCCTTGACGGCGAGAGCGGCCACGATGTTGACGGCCTGTCCCGAGTTGTGTCCCTCGCCGTGACCGGGCGCCATCGAAACGACCGCTTCGCGATACCCGACCCCCGGCTTCTGGCTCGACTGGGGGATGCCGTCCACGTCCGAGCCCAGGGCGATCACGGGCCGACCGGAGCCGTTCGACCAGCGCGCGGTCCAGGCCGAGGGCATACCGGCCACGCCGAGCTGGATGTCGAAGCCGTTC
>QJYK01000305.1 GCA_003248075.1 Gemmatimonadota bacterium | reverse complement strand
GCGGCGCAGCTTCGTGGACGGGTGGCCGAGTGGCTTAAGGCGCACGATTGGAAATCGTGTGGGCGAAAGCCCGCGTGGGTTCGAATCCCACCCCGTCCGTATAGAAGGCTTCGTGTTCGAACCCACGCGGACCGCGAAGCGGGACGTGAAGTGGGTTTGACTCGAGCGAACGGAGTGAGCGAGAGGAGCGAGCGCAGCGAACTCCATCCCACCCCGTCCGTTCAGAGTGGCTGGATGGTGGACCAGGGATCGACCGAGGACGAATCGAAGATTCGCCGCAGGTCCATCCCACCCCGTCCGTCTCTGGATCAACAGAATCCCGGTCATGCCGGGGCGTGGCTCAGTCCGGTAGAGCGCTGCGTTCGGGTCGCAGAGGTCCCCGGTTCGAATCCGGGCGCCCCGATGGAAATGCCGCGAATGCGGCCAAGACAGTGTGCGCCCGGATCTATCATCCGGGCGCCCCGATTAGGTTTCCGGCGAAGGCCGGTCCGTGATTGTGTTCGCCCGGATCTCTCATCCGGGCGCCCCGATGGAACTGCCGCGAATGCGGCCGAGATGGTGTGCGACCGGATCTCCGGAGCGAAACGGAGGGCAGCCGGGCGCCCCGTTAGGAGTGCCGCGAAGGCGGAAGTGACATGTCGCGGCGGTGTTCACGCCCGGGCTGCTGCGGCCATCGCACGTGGCCCGGGCGTTGCTGTTTCCAGGGATCGAACATCCCACTTGGAGCGCTGGCAGAATGGTAATGCACTCGCCTCGAAAGCGAGCGCCCGAAAGGGCTTGGGGGTTCGAGTCCCTCGCGCTCCGCTGATCTGAACCTGTTCCGGAAAACAAAAACGGCCTCCCCGGTCGCGTGGACCCGGGAGGCCGTTTGCACATCAGCGGCCTTCGCCGCTACGCCGCCTCTCCTTTCTTCGCTCCGATCGCGGCCATCGCGATGCCGGCCATGCCGCCGCGCACGATCTCGAGCACGATGTCCGAGATCGTCCCGACGAAGTCGCTGAATCCGAAGAAGGCATAGAAGGTGAGGTCGACGGCACCCCACATGAGGCCCGCGACCAGCGCGCCGGTCTTGAAGGCGGAGCCCATGTCCGCCGAGCCGGTCCAGTCCAGCGCGAGCGCGACCAGGGTCGCGTAGCAGAGCATGCCGAGAATGGACGCCCACAGGATGGGCGACGCGGACATCGGGGGCGAGCCCGGTCCAGCGTGCGATTCGAAATAGCTAGCGAACAGCATCTGCCAGAACAGCATGCCCAGCAGGTACAGCACGACGCCGCCCACCACCGCCCGGGTCACCAAGCGCTTCGAGTCCATCGGTCCCTCCTTCCTGGAGAAGTACCCGACCACTCTGGGCGCTCCGCTGGGGAGCGCCCCCACCCGACCCAGAACCGCAATTGAGGGCTCCGGCAGAATAGTCGCAAGGACGGAGATCACGGCTTCAACTCACGCCGTTGTTCGACGATCTTCCGGCGCCACTCCGAGCCACCCAGGGATCGTCCGTGACCGAGCGCCTCTCCCAGAAGTCCATCTTTCTGTTCTGGGTGCCGCTGGCGGCTACCTGGATGATGATGGCGGTCGAGGGCCCCTATCTGGCGGCGGTCATCGCCAGGCTCCCGGACCCGACGTACAACCTGGCCGCCCACGGCGTGGCCTTCGCGTTCGCGATCCTCATCGAGGCGCCGGTGATCATGCTGATGAGCGCGGCTACGGCGCTGGTCGAGGACGCGACCAGCTACCGGCGCCTGCGTGGCTTCATGATCCTGCTGGGGGTGGCGACGACCTCCACCCTGCTCGTGGTCCTGATTCCGCCGGTCTATCGGTTCCTGATGATCGACCTCGTGGAGCTGCCCGCGGAGGTGGCGGAGTTGACGTACGGAGCGTTGTGGTTCTTCCTGCCCTGGCCGGCGTCCATCGGGTATCGCCGCTTCGTCCAGGGTGTGCTGATCCGCTCGGGCCGGACGCGCCTCGTGGCGTACGGTACGATTGTGCGGCTGGTCGCGATGTCGTCCACCGCTTTGGTGGGGTTCTTCCTGCTCGACCTCCCGGGGGCATCGGTCGGAGGGCTGGCCCTCGGGACCGGCGTGACGGCGGAGGCGTTCGCTGCACGCTGGATGGCACGGAGCACGATCCGCGCGTTGTTCGAGACGACGCCGCCCGCCCAGGGACACGGGGCCGAGCTCCATTACGGCGACATCGTTGCCTTCTACATCCCCCTGGCGCTGACCTCGCTCATCGGTCTCATGGTGCATCCGATGCTGACGTTCTTCATGGGCCGGTCGCGGGCGCCCCTGGAGTCCCTGGCCGTCTTCCCGGTCGTGCAGTCCCTGTCGTTCATCTTCCGCTCGCTGGGGCTCAGCTTCCAGGACACGGCCATCGCGCTCATGGGTCCGCGCCATCGCCATCTACCCGAGCTGGAGCGCTTCACGCTGAGCCTCGGCGTTGTCGCGTCGGGGGGACTCACCCTGGTGGCGTTCACGCCGCTGGCGGACGTGTGGTTCCAGGGTGTCTCCGGGCTGTCTCCCGACCTGGCCGTCTACGCTTTCGCGCCGGCGAGGGTGATCGTCCTGCTGCCGGGCCTGACCGTGCTCCTCGGGCTGCAGCGCGCGATCCTGGTGAACGTCCGGCGCACGCGCGGCATCACGGTCGCGACCTCCATCGAGGTCGCGCTGATCGCGACCACCTTCGTCGCGACCGGATGGGGCCTGGGCCTCGTGGGCGTGACCGCGGCCTTCACGGCGTTCTTCGTCGGGCGCGTCGCGGCGAACACGTTCCTGGCGCTCAAGGGTGCAGCGGTGGTGCGCGACTCCCGCGCCCTCACCCCGACGACGTGACGGTCTCGCGCGTGACGCCCTGGAAGTCGGGCCGGATCGCGAAGCCGACCGGTTGGGGGTCGTGGCGGCCGAACGCCGTCGTCATGGCATGGGCGAGGTTGGCGGCCAGCTCCACCGGACCGATGGCCAGCATACCGGATCCGCTGCCCGAGATCGTGACGCCCCACGCGCCCGCGTCGTAGCCGGCTGCCATCGCCTCCGCTGCCCCGGGAATCAGCGGCAGGCGGAAGGGCACGTGAAGGTGGTCGTCCATGGCCACGCGCACGAGCTCGGGATCAGCGTCAGCGAGGCCACGGATGAGTGCCGTGAGCCGACCGAGTCCCCGGACCGCCGTGCGATGCATCACCGAAGCGGGCAGCACCTCCCGCGCCCTCGCCGTGGAGACGCCCACCGAGGGGGCCGCGAACGCGAATCCGAGATCCCGGGACAGGTCGAGGGCTACGGCGCGCGCGTGCGTGTCGGCACGCACGACCCCCCGGAGGCCGCCCATGGCGCAGGGCGCTGCGTTGTCCCCGTGGCCTTCCCGCTCGTAGGCGTACTGGAACGAGAGGAGGCGGTCCTGCGGTTGTCCCAGCACCGCCCGCGCGAGCTCGTGGCCTGCGACCAGCGCGGCGGCCGACGAGCCGAGGCCCCGGGCGAGTGGGATCTCCGACCGGACGCGCAGCGCTCCGAGGGCCTCGTGACCCGCCTCTGCGAGGCCATGGGCGAACGCGACCACCAGCAGATCGTCCGCCGGCGATACGTCGAGGTGGGCGAGCGTACCCTCGCGCCGGATGGAGAGGCGACCTCCGATGGGGTTGAACTCCGCGTACAGGTATCGGTTCAGGGCCAGGCCGACGGTGTCGAACCCGGCCCCCAGGTTCGACGTGGAGCAGGGTACCCGCACACCCGCCCACTGGAGCTGGGTGCTCATGAGTGCACGCGCTCCAGGATGAGGTCGCGGAGGACCGCGGCATCGGCGGAGATGCGCTCGACCCGCTCTGGGGCGTCCATGAGCGCGGCCAGCCGCTCCGGCACGCGGACCGGCGCTCCAATGGCCTCCTCCACGACGTCGGGGAACTTGGCCGGGTGCGCCGTGGCCAGGACGATGAGCGGCCTCCCGTCGGTGCGGACGTCCATCGCCGCGGCGTACGCGACGGCCCCGTGGGGGTCGAGCACGTATCCCGTGCGCTGGTGGACCCCGCGGATGGCATCCCGGGTCCGCGCGTCGTCGACGGACGCGGCGCGCACGTCGCGCGCCAGCGCGCGCACGTCGTCGCCGTACATCCAGCGGATCCTCTCGAGGTTGCTCGGGTCGCCGACGTCCATGGCATTCGATGCGGTCGGAATCGAGGGACGTTTCTCCAGGATGCGGGTCGCGAGGTAGTCGGGGAAGACCCGGTTGGCGTTGCAGGCGGCCACGAATCCCGAGGTCGGCACGCCGGCACGCAGAGCCAGGAGCCCCCCGGTGAGGTTGCCCAGGTTGCCCGACGGCACGACGAAGGTCGGTGCGACCTCCCATCCCAGCACGGCTGCCGCGTGCGCGTAGTACAGCGCCTGGGGAAGAAGCCGGCCCACGTTGATCGAGTTGGCCGAGGTAAGCCCGGCCGCGCGCGACAGCTCCTCGTCGGCGAACGTCGCCTTCGCCATCCGCTGGCAGTCGTCGAACGTCCCGTCCACCGCCACGGCGGAGACGTTGCCTGCGAGGGTGGTCATCTGCCGGCGCTGTCGCTCGCTCACGCCGCCCGCCGGGAACAGCACGATCACACGCGTCCGCTGCGTCCCGTGGAAGGCATGGGCGACGGCGGACCCGGTGTCCCCCGATGTCGCGACGAGGACGGTTCGGACATCCCGAACGTCTCGGTCGAACACGCGCATCGCGCGCGCCATGAAGCGGGCGCCCACGTCCTTGAATGCCAGGGTGGGGCCGTGGAAGAGCTCGAGGACGTGGATGCCCCGTTCGACCTCCACCAGGGGGACCGGAAAGTCCAACGCGTCGCGGACCACGTCGTCGAGCACGGGATCCGGCAGGACGCCGGCCAGCATGGCCCGAGCCGCCCACGCGGCCGTGCGGGGGAAGGCCCCCACCGCCTCCGGGGGTGGCGCGCCCGGGAGACGGGGCTCGGACTCCGGCACCCAGAGGCCACCGTCGGGAGCCAGCCCGACCAGGAGCGCCTCACGAAAGGAAACCGGTCCCGCGCCTCGGGTGCTCACGAAGCTTCGCATGACCGCGAATCTAGCATGGAGTCCGGGGTCGCGGGGGCCGCGATCCGGGCACAGGGACGCGCGCCCGACCATAGATGTCGGAACGGCAACAGTTGTGTAACTTCCGGTGCCGAGCCGGACCTTACCCCCGACAGGACCTCGTCCCGTGCCTCCCGGACCTGAAGAGAACGCGGCGGGTGGGAGGCGTCTGATCACAGGCGTCGCCCGAGGGCTTTACTTCCTCGCCCTGCTCTATCTGTTCTTCTTCTCGATCGAGCTGATGAGCGAGGCCTTCAAGATGGCCGGCCGCGGCTTCGCGGAGCAGCTCGTCGCGACGGCGTCGGATCCCCTCGCCGGACTCATCATCGGTGTCCTGGCGACGAGCGTGATCCAGAGCTCCTCCACGACCACGACGATCGTGGTGGGCCTGGTCGCGTCCGGGGCGCTCACGATCCCGGTGGCGATCCCCATCGTCATGGGCGCGAACATCGGCACGACCGTGACGAACACCATCGTGTCGATGGGTCACGTGACCCGCTCGCACGAGTTCGGGAGGGCCTTCGCAGCGTCCACGGTGCACGACTTCTTCAACATCCTGGCCGCGTTCACGATCCTGCCACTCGAGGTCCTGTTCCACCCCGTGGAGCGGATGGCGCGTCAGCTCGAGCACCTGTTCGAAGGAGTGGGCGGCATGAGCCTGGCCAGCCCTCTGAAGGCCCTCGTGCGGCCGCCCGCAGACCTGATAACCGAGGCGCTCCCCCACGTCCTCCCGCTCCTGGTGCTCGCGCTCGTCATCCTCTTTCTCGCGCTCTCGCAGATGATGAAGGTGATGCGCGGCGCGGTGCTCGATCGCCTGGAGGGGCTCTTCAGCCGCGTGCTCTTCCGCAACGACGCCGCGAGCTTCTCGTTGGGGCTGATCACCACCGCGGCGGTCCAGAGCAGCTCTGCGACGACGTCCTTGATCGTCCCGCTCGCGGGGACCGGGATGCTGACCCTGCGCCAGATCTATCCGTACACGCTGGGGGCGAACGTCGGCACCACCGTCACCGCCATCCTGGCATCGCTCGCCACGGGGAGCGCCGCCGCCGTGACGATCGCGCTCGCCCACCTTTCGTTCAACCTGCTCGGGATCGCGATCTATTATCCACTCAAGGCGCTCCCCATCTGGCTCGCGGGGAAGGCGGGTACCCTCGCGGGCAGGTCCAAAGGGAATTCAGCCCTGATGATCGCTGCGTACATTGCGCTGTACACCATCCCCATCATCTACGTCCTGACTCGCTGACCCCGGAGGAAATCGAGCCATGTGGAGGGATATCCTGTCGCTGTTCAAGGGAGGGGGGCTCTGCGAGGAAGCGTTCGACGAGGCGGTGCTGATGCTCACCGAGTCGCGGGGCATGTACCGCGACGCCCTATTCGCCCTCCATCACCAGGGTGCCATGATCGCGAACATCTACGAGCGCGACAGGCAGCTCAACCGCTACGAACGCTCGGTGCGCAGGAAGATCGTGACCCACCTGTCGGTCTCCACCAAGCCCGACATCAACATGGGTCTCGTGCTCACGGCCATCGTCATCGACATCGAGCGCATCGGGGACTACACCAAGAACATCGCCGAGCTGGCCACGACCCTCGATGCGCCCTTCGACGGACTCGAGCTCGACGCCGACGTGCGCAAGGCCGAGTCGCTCGTCGACTCGATGTTCGACGACATCGTGCCGGCGCTCCAGGACTCGGACGAGGACCGGGCGCGGCACATCATGGAGGTCCACACCGAGGTGGCGAAGATCGTCGAGGACGACATCCACCTGCTGCGCGACTCGAAGGTGCTCGCCGGGCGCTCGGGCCACGCGGTGACCGTCGCGCTGCACCTGCGCTTCCTGAAGCGTGTGAGTGCCCACCTCAAGAACGTGGCCACGAGCGTCGTGAACCCCTACCACCGCATCGGCTTCCGTGAGAAGACGGACCTTCCGGAGGAGGGCTAGCAGGGGCCCCTCTCGCCTGGGAGCCGGGATGGCATTGACCGGCAGGGGGCGGCGGCTCTAGGCTGCCCACCCCGCCCCCACCCACTCTGGGAGCAACGTCGATGCGCCCCTGGATCACCGCCCTCGTCCTCGTCCTGTCGGCCGTCGTCGCGGACCGGCTCTCCGCCCAGACCGGCCCCTTCGACACGCTCGCCCTCAGGGATCTGCGCTACCGCATGGTGGGTCCGTACCGCGGCGGCCGATCCACAGCGGTCACTGGCTTTCCGGACGACCCGGACCGTTGGCTCATGGGAACGACCGGAGGTGGCGTGTGGCGGAGCACGGACAACGGCGGGAGTTGGTCCAACATCACCGATGGCTTCTTCGGGGGGTCGGTGGGGGCGGTGAGGGTCGCCGATGCGGACCCGAACGTGATCTACGTGGGGACGGGGTCGGTGGACATCCGCGGCAACACGTCGGCGGGGCACGGCGTGTGGAAGTCGACGGACGCGGGGCGGACCTGGTCGCACGTGGGGCTCGACGAGGCCGGCCAGATCGGGCGCATCGAGGTGCATCCCCGCGACGCGGACAGGGTCTGGGTGGCCGCGCTCGGGCACGCCTTCGGCAAGAACCGGGAGCGTGGCGTCTTCCGATCGATGGACGGTGGCGCGACCTGGGAGCACGTGCTGGCCCTGAGCGACTCCACGGGCGCGTCGGACCTCACGATGAACCCACGGAACCCCAGGGAGCTGTATGCGGGCATGTGGCGGGGCGAGCGCAAGCCCTGGGCGCTGATCTCCGGCGCCGAGGAGGGAGGGGTCTACAAGACGTCCGACGGCGGAGACACGTGGACCAAGCTGGAGGGCGGCCTGCCGGAGGGAGTCGTGGGCAAGGTCGGCGTCAGCGTGTCGCCGGCGAATCCCGACCGGGTGTGGGCGATCCTCGAGGCCGAGCCGGACGGCGGCGTCTACCGCTCCGACGACGCGGGACACACATGGACGCGGACCAACTCCGAGAACAACCTGCGTCAGCGGGCCTGGTACTACACCCACGTCCAGGCCGACCCGGTGGACCCCAACACGGTGTACGCCCTCAACACCAGCCTGTACCGGTCGGTGGACGCCGGCGTGACCTTCAACGTGATCGGAGTCCCGCACGGCGACGTGCACGACCTGTGGATCCATCCCTCCGATCCGGACCGCATGGTGGTGGCCGACGACGGTGGTGCGCAGGTGACGGTGAACGGTGGCGCGACGTGGTCCTCGTACTACAACCAGCCTACGGCGGAGCTCTACGACGTGGTCGTCGACCACGGGCTCCCCTACCGCCTGTACGGAGCGCAGCAGGACAACACCACGATCTCGGTGCCGGCGTGGACGTCGAGCAATACGCTCTACCCCAAGCAGCACTGGCTCAACGTGGGTGGGTGCGAGACTGGACCGGTGGCGCTCCACCCCGACCACCCCGACGTGGTCTACGCGGGCTGCTACGGCGGCGTGATGGATCGCTACGACCTGGCGCGGGACCAGGTCCGCAACATGAACCTGTACCCGCAGCTGCAGCTCGGGTCGGCGGCCTCCGACCTGCGCCACCGGTTCCAGTGGGTGTCGCCCATGCTCGTGTCCCGCTTCGACCGCCGCACGATCTACCACGGCTCGCAACACGTGAATCGCTCGCGCGACGAGGGGACGACCTGGGAGACGATCAGCCCGGACCTCACCACCGACGACCCGGCCCATCAGGTGCAGTCGGGCGGGCCGATCAACGCGGACGTCACGGGGGTGGAGATCTACGAAGTCGTGTTCGCCCTCGCAGAGTCGCCGTTCTCCGCCCAGGAGATCTGGGCCGGAACGGACGACGGGCGCGTGCACGTGACGCGCGACGACGGCGCTACCTGGGTGGAAGTCACGCCCCCGGGGATGCCGAGTCTGGGCACCGTGGACGAGATCGTGCTGTCCACGCATGCGCCCGGACGCGCGTACGTGGCGGTGCAGGCGTACCGGCTGGACGACTTCCGTCCGTACATCTTCCGCACGGACGACTGGGGCGCGAGTTGGCGGCGCATCGCGGACGGCGGCAACGGGATCCCGGCGACGCATCCCGTGCGCTCGCTGGCCGAGGATCCGGAGCGGGAGGGGCTCCTGTTCGCCGGCACCGAGAGCGGGATCTTCGTCTCCTTCGACAGCGGAGGCCGGTGGCAGTCGCTCCAGCGCAACCTTCCGGTCACGCCGGTCACCGGATTGAAGATCTCCGCGACGGGTGACCTGGTGCTGTCGACTCAGGGGCGCTCGTTCTGGATCCTGGACGACATCACCCCGCTGCGGGAGCTGACACGTCCGGTCGCGGCGGCCGAGGCGCACCTGTTCGCTCCACGGGAGGCGTACCGGGTCAACAACGCCGGATCGGGGGGCGGGCTGAGCGAGCTGTCCCCCGAGCCGGCACCCCAGGGCGCGACGCTCTATTACCTCCTGGGTGCGGAGCCGGAGGGCGAGGTGCGCGTCGAGGTGCTGGACGGGTCCGGAGCGGTGGCGGAGACCTTCTCCAGCGACACCGCCGTCGTACGCGAGGCGCGGGGCACGCGCCTGGACAAGCAAGCCGGGCTCCACCGGATCACGTGGGACCTCCTCTATCCCGGTCCCGAGCTTCCCGAGGGCGCCGTGGTCTGGGGGTACACCGGTGGGGTCAAGGCACCGCCGGGCACGTACACGGTGCGCCTCAGCATGGCCGGAGTGCAGGTCGCGAGCCGGTCCCTCACGGTGCTCGGGGACCCCCGCCTCGCCGAGGTCACACAGGCCGACTACGACGAGCAGTTCCGCGTCGCGATGCAGGTCCGTGATTCGATCACCTCGGTGACGCGGGCCATCCGTGCGCTGAGCGCCATCCGGGAGCAAGTGACCGACGTGGTGCAGAAAGCGGAGGCGGCTGGCCGCGCCGATCAGATCGAGCCGTTGGCCGACACGCTCACCACGCGCTCCACCGAGGTGCACGAGGAGCTGCAGCAGACGAAGAATCAATCCGGCCAGGACCCGATCCGTTTCCCGCCGCGGCTCGACAATCAGTGGATCGAGCTCTACAACAACGTCACGGGTCCCGACGGATACATCTCGGGCGGCCCGGAGGGGCGGCCGACCCCGGGCGCCTACGAGCGACTCCGTGACCTCGAGCGCGACTGGGAGGGCGTGCGCGCGCGCTACCTGTCCATCCTCGAGAACGAGCTGCAGCGCTTCAACGAGGCGGTGGAGCGCCTGGGGCTGCCGGCCGTCGTGGTGCCGGGGAGGGCACGGATCATCTCCTGAAGGCCGGGGGAACCTGCTCGGGGTCTCACGCTTCGTGACTGGGCTGTCGCAAGGTCGCTTCGCATGAGACCCCGCGCGGTTCCTCCGCCTCCCGGTGCTCCCTTTCCGCGACTGCGCTGGCGCAAGGTCGCTTCGAGGGAGCACGCGGTCGGCTCCTCGCCGTCGGCCGTGGCCGTTCCGCCTGTTCCGTTTGCCATTGTCGCCCGCGCCGTGCCACAATGGGTGGTGACCGCGCCCTATCTGCCTCCCCGGAGACCCATCGGATCATGAGCCGTTCCCTGCCCCCCGCGCTCGTCCTCGGACTGGTGCTCTCGTCGGGTCTCGCATGGACCACACCCGTCGCGCGACCTCCCGAGGACCTGGCGTCCGAGGCGCTGCCGACCATCGCATGGAACGACAACCGGGAGCCCGCCGGCCACCTCGAGGACGGCGTCCTCACGCTCGACCTGGAGGTCGTGGAGGGGATGTGGCACGTGCTCGGGGAGGACCAGCCGGGGGGGCGGGTGCTGGGCTTCGCCGAGGTCGGCGGGCAGCCCTCCAATCCCGGTCCGCTGATCCGTGTGCCCCTCGGGACCGAGATCCGCGTGTCCGTGGCGAACCATGCGGACACGGCCATCGTGATCCACGGCTTCGGGGATCGCATGGACGGCGTGATCGAGCCGCTCGCGGTACCACCCCACGGCACGGCCGAGAGGAGCTTCACCGCCGACGTCGAGGGAACGTATTTCTACTGGGGATCGTTCCACGGTCGGCCGTTGGCGCGGCGGGCCTTCGAGGACAGCCAGCTCACCGGTGCCCTGGTCGTCGACGGCGAGGAATTGTCGACGGACGACCGGATCCTCGTGGTGGGTGAGTGGAACGACGGACGCATGCCCGACGGAACTCCGGACGAGACCCGGCTCTTCCTCACGATCAACGGAAGGCCCTGGCCGCACGTCGAATCCGTGATGTACGACATGGGGGACCGGGTGGCGTGGCGGGTCATCAACGCGTCCCGCGGCCCCCATGCGTTCCACCTGCACGGATTCTTCTACACCGTGGGCGCCAAGGGCGATCTGGCCCGGGACACGCTCTATTGGCCGGCGCAGCGGCGCGAGGCGGTCACCGAGCGCATGCCCGCGGGCACCACGATGCACATGTCCTTCCAGCCCGATCGTCCAGGCGCGTGGATCTTCCACTGCCACATGTCGATCCACGTCGTGCCCAACCCCGCGATGGGCGAGGAAGGGCTCACGCCCGAGGAGTTCGAGGACCGTCTCTACCGGGAGGAGCACAAGGACGCGGGGACCATGGATCACGCCAGGCGGGGCATGGGCGGCCTCGTGCTGTCGCTGTTCGTGCGTCCGCCCGAGGGGTGGGAGCCCAACACGTCGTCGCGGAAGCAGCTCGACCTCTTCGTGCAGTCCGCCCCCGCCGAAGGTGGCCTCAGTGGAAGCCAGTTCGGGTACGTGCTGCAGGAAGGGGAGATGGCACCCGCGCCCGACTCCGTCCGCCTGCCGGGATCGACCCTGTTCCTGCGCAAGGGTGAGCCCACCCGGATCCACGTGACGAACCGGACCCCCGAGCCCACCCAGGTCCACTGGCACGGACTCGAGATCGAGAGCTACTTCGACGGGGTGGCGGGGATCGGTGGATACCCGACCATGCCCACGCCGATCATCCCTCCGGGCGGCTCATGGGACGTGTATGTCACCCCACATCGTGCGGGGAGCTACATGTACCACACCCACGTGAACGATCTCCGACAGGGGTCGTCAGGGCTGTATGGGCCGCTCATCGTGCTGGACACCGACGAGACCTGGGATCCGGACCGGGACCGGATCTTCATATTCGGCGAGTCGCCGTTCCGCGACGACGAGGTGCCGGTCGTGAATGGGGGCGACTTCGCGTCGGCCCCGATGCGCGTCGGTGAGACGTACCGCATCCGGCTCATGCAGATCACGGCGAACCGTCCGTCGACGTACACGACGCTCCTTCAAGACGGCTTCCCGGTGGTATGGACGCCGACCGCGAAAGACGCGTTCGACCTGCCCGAGACCCAGCGCGTGTCGACGATCGCGCAGCAGAGGATCGCCGTCGGCGAGACGTACGACCATCTGTTCACGCCGACCCGCCCCGGGACGCTGCATCTGGAGTTGAGGGTGGGCAACGGGACGTTGCTCGTCGATCACGAGATCCCGGTGGTGAATTGACCGTTCGCTGAGCGCAAACGGCCCGGGTCTCGCGCTTCGCGACTGGGCTGGCGCAAGGTCGCTGCGCGCGAGACCCCGTTCGTTCCCCCTCGCTGGCCGCGGCCTTCACGGGCCTGCATGGCGATGCAACGGCTCGTCGAGAAACGAGGACCGAGCCTGGGGGCATCCTCGTAGCGACATTGCGACAGCCGGTCGCGGAGAGGATGCCCCGTGCGGTCACTCACCGCGTCGACCCCGGGGGCCCGGGCTACTACTGCACCGGCGTCGGCGTGTAGGTCCAGGTCCAACCGGTGCCCTGCTCCACGAAGACGATCGACTTGCCGTCCCCGGAGATCGATACGCCGGGGCCCGCAGCGGAGGGTATGCCGAAGTACATCGTCGGCAGGACGAGCATCATGATCTCGACGTTCTCCGACTTGCCCGGCGCGTCGTCCCATGCGGAGCAGACGCCGTCGTCGTCTTTGAACGGGACGGCGCCGGCGGGGAAGTGCCGCGTCCCCTCCAACTTCAGCGTGTTGGCCAGGGGCGTGACCGAGGCGACGTCCAGGTGCTCGTACGTTCCGGTGACGCGGGGCTCGGGGCACCCGGGACCGGCCGCGGGGGCGGCGGTGGAGGCGGAGTTCCGGACCACCGGCGTTCCGACCAGGGCGGTCTCGTTCTGATTCCAGTCGAAGCTGATCTCGATGCGATCGGTCACCCGGCCCGTCGAGCGGAAGCCTGAAGCTCCGAGCAGGATCGGCGATTCACCGGCGTACTCGCCGACGACCAGGTAGCGCACCACCTCGACCGCAGACCATCGGGCCATCAGGTCCGTGTTGACCTGGGCGACGGCGGGGACGGCGAGGAGGCCGAGGGTCCCCGTCAGCGCGAGGCGAACGGGGTAGTGGATTCGCATAGGCAACCCTCCGAACGGGGGGCAAGGGGTTCGGCGCGCGTGTCGCGCAGCGGCGGCGACCGCGCGTCCGGCAGCACACTTTGGACGCGAGAATCTCCTGCCCGGGATGCGCGCCGGCAAGGAACCGCCGGGGGGCTCCCGTTCCGCGATTCGGCGGGCGCAAGGTCGCTGCGCGAGACCTCGGTCGTTCCTACTCGCTGGACGGGGCCTTCATGGGCAGGTGATGGCGATGCACCGGCTCGTCGAGGAATGGGGACCGAGCCTGGGGGCATCCTCGGAGCGACATTGCGACAGCCGGTCGCGGAGAGGATGCCCCCGGATCGGGGTACCTACCGGTTGCCGCCTCCGCCTCCTCCCGTCTTTGGCCTCTCCATCTGGAGCCAGGTGTTGTCCGCGTTCCACGTGTAGTCACCGAGCAGGTGCTGCACGAAGTACTCGGCGCGCTTCCAGTACCAGTAGTCGCTCATGTTCCCGTACCCGTGACGCTGGCCGGGGAAGATGAACATGTCGAAGCGCTTGCCGGCGCGGATGAGCGCCTCGGCCATCCGGAGGGTGCCTGCGTGGTGCACGTTGTTGTCCACGTCGCCTGTGGTGAGCATCAGGTGACCCTTCAGGTTCGCCGCGAGCTCCGAGTTCTTGCGGATGTCGTACTCGAACGACACCTGGCCCGAGTCCCCCACGACCTCCTTGACGCCGTGGTGCGTCTCCGACCACCAACGGTTGTAGACGTTGTTCTCGTGGTTGCCCGAGGAGGATACGGCGACCTTGAAGAAGTCCGGGTAGACGAGCATCGCCGCGGTGGACATGAAGCCGCCGCCCGAGTGGCCGTAGATGCCGACCCGCTGGACGTCGATGAAGTCGTGGCGATCGGCGAGTTGCTCAATGGCGACCTTCTTGTCCTGCAGCCCGTAGTCCCGGAGGTTGCCATACCCGTAGTTGTGGTACCACTTCGAGCGGTCCGGATTGCCGCCCCGGTTCCCGATCGTGACCACGATCATTCCGAACTGGGCGAGACCCTGCTCGTACGCGGCGGTCGAGAACGACTTGGCCACCGACTCGGTCTGCGGGCCCGGATAGACGTAGGCGACGATCGGGTAGTGCTTCTCGGGGTCAAAGTCGTAGGGCTTGTACATCACACCGAAGAGGTCCGTGACGCCGTCGCCCGCCTTGACGGTGTATGGCTCCGGGAACTCGTAGCCCGCGTCCATGAGAAGCGAGAGGTCGGCCTCCTCGAGGTCGAGGACCTTCCGGCCCGTCGCGTCGAAGAGCGCAGAGGCGGGGACGGTGTTCACCCGGGAGTAGTTGTCCACGAAGTAGCGCGCCGACTCCGACGCCTGGGAGCGATGATCGAAGTCGCCGGGATCCAGGAGGGCGAGGCCGCTCCCGTCCAGTCCCACCCGGTACGTGTGCGCGTAGTAGGGGTCCTCTCCCGCCTCGCGGGCATTGGCCCGGAACAGGACGTAGCCGCGGGTCTCGTCGATCCCGAGCACGCCGTCGACGTGCCAGGGGCCTTCGGTCAACCGCGCCCTCACCGTGCCATCGGGTGACTGACGGTAGAGGTGCGCCCAGCCGTCACGCTCCGACCACCAGATCAGGTCGCCGTTGGCGAGACGGCGTGGCGCCTGTTGCTCCTGGTAGGTGTTCAGGCGCTCCTGGATGACCGCCCGCACGGCGCCGCTCTCGGGGTTGGCCACCATCACGTCGATCCGGTGCAGGTCCCGGCTCGCACGGAAGAAGTAGAGCTCGTCGGAGTCCGGCGAGAGCCACTTGGTATGGCGGATCTCGTCGGAGCCACCGCCGCCGCCGCCGAAGCCGAAGAAGCCACCTCCGCCCGACGGCTCGCTGTACACGCCCATGGTCTGATCCTTCCACGGGTCGTCGTCGATCTTGGTCATCTGGCGGTCCTGCATGTCGAAGACGAGCAGCTCGGTCTGGGTGACGTTCTCCTCGCCCGGCATGTCGTACTTGTACGTCTCGAGCTTCGGCCGGGTGTTGCCGACGACGTGAACGACCCAGAGGTCGCCGACCTCGCGTCGGTCCTGGCGCGTGAGCGCGAAGTAGCGCGAGTCGTGCGACCAACTGATGCCGGCGCGCTGTCGCTTCTTGAACTCCTTCTCGGTCTCCTCGTCGTTGTCGCCGCGACCCTGGTTGCCGTAGGCGTAGTCCTTCTCCCCGTCCGTCGTCAGCTGTACCTCCTCCACCTCCACGGCCTCGGCGAGCGAGTCGGCTTCCTCACCCGTCTTGCCGCGGCGGGCGTCCAGGACCTTCTGGTACTCCTCCCAGGTCATCGCCCACAGGTTGAACTCCCGGCTGAACACGACCCAGGCCGTGTCCGGCGAAATGCTCGCCCAGCCCGGGTGGTTGTCCGGTGCCTCGTAGTCCTCGAGGAGCCGAAGCGTGCGCGTCGCTACGTCGTACTCGAAGTGGAACACCTTCTTCTTGGCCTGACGGCGCCCGGCCTGACCACGCTGCCGCTGCTGTTGCTGTTGTTGTTGGTCGCCTTCGGTCGCCTGCTCCTGCTCCTCGTCCTGGGACGACTCGACCTCGAATTCGAGGGTGGCGTCGTCGATGAAGCGGATGTTGCGGATGGGCAGGTGTTGTCCGTCCCACGGATCTCCCGTGATGCGGGTGAGCTCGGCCGCGATCCGGTCGTTGTCGAAGATCGGCCGCTTCGTCCCGCGGGCGGGGTCGACCAGGTAGAAGAACTTCCCGTCGGTGGTCTCCCACTCGTACCAGAAGCGATCGCCGTGGTCGATCCAGCGGGGGCTCACGGTCGTGCTCTTCACGAGGTCGCGGATCCTGTAGGGCGCGAAACGGGCTGCCATCTGGTAGTCGGCGGACCCGTGTCCGACCGTGGCGACCTGGGCGAAGAGCGGCGACGTGGACAGGACGACGGTGGCGACGAGCGCGGCCGCCATCACGGCTGCTCCGAACCGGCCGACGGGTCGTCCTTTGCGGCGTGGACAGGTCATGGCTTGCCTCTTCGTTCATCGAGGTGGCTCAGGGTTTGCGATTCGCGAGCGACGAACCTGGCACCCGGAGGCGGATCGCGCACGGGGTCCGATGAAAGAAGAAGGTGCCGGCACTCTGAGAGCGCCGGCACCTTTCCGCGCGAGCTGGGGGGCGGAGCCGACTACTTCTTCGCGGCCTTCCTCTTGGCGGGCTTCTTCGCCGCCTTCTTCGCGGCCTTCTTGGCGGGCTTTTTCGCCGCCTTCTTCGCGGCCTTCTTGGCCGGCTTCTTCGCGGCCTTCTTCTTGGCGGGCTTCTTCGCCTTCTTCACGGTCCGCTTGGCGGCCTTCTTGGTCGCCTTCTTCGCGGCCTTCTTCTTGGCGGGCTTCTTCGCCGCCTTCTTCGCCGCCTTCTTCGCGGCCTTCTTGGCGGGCTTCTTCGCCGCCTTCTTCTTGGCCGGCTTCTTCGCCGTCTTCTTCACCGGCGCCTTCTTGCCCGCAGACTTCTTCGCCGGACGCTTCTTCGCGCCGGCCGCCTTCTTGGTGGCGGGCTTCCTCGCGGCGGCCTTCTTGGTCGCCTTCTTCGCGGCCTTCTTCGCGGCCTTCTTCGCAGGCTTCTTGGCCGCAGCCTTCTTCGCAGGCTTCTTGGCCGCAGCCTTCTTCGTGACCCTCTTGGCGGCCTTCTTCGCCGCCTTCTTCTTGGCCGGCTTTTTGGCCGCCGCCTTCTTGGTGCTGGTCTTCTTCATCGCCACGGGTACGCCTCCGGAAGCAGGGTACGACCAGTACGTTGTTCGCGAACGACATCTATGTAGTGCAATCGCCGCACGAAGCGCAATACCATAAGGACCCTCGAGCACAACATGTCGTGGTTGCCGAGGCATGACCCACGAGATGCAGTACCCCCTCGGGATGGCTCGGAGCGTGCTCGAGATGGTCGGCGCGGGGGGGGTGCGGATTGGCTCCGGATTCCCCATTCTTCTGCTCCGCCGGAGCTCGAAGCAGACGTCATCCCCCTCCAGCGAACATGCGCGCACGTTCAAGCGAAGACACCCTTCGAGAGCTGAAGTCGAGAGGCGCCCGCCGCCTCAAACAGGTGAGGTTCCGCGCGAATCGGAGCACCATCTGGTCGCTCACACAGGACGCGACCGTCCTGAACCTGCACGTTGCGTACCGCCGCGCACCGGCGTCCATCCTGGACGCCTTCGCGACCATCGTCCGAGGTCGCGGCTGGCGCACGAACGCCGTGCGCGACGCGTCGGACCGGGTGCGTGATTGGCCGGGCCTGGGCCCGGTGATGGATGCGGTGCGCAAGTCCCACTCCCAGAGGCGGCGGGAGGCGCTGCGCCGCTGCAGCGACGACAACGAGATCACGCACTGCTGCGCCACGCCCGAGCAGCGCCGGTACCTGAGGGCGCTGTACCGGTACCTGAACAGGACGCGCTTCGACGGTCTGCTCCCCGAGGTGCCCGTGCGTCTGAGCAACCGGATGTCCGCCTCCCTCGGACACGTGATTCCGGCGGTCGATCGCCGGCGGGGCCGCTACGTGGCCGAGCTCGCCCTGAACGTCGATCTCATGCTCGAGGGCAATGGTGCCGAGCGCATGGACACGCTCGTGCACGAGATGGCCCACATCGCCGACTGGCTCTTCGACGGGGAGTACGGCCACGGCACGACGTGGAAGAAGTGGGCCCGCCACGCAGGGTGCCGCGCAGAGTCCAAGTACGACCGACCGGTGGTCCGGCGCAGGCGGCGAACCCAGCGGGTCACGCGCGTGCCGCCCCTGCCGGTCGCCCTCCGTCGCCGCGCCGCATAAGCTGGCGCGATCGGTCGTGGTCGTCGGACGGCGGCTCGCTTACGCCAACCGCCTGACCGTGTCCACCACGCGCTCCGCGGTGATGCCGAACCGCTCGTAGAGCACCTCCGCCGGGGCCGAGGCACCGAATCGATCGATGCCCACCGACGCGCCGGCCAGCCCGACCCAGCGCTCCCACCCGAAGGTCGAAGCCGCCTCGACGGACACGCGTCGCCCGACCGATCGAGGCAACACGCGCTCGTGGTACTCCGGATCCTGCCAACGAAAGAGCTGCCAGCTGGGAAGACTGACCACGCGCGTGGGCACGCCTTCCGCCTCGAGGCGCTCTCGCGCGTCCAGCGCGATGGAGAGCTCACTGCCACTCGAGATCAGGATCACTTCCGGCGCGCCGTCCGACGACTCGGCCAGGATGTACCCGCCTCGGCGGAGGCCCTCCGCAGACGCCAGGCTCGAGCGGTCGAGCACGGGCACCTTCTGGCGCGAGAGCGCAAGGAAGCTGGGCCCGATGCGTCGCTCCATCGCCACGCGCCAGGCCACCTCGGTTTCCGCGGCGTCCCCTGGCCGGAGGTCGACCAGGTTCGGTATCGCGCGCAACGCGGCGAGCTGCTCGATCGGCTGATGCGTCGGTCCGTCTTCGCCGAGGCCGATCGAATCGTGGGTGAAGACGTAGACGACCGGCTGCTCCATCAACGCGGCCAGTCGGATGGCGGGGCGCATGTAGTCGCTGAACACGAGGAAGGTGCCACCGAACGGCCGCAGCCCGCCGTGCAGGGACATGCCGTTCATCACCGCGCCCATCCCATGCTCGCGCACGCCGAAATGGAACGTCCGCCCGCCCGGCGTCGCGCTCGACATGTCCTCCGCGCCCACGATGTCCGTCTTGTTCGACGGACCCAGATCGGCCGAGCCCCCGACCAGGTTCGTCACCCGCGCGGCGAGGCCCTGCAGGACCTTGCCCGACCAGTTGCGTGTGGCGTCCGCCTTTTCCACGGCCGAGAGGTCCGGGATCTTCTCGTCCCAGTCGGCAGGTAGCTCGCCGTCGAGGACCGACAGGAGCTCTTCGGCCAGCTCCGGATGCTCGGTCCGATACATGGCGAAGCGCGCCCGCCACGCCTCCTCGAGACGTGCACCCTTGCGCTCACACGCGGACCAGTGCTCGCGGGCAGCCACGTCCACATGGAAGGGCTCCAGAGACGGATATCCCAGGTTGCGTTTCGTGGCGTCGATCTCGTCCTGGCCGAGCGGCGCTCCGTGGGCGGAGGCCGTTCCCGCCTTGCCGGGGCTTCCGTACGCGATGGTGGTGCGGAGCACGATCAGCGTCGGGCGCTCCGTTTCGGCCTTGGCCTCCGCCAGCGCCAGATCCATGGCCTCCAGGTCGTTGCCGTCGTGCACATGGACGACCCGCCATCCATATCCCTGGAAGCGCCGCTCCTGATCGGTCGAGAGGGCCAGCGCGGTAGCGCCCTCGATGGTGATGCGGTTGTCGTCCCAGATCCACACGAGCTTGCCCAGCTTGTGATGCCCGGCGAGCTCGGCCGCCTCGTGCGAGATCCCCTCCATGAGGTCGCCGTCCGAGCAGATCGCGAACGTGTGGTGGTCGATGATCTGGTGATTGGGACGGTTGAATCGGTTCGCCAGCCAGCGCTCCGCGAGCGCCATCCCCACGGACATCGCCACCCCCTGGCCGAGAGGCCCGGTGGTGGTCTCCACACCCGGCGCGTGGCCGTGCTCCGGATGCCCGGGCGTCGTCGACCCCCACTGGCGGAAGTTGCGCAGGTCCTCCTCGCTCAGGTCGTACCCGCTCAGGTGCAGGAGCGAGTAGACCAACATCGACGCGTGCCCGGCCGAGAGCACGAAGCGGTCGCGATCGGGCCACGACGGATTCGCGGGGTTGTGGCGGAGGTGACGATGGAAGAGCACGTACCCGATCGGAGCCAGCGCCATCGGGGTTCCCGGATGCCCGGAGTCGGCCTTCTGCACCGCGTCCATGGACAGGACGCGGATCGCGTCGATCGCGAGGCGCTGGATCTCGGTCATGGGCGCGTCGACGCTACCACGAAGTTGACGAGCCGGTCCTGGACGAACACGACGCGCCGCTCGGCCATGTCCTCGAGATGGCGCGACACGTTGTCGTCGGCACGGGCCGCTGCCACCACCGTGGCCTCGTCGGCGCCCGCGGCGACCTCCACGGTGCCGCGCAGCTTGCCGTTCACCTGCACCGCGATCTTCACGGCTTCGGCCGCGGCCTTGGCCGGGTCGAAGGCCGGCCAGTTCGCGCCGTCGAAGATGCTGTGCTCGTGGCCGAGGCGCTCCCACAGCTCCTCGGCGATGTGCGGCGCGAAGGGCGCCGTGAGCACGACCAGCGGCTCGATCTCGGCGCGCACGGCTGCCCGCCCTCCGGAGCGGACCGCGTTCAGGTACTCCATCAGGGCCGCGACGGCCGTGTTGTAACCGAGCTCGGGGAGCTGCTGCGTGACCTGCTCGATCGTACGATGCAGCTTGCGCTCGACGTCGGGGTCCGGTGCCCCGTCTCCCGCCTCGAGCACGGTGTCCCACACTCGATGAAGGAAGCCGAACGGGCCCTGGATGCCGTCGTCGCGGTAGTCACCGCCCTCCTCGAAGGGGCCCAGGAACATCAGGTACATCCGGAACGTGTCCGCGCCGAACCGCTCGATGATCGGATCGGGCACCACCACGTTGCCCCGGCTCTTGGACATCTTGGAGCTGTCTTTCGTGATCAGGCCGTGCGCGCGGAACACCACGAACGGCTCCTCGAAGTCCAGGTGTCCCAGATCGTGGAGCGCCATGGTCAGGAAGCGGGCGTACATCAGGTGCAGCACCGCGTGCTCGTTGCCGCCGATGTACGTGTCCACGGGCAGCCACGTGTTCGTGAGCTCGGCGTCGAAGGCCCGGTCGTCGAAGTCGGTCGACGGGTAGCGAAGGAAATACCACCCCGAGTCCAGGAACGTGTCGGAAACGTCGGTTTCCCGGCGGGCGTCGGCGCCGCATCGCGGGCAACGGGTGCGGTACCACGACTCCACCCGCGCCAGCGGGCTGATGCCGCTCGCGTCCGGCTTGAAGTCCTCGACGCGCGGGAGGATCACGGGCAGCTCGGACTCGGGCACTCCGACCGGGCCGCACGCGTCGCAGTGGACGATCGGGATCGGCGGACCCCAGTAGCGCTGACGCGAGATGCACCAGTCGTGCAGTCGATAGTTGATGCGCATGTCGCCCCAGCCGTGCGCGGCCGCCCACTCGGTGACGGCCCGGACCGACTCGCGCACGTCGGTCCCGTCGAACACTCCCGAGTTCACGAGCGCGCCGGGTCCGACGTAGGCTTCGGTCAGCGGAGTGTCCGGTCCCTCGCCGGGGGCCGCGACCACCCGCACGATGGGCAGCTCGAACTCGGTGGCGAACTCGAAGTCGCGCTCGTCGTGGCCGGGGACCGCCATGATCGCCCCGGTGCCGTACTCCATGAGGACGTAGTCGGCGATCCAGACCGGAATCGCCTCACCCGTGGCCGGGTTGCGGCAGTGCCCTCCCGTGAAGACGCCGGTCTTGGTCTTGTCGATCTTCTGGCGCGCGACCAGGTCCTTTCGAGAGGCCTCTGAGCGGTAGCCGTCGACGGCGTCGTGGCGCGCCGGCGTGGTGACACGGTCCACCAGCGGGTGCTCGGGCGAGAGCACCATGTAGGTCGCGCCGAACACGGTGTCCGGGCGCGTGGTGAAGACCTCCACGACCTCGCCCGACTCCGCCCCGCCCTCCTCGAGGATCGGAAAGCGGAGCGTCGCCCCCTCGCTGCGTCCGATCCAATTGCCCTGGGCCTTGCGGGTGGACTCGGACCAATCGATGTGGTCCAGGTTGTCCAGGAGGCGCTGGGCGTACCTGGTGATCTTGAAGAACCACTGCGCGATCCGCCGCTGCTCGACCGGGGTGCCACAGCGCTCGCAGGCGCCTGCGATGACCTGCTCGTTGGCGAGCACGGTCATGCACGAAGGACACCAGTTGACCGGCGCCTCCTTCCGCTCCGCCAGCCCGGCGTCGAAGAGCTTCAGGAAGATCCACTGCGTCCACTTGTAGTAGGACGGGTGGGTCGTATCGACGGTATGCTCCCAGTCGAACATGCCGCCCGTCCGCTTCAGCTGACGTGTGAAGTTGCGGATGTTCGAGGGGATCAGGTCCATCGGGTTGACGCCCTGCTTGAGGGCGAAGTTCTCCGAGTGGATCCCGAAGGCGTCGAATCCGATGGGCTCGAAGACCTGCTTGCCGCGAAGCCGCTGGTACCGCCCGTGCACGTCGGCGCCCGTGAACGCGTAGATGTTGCCCACGTGGAGCCCCTCCGCGGAGGGGTAGGGGAACATCATCAGGTTGAAGTAGGGGCGCTCCGCCTTCCGAAGCTCGTCCAGTGTGAACGTATTCGTGCCCCGCTCCTCCCAACGCTTCTGCCATTTCGCCTCGACGTCCGAGGGTACGTAGGCGTCTTTCTCTTCGCTGGACATGCTCGTGCGGCCTGCAGGGGGTACGTCGCGGCCTGAAGCGACGTCGACGGACGTTCCGGGAGAATTGACAAGCTACATGGGTGGGGAGTCCGACCCAAGGGCCGAAGGGCGCGCCGCGCACCCCCCTTCACTCGTCTCGGAGCGTGCGCGCGGGATCCACCGAGGCGGCCCGCGCGGCCGGTCCGAGGGACGACACGACCGCGGCCAGGGCCAAGGCGCCCGCGGCGGCGAGCAGCGTGGGCGGGTCGAGCGGGGAGACATCGAAGAGGTACCGGGACAGGATCCGCCCCGTGGCGATGGCAGCGCCGAGCCCGAGCGCGGTCCCGACCGCCGTCGCGGCCATGGCTCGCGCGAGGACCGACCGGACCACCGCCCCGCGCGAGCTGCCCAGGGCCATGCGTACGCCGATCTCGCGTCGCCGCTGATGGGCCAGCTGGAATAGAAGCCCGGCCAACCCGAGCATGGACAGGAACAGCCCCAGGGCCCCGGCGACCCCGAAGAGCAGGCTCCTGAAGCGGTGGTCCGCCGTCGCCCCTCGAACGAGCCGGCTCATCGTGACCGCCTGGCGTACCGCCAGATGCGGATCGACGGAACGGACGGCGTCCGGAAGCGCTCGACCAAGGAGGCCCGCGTCGTCACCGCGCACCACTGCGGTCACCAGACGGGCGGGCGCCTGGCGGAACGGCAGATACGCTGCCGGGGACGGCGGGCCATCGAGTCGCGCGAGACGGGTGTCCTCGACGACGCCCACCACCGTCCACTGCCCGCCCCGACCCTCGATGCTCCGCCCCACAGCGCCGGCGCCGGGGAAGGCGGCAGCCGCCGCGGCGCGGCTCAGCACCACGACCCGGGAGGCGTCCGGACCGTCTTCGTCCGCCACGTCCCGCCCTTCCAGCACGTCGATCCCCATGGTCTCGAAGTAGCCGGGCGTGACGGATCTGTACTGCAGACAGTCGAAGACCGGCCGGCCGCCTTCCGCCGTCAGGGCGTCGCACAGGCTCCCGCCGCCGAAGGGGACCATGCTCACCGCGGCGGCACGCTCGGCACCCGGGAGCGCGGAGAGCGCGTCCAGCAGGGCCGCGTGGAAGGCGAAGACTTCCGCGGCGCCGGGGTAGCTGCCGCGCGCCAGGCGCACGGACACCGCGGCGACCCGATCGACGTCGAAGCCCGGGTCCACGCCCGTGATGCGCGCCAGGCTCCTGAGCGTGAGCCCGGCGGCCGTGAGGAGCGCGAGCGTGCTCGCCACCTGAGCGACGATGAGGGTCTCGCGGGTCCGGAGGCCTCCGTCGCCCGAGCGAACGCGTGCGAGCGCGAGGCCCTCGCGCAGCGATCGCCGGACGACGCTCCACGCCGGAGCCAAGGAGGTGAGGCAGGTGAGCAGCAGGGTGCCGGCGACCGCGAAGCCGACGACGCCCCGGTCGAGTCCGACCTCCAGCGCGCGGGGAACGTCGACAGGCGCCCTCGACAGTGCGAGGGGAGGCAGCCACCGGGCCATGGCCAGCGCGAGCACGGTTCCGGCCGACGCGAGGAAGAGCCCCTCGAGGAGAAGCGGCCGCAGGAGCCGTGCTCGTGGGGCGCCCAGCGACGCCAACACGGCGAGCTCGCCGGCTCGCTCCTGCGATCGAGCCAGGACGAGCCCCGCG
>QJYK01000302.1 GCA_003248075.1 Gemmatimonadota bacterium | reverse complement strand
CGTTGAAGTGGATCATGTGCTGGAACTCGTGGGCCAGGATTCCGGGGATCACCTCCAGCACCTGGGTCCTCGAGCGGGGATCCGACAGCGCTCCGTTCGGGTCGGGCACCATGGCGTAGAAGATCTCGCCGTGATTGCTCCCCTCCTGGTCGAGAAGGTCCAGACCGTAGAAGAAGCCACCCACCAGGCTTCCGCTCCCGCGTGGGGTGAGCTCATTGACCGTGGCGGTGAAGAGCACCGCCACTCGGTCGTTCTCGTCCAGGTCCGACGGCTGCCCGAACGCGGTGGTGACCGTCGGATAGATGACCTCGTCGAAGGCTGCCGAGAAGCTCTGCAGATCGGCGGACGTGAAACCGCCCGCAGGCGCTGCCTCGTCGACATAGAAAACGGCACGCTCGCCGACGTATTCCAGCACTGCCGACACGTCGTCGAAGGTCCTCTCGGCGTTGAGCACCCTGAACGTCTTCCGCTCGCCGAGCTCGGGCACCCGCGCGGGCGCGAGCGCCGGCCCGGACGGAGACGCCGCCCGGCTCTTCAGGAGCGCGGACTCGGTCCGGCGCAGCTCGGCCTCGAAGGTCAGGTCCAGGAGTTGATTCCGCTCGGGACGGGCATCTCCCGGGTTCGACGGCCACCCGGCCGTCGCGGCTGCCCCGCCGCCGTCCGCGAGGCCCCTCAGCCCGAAGCCGAACGTGGCCGCGCCCACGGTCCCGGTCGAAGCCACCAGGAGCAGGTAGCCCGCTCCGCCGTCCCCACTGAGCGCGACGCAGGTGAGACCTTCCCGGTCGTCCACGTCCGCGAACGAACGTGGCGCGATGTCCATCGGGGCCTCGCCGTTCGACTCCACCGAGAGGGGTAGCGAGCCGCTGACCAGGGGTCCGAGCTGGGCGGTCACCTGGACCGCGCGGGTGGGCAAGCAGCCAGGCACCTCGACGGTCAGGGCGGTCGGCGAAGCGGTCAGCACGCGACCACGGATGCCGGAGAACAGGATGATGTTGTGCTCCGGCACCGGACTGAAGCCCGATCCGGCAAGCTCGATCGACGCCCCGGCCCGTGCCTGGCCGACCGAGATGCCGTCGAGCGTCGGCTGGTCGATGACGTACGCGGTGAACTCGGCGGCGGCATCGGGTCGCCCCCGTACCTCGGCCCGGACGTGCACCTGACCGGGGGAGCCTTCCACACGGACCGACGCCGAGACGGTACCGGAGGCGTCGGTGATGCCGGCGTCACCCGACGGAAACGTGGCGGAGCCCTCCGCCACGCTCCACGTCATCTCCACCCCCGGGACAGGGTCACCCGTTGCCCGGTCGCTCACCCGTGCCACTAGGGGCAACCCCAGCTCCCGTCCAGACTCGGCATACTGCCCGTCGCCGGATTGGACGGAGACCTCGACCTCCGGTAGGTCCACACCCGTCGATCCGTCGCCGCACCCGAGAACGGCAGCGGCAATGGCCAGGACCACGCCCGGTACCCTGCCGCGCGGGATCATCCGGGAGCCCGGGCGCGCTCCATCGTGAGCAGGTCGATGATGGGGGTGCCCGTGAGGGAAGAAGCCCCGGTGCGCACCCGACCGGTGACCGTCAGCCGCTCGAGGGGCACGAGGCCGCCGACCTCCGAGACCCGATCGGGAGGCACCGCGACGTATACGAACGGACCGTCAGGCCCCCCGAAGCGTGTGAGCAGGAAGGGTTCTCCCTCGTAGAAGTCGGTTCGCACCTTCTCTGCCCGCTCGAGGGAGATGAACTGGAGTCGCCACGAGATCATGCGACCGCGGAACCCGGTCGGGTCTGCGGTGAGCGCCGCTGGCGTGAGGGCCTCGGCGGAGGGGGCGTCTCCCTGGGAGCCCGCCGCGCCCGTCGAGGGCAGCCAGGTCCAGCCTTCCAGCCGCACCCGTGCCCAGTTGCCTTGTCGTGCCACCACCGCCAGCTCCGCGCTCGGCACGGTGCGGGCCAATGTGTCTCCGCCCGGTGCGACCAGAATCGACGCCCCCCCCTCGCCGGCCGTGGTGAAGCCGCCGCCACCCGCGTCCCGGGGGGGCGATCCAGCGGATTGCGCCGGCGCCACCACCGCAACGGACGTCTCCGTCACGGACGCGGACCACACCCAGGCCCGCCGCCTCACCCGGATCCAGCCCGGGCTCCGGTCCACCTCGTCCAGGAGCATTCCGCGGGAGAGGCGCGCCAGGATGGCACCAGAGGGCGCGACCCGGAGGTTCTCCCCTTGAGGCTCGGAGACCACGAGGGAAAGGTCCGGGTCTCCGCTCACCTGGAGGGACCGAGCCCAGACCCAGCCCTCCACGTCGATCTCCAGCCATCGGTCCCGGCGGTCCACGACGTCGAAATTGGCACCGGGGAGAAGGCGCGCGATGACCTCGCCGTTCGGCTCCCGGCGAAGGTTCTCCTCCGCTCGGACTCGCGCTATGGACTGGCCCCCGAGCGGGGTAGCCCCGATCCCGAGGAGGAGGGCACCCTGGACGGTCCTGCGGAGCCGCTGTCGTGGATTCATGGTGTCTGAAACGAACCCGGTCGCTGAGAGTACCAGTGATGTTCCCGCCCCGTCCGGGGGCGCTCTTCGCCCGGCGGTTCTCGGCTCCAAATCTGCCCGAGGCGTGGGAGAGCGTCAATCAAGACCAGACAAAGACAGGAAGGCGGAATCATCCATGCACCTCCGCACCTTTCCCAGCGCGCTCGCCGCGGCCGTGACGCTTGCGGCGCTTCCCGCGCTCGGTGCAGCACAGCGGATCCCGTCGCCCTTCCGCTTCGTCGAGACCCGACAGGAGGCCGGGATCTTCGTGGGAGCCTCCTCGGTGTCGGAGGGCCGTTTCGGCTTCGGGCCGGCGGGCGGCACACAGCTGGGCGCCCGTTGGGGCGTGGAACTGTCCGGACCCCTCGGGCTCGAAGCCGTCGCCTCGATGATCTCGGGCTCGCGGGACGTGGTGAACCCTGCCCGCGCCGAGGGAGACCGAGTCGTCGGGCAGGCCGACGTGGCCGTCGCGACCCTCGACGCGCGGCTCCGCTTCACCTTGACCGGAAACCGCACCTGGCATTCGCTCGCGCCTTTCATCGTGACGGGCGCTGGAATCGCGTTCGACGTGTCGGGATCCGATCCGGACGACGAGCAGCTGGAGGCCCAGGATCGGTTCGACTTCGGGACGGGCTTCTTCGGGACGCTCGGCGGTGGCACCCGTGTGTCCCTTACCGAGAGGCTCGCGCTACGCGCTGATGGGGTGTTCTCCCTCTGGAAGCTCAAGACGCCCCCCGGGTTCTCCGACCCAGAGCGGGGCTTCGAGGCCGTCGAGGAGAGCCAGTGGGTCAAGGGGCTCCACCTGTCCCTGTCCGCCGTCGTGCGCTTCTGACGTTCGATGTCGACCGGCGGCGCGATCCCCGGTGGCTTCGAGCGCCGGGCCGCGGACTGGCTCTCCCCGGAAGAGGCCCTCGACAGGGTCCTGGCATCGGTCTCTCCCCTGCCGGTCGAGTCGGTCCCTCTGCTCGAGGCGCTCGGCCGGGCTCTGTCGAGCGACGTGACGGCGGAGGCTCGGCTTCCGCCGTGGGACAACAGCGCCATGGACGGGTTCGCCGTCCGGGCTGACGACATCAGGGGTGCCAGTCCACAACATCCGGTGAAGCTCCCGGTCGTCGGCGCCGTCCGAGCCGGCGCCCCGACGGGTGACCGGCTTCCGGCGGGTTCCGCGATCCGCATCATGACCGGAGCCCCCATTCCGCCCGGCGCCGACTCGGTGGTACGCGTCGAGGATACGGATGGCGGGGCGCTGCCGGGGCAAGTACTGGTTCGCTCGGATCGGGACGCGGGGCGGAACGTGCGCCCCGCAGGAAGAGACATGAACCCGGGGGACACGGTCGCGAACGCGGGCCGTGAGGTGGACGCCGGAGTGGTGGCCGTGCTGGCCGCCACAGGCGCGACAGAGGCACCGGTCCGTGCACGGCCGCGAGTGGCGATCCTCACCACCGGAGACGAGCTTCGACGCGCCGACCGCTTCGCCGACGTGCAGGCCGGTCGAGGGATCCCGGAGACCAACGGGATCATGCTCGAGGCGGCCGTGCGCCTGGCGGGAGGCCTCCCCATCCTCGCTCCCGTGATCCGCGACGACGTCGCGGACCTGGACCGAGCCGTCGACACGGCCGCGACCGCCGACGCCCTGATCACGGTCGGTGGCGCCTCCATGGGCGAGGCAGATCTGGTGAAGCGCGTCCTCGACGCGCGCGGCTTCCACCTCGACTTCTGGAGGGTGACGATTCGTCCGGGCAGTCCGTTCGGCTTCGGCCATCTCCCTCGGGCCGCTGGCGCTCAGCCCGTGTTCAGCCTCCCGGGCAACCCCTCTTCCGCGTTCGTCACCTTCGAGCTCTTCGTGCGCCCCTGGCTGCGCCGCGCGGCGGGGCACACGCAGGTCGTGCTTCCCGTCGTACGCTGCGTGGCGGGAACGGAGCTTCACGGCAGTCACGGGCTGACCTTCTACATGCGTGTCGGGCTTCGCGCCGGCCCGCACGCGCCGGTCGCGTTCCCCACGGGGCCCCAGGGCTCCGGCCTGGTTCGTGGACTCGCCTCCGCCGACGGGCTTGCGGTGATCCCGCCGGATCCCGCGACCGTGGCGGAAGGCGACGCCGTGGACGTTCTCCTTCTGCACGCGGCTCGCGAAGCCTCGGACCCGGGGAGCGTTTGAAGCGGCCATGGGCGGCCCTGCTGGGGCTCTCGCTCGCGCTCACTTCCTGTGCCATCCCCCGGTGGCCGGTTTCGGCTCCCATGACCTCGGCCTACGGCCTTCGTTTCCGCGGCGTTCGCCCTGAGATCCACCGGGGTGTCGACCTCGCCGTTCCCACCGGCACCGAGGTCCGGGCCATGGCCCCGGGCACGGTCCGCTTCGCGGGCACCCAGCGGGGGTACGGGACCGTGGTGTGGCTGGACCACGGTGGCCAGGTCCTCAGCCTGTACGCGCACCTGTCCGCCCTTCGCGTGCGCGCGGGCGAAGGCGTGGATGGCGGGCAGGTGATCGGGCTGAGCGGCGCCTCCGGCGACGCGACCGCCCCTCACCTCCACTTCGAGATCTGGCGGTGGGGCCGGGAGGTCGACCCGGTACCCTTGCTCGGGGGCAGACCGGGGCGACGCTAGCGACCGCCGGGCGATCGGCGGCTATTGGGCCCTACCCGGAGGCTCGAAGCGCCGCGACCGCATCCGTGAGCCTCGGCACGACCTCGAAGAGATCCCCGATGATTCCGTAGTCCGCAACGTTGAAGATCGGTGCGTCCGGATCCTTGTTGATCGCCACGATCGTCCCCGAGGTTCGCATGCCTGCGAGATGCTGGATCGCCCCCGAGATGCCCACCGCCACGTAGAGCTTCGGGGCCACGGTCTTACCGGTCTGCCCCACCTGCTCCCCGTGTGGGCGCCATCCGGCGTCCACGACCGCGCGCGACGCCCCCAACGCCACCCCGTCACCGATGGCGTCGCGCAACGCCTCCAGAAGGGGCCAGTTCGACGGATCCTTCATTCCACGACCGCCGGACACGATGATGGTGGCCTCGGACACATCGAGCGCGCCGCCTTCCGCGGCCTTGCGCTCGACGACGCGGGTCCTCGCCCACGACGTTTCCACCTCGGTCGCGACGACCTCCACGATCCCTGCCCCGGGAGCATCCGTCGGCTGGAAGACGTTGGGGCGGATGGACACGAGCGCCGGAGCGGCGTCCACACGCACCTGCGCGAACGCCTTTCCGGAATAGACGGGCCGTATCACGGTGAGGGCCCCATCGACCACGTCGAGCTCGGTCACGTCCCCCGCCAGCGGGACATCGAGGAGCGCAGCCACCCGCGGCGCGAGGTCTCGCCCGAGCGTCGTGGCGGGTAGGACCACCACCCCGTAGTCACCGGCCCTGACGCGTCCGGCGACGACCCGGGCGTAAGCCTCCGGTTGATAATCGCTCAAGGCCTCGTGCTCCACGACCTCGATACCGGCGGCCCCGAAGCGGCCCAGCTCTCCAGCCGAGGACGCCGCACCGGGTCCACCGACCACGAGGGCCTTGACCTCGGTGCCGAGCCCGCCGGCGACCTTGGCCGCAGCCGTCACTGCCTCTCGGGCCGCGCTCCGGATCTCTCCGCCTCTCTGCTCCGCAAAGGCGAACACTTTCGCCATTCGAACCCTCTCCGATCAGTCCGTTTCGTGTAGGATGCGCACCGCGGCCGGTCCTACAGGACCTTGGCCTCCTCGCGCAGCAGTCGAACGAGCTCCGCCGCGGCCTCCGGTCCCTCGCCCACGATCCTCCCCGGCGCGCGGGCCGGCGGGTACGAAAGCCGCTCGACCACGATCCGGCTCGCCCCCGCCGCCGCGGGCTTCGTCTCGAGAGGCTTCTTCTTGGCGGCCATGATCCCCTTGAGGGAGGCGTATCGTGGGTCGTACGTGCCCTTGGTGATCGTGAGCACGGCGGGCAGCTCGACCTCGACCACCTCGACGCCGCCCTCGACCTCCCGGTGACACAGGACCGCGTCGCCCGCGAGCTCGAACGAGGTGACGCCCGTGACGCAGGGACGGTCCAGGAGCGTCGCCGTCATGGGCCCGACCTGCTGCTGGTCGTCGTCGGCCGCCTTGACCCCGAAAAGGACCAGGGGCGTGTCCGCACCGGCGAGCTCCGCCGCGAGGGCCTTCGCGGTGACGAGCCCGTCCTGGGTGGGATGGCCGATGAGGAGGGTGGCGCGGTCAGCACCCATCGCCAGCCCGCTCCGCAGGGTCTCCTGGGATGATTCTTCACCGAAGGTCAGGAGCCCGACCTCCCCGGCGCCGGCCGCCTCCTTGGTGCGCAGCGCCGCCTCGACGGCGTACTCGTCGTACGGGCTCATGATGAACTTCACGCCCGTGGGGTCCATGGCGGCGCTGGCCTCGTCGATCCGGATGCGGGTCTCGGTGTCCGGAACGCGCTTCACGCAAACGATCACGTCCAACGTCACACTCCCTGCTCACTCGGGTGGGGCGGCGGCATGCACCGGCGCCGGATGTTGCCTCACTGGTGAGCTTAAAACTAGAGAAACGAGCCGAGGATCCCAAAGCAGGCGGTGGCGATCAGCCCCCCGATCAGGGCATACGGAAGCTGCGTGCGCACGTGGTCGATGTGGTCCGTGGCCGCGGCCATCGACGAGATGATCGTCGTGTCCGAGATGGGCGAGCAATGGTCACCGAACACACCGCCCGAGAGGGACGCGGCCACGAATGGCGCCAGTGGAAGCCCCAGGGTCATGGCCGCCGGCACTGCGATCGGAAGAATGATGGCGAACGTCCCCCAGCTCGTGCCCGTCGAGAACGCGATCGCGGCCGCGACCACGAAGACCAGCGGCAGGAACAGGAAAGGTGGCAGGATCCCCGAGGTCACGTGCGCCACGTATTCTCCGGTGCCCAGTGCCTCGGCGACGTTCCCGAGCGCGATCGCGAGCAGCAGGATGAGTGCCAACGGCACGAGCCCTCCAGCACCCTTGAGCGCGATCTTGACCAGCTCGTCCTGCGTGAACGCCTTTTGTCCCAGCATGAGCACCCAGGCCACGCCCAGTCCGAAGAGAACCGACCAGAGAACCGAGGTCGAGCCCGAGCCCTCGAGCAGATTTCCGCCACCCGTGATGAAGAGGCCGAATGGCATGAACAGGACCATCGAGGCGATCGGCAGGAACATGTTGTAGGCGCGAGGCGGGATCTTGTCGTTCGGCCTGGGCGACAACACTTCCTCATCGATCATCGGGGTCGCCCCCGGCCACAGCAGCTCACCCGCCTGGGTGCGTGCTTCCGCCTTCTTCATCGGTCCGAAATCCAGCCCCCAGAGGATCACCGCCAACGTCATGAGCACCGCCGCGATGGCGTAGAAGTTGAGGACGACCGCCTCGAGGAAGACCGTGAGCGCGTTTTCGACTCCGAGCCCTTCCAGAATGCCGAGGTTGTAGGCGCCCCACGCGTTCATGGGAATCAGGATACAGATGGGAGCGGACGTGGAATCGATGATGTACGCCAGCTTTTCCCGCGAGCTGCGGTACCGGTCGAAGAGCGGTCGAGCGACAGAGCCCGCCACGAGCACCGTGATGTTCGACTCGATGAAGATGACGACGCCCGTGATCCACGCGAGGAGCTGAGCCCGCTTGGCCGTCGTGACCCATCGCGTCCTCTCGAGGTACTCCACGAACCCCCGCACCCCACCGGAGGATTCGATGGTCGCGATCAACGATCCGATCACCAGGGTGAACAGGAGCGCCCGCGTGTCACCCTCGTCCTGGAACACCGACACCACCCCCTGGACGGCCTGCGCGGCTCCGGCGAGGGGGTTCCATCCGGAGAGGATGGTCCACCCGAGCACCAGGCCACCTGCCAGGGACAGGTAGACCTGCCGCGTCAGGATCGCCAGGATGATCGCGATCACCGGCGGGAGCACCGAGATCCAGTTCGGGTCGGGCATGTCCTCTCCGTCTCTTGGGCGGGGGCCCTGAGGTCACAGCCGGACGGCGTCACCCCCGCGCGACACTCCAGGCGAGCCACGAACATAGAAGCGCGCGGGCCAGTCGCCAGCCGTCCGGACGCCCACGCGCCCCGAGACTTCGACGAGCCCATCCGGTACCTGCCAGCCCGGGCTGAGCACGAGCGGTGGAGAGCCCAGGTCGTGGCCGTCGAGCACCCCTGTGATGCCCAGCGCCTGGCAGACCCGACCGGGACCCGCCGACAGGGGCCGTCGACCGCGACGCCGACGACGTACGACCTGCTCGCCGCTCAGGGGCTCGATGCCCCGCACCAGGACCGCCTGTGCGACGCCCTCCCGTCCGGTCACGACATTCAGACACCAGTGCATCCCGTAGATGCGATACACATAGGCGAGGCCGGCCCGCTCGAACATCACCGCGTTTCGCCGGGTGCGTCCCGAGCGCGTGGCGGCGTGCGAAGCCGGGTCCTCGATGCCGCCGTAGGCTTCCGTCTCGACGATGACGCCTTCGACCTGCTCACCGTCGATGCTCGACACGAGGCGCGCACCGAGCAGCGACCGGGCGATCGCACCGACTGGGGCGCCCACGAGCCCCAGCGAGCCCCTTGGGTCGGGCTCGGTCCGGGCGGTCCACGGGAACGTCTCACACCCGGACGCCGGAGCGTCCGGATCGTACCCGGTCAGGACTCCCCGCCCCGGCTCCTGGCTCCGCGACGCCGGCCTCCGCGACGACCTCCGCGCTCGCCCTGGCCCTGGTCCGACGACGACGGGGCACCGCGCTCACCGGTATGGCGACTCCGACGGCGCTGATAGTCGGCCGCCCATGCCTCCAGGACCTGCTCCGCCCGCTTCGGTGAGATGGCGTCGTTGATCGCCGAAGGATCATCGCGAAGCACGCGGAAGAGGCCGGTGCCGAAGCGGTCCACGAGCGACTCCGCCGTCTTTTCACCCACACCCCGGTATCGGTGGGTCAGGTACCGGACCATCGCCTCCGGGTCGGTCGGGAGCCCCAACGCTGCCGGGTCGAAGCCGTCCTCTCCGGCGTCTCCATCCGAAAGGCCGCCTCCCGCGTCCACGGTACCGTCGGCGCCCATACCGGCGATCTGACCCTCGAAGAACACCGGCGCGACCTCGGCCGCCCCACCTCTACGGCGCGTCGAGCCACGTCGCGGCCCGAGCGCTCCGCCTTCCTCCGACGGTGCGATCTCCACGACCCTCTCCGCACCGCGAGCCGACGTCTCGAGCGATTCCCGTCTCGTCTCGTCGCGGTGGGGGGGTGCCTGCACCGGGGGCTCCTCCGCGGGGGCGGCCTCGGCCTCCGTGGCCGGCCCGGGCCGACGGTCCGGGACCGATGCGGCCTCCGGCGCACGCTCCCCCGCCAGGGTGACCTCGTTACCCGCCTCGGTTCGGGTCAGCGTCACAACCTCGTGATCGACCGCCTGACCCAGGAATCGCCCGAACTTGGGAAAGCCCAGCTCCGTCTCGTCGAAGGACGGATCGAGCTCCAACATCTTGCGTTTGACGTCGGAGTCGCGCACCGGATAGCGCCCCGCAGCCCGGAGCTCCTCGAGGGACCGCACGAGGAGCTGGTAGGCAGCGCGAAGGGGATCCGCACCCTCGGGTGTCGCCGGTGACGGCTCTGCCGCATCCGACCCGCTGCGGGACGGGGCGCGATCGTCTCGGCTCTCTCGCTCTCTCGCGGCGCCGCGTCCACCCTTGCCCCGGCGCCCACCGTCCCGATCCTCCGCCTCCTCTCTGCGCGAGCGGCCTCGGCCGAAGGATACCTCGTACTGCCCATTCTCGAGCTTGTGCAACCTGACCAGACCGCGCGATGACGCTTCGGCCAGGAACTTCGAGAACTTACTGAAGCCGAGCCCACCTTCGTCGAAGGTGGGGTCGATCTCCTGCATGACCTGCTTGAGACGGTCCGAGCGCATCACGTCGTCGCGGTCCGTCATTCGCTTCAGCGCATCCTGGACGAGCACCCAGGGATCAGCCGCGCGCTGCGACGACTCGGTGGTCTTCTTGAGGCCCGTGAGCGACGTATACGAATAGTACTCGTCACAATTCTGCACGAGGATGTCCGACGTCGACTCCTGGATCCCCACGCCGATCACGTACTTGCCGTACTCTTTCAGCTTGAGCACGAGGCTGGAGAAATCCGAGTCGCCCGTGAGCAGGATGTAGGTCCCGATCTCGGGCCGGATGAAGACCAACTCGACGGCGTCGATCGCCATCCGGATGTCGGTCGCGTTCTTCTTGTTGCTCCCGTAGGCGGGAGCGAAGATCAGGTCCACCGACGCCTCGGAGAGAGGCACGATATACTGGGGATAGCGCCGCCAATCGGCGTAGGCGCGTTGGACGCTGACCTTGCCCTTGATGACGTCCGAGGCGAGGAGCGTCTTGAGCTCCTTCGATAGGTCGCTGCGCATCCCCATCGTGACGTTGTCGAAGTCGATGAGGAGCGCGGCGTGGAGGGAGTCACCCACGCCGGCGACGCCCACGTCCCGGTGATGGGGGGCGCGCGTGTACGGATTGATCATTTGTTGTTTCTTTCTCGCAGACCGAATGGTTCGTCGCCGCGAGACCTCCCCACCCCGGACACGTCTCAGGGATCGCGCTCGGGGTCGGGGAAGCCCTCGATCACCACCTCGGTGATGCGGCTGGTTTCAAGCCGATCGAGTCTCCGACTGCACGACGCGGGAGAGCTCGACACGGCGGATCTTGCCAGTCCCGGTGCGGGGGAAGGCGTCGAGGAATCGAACCAGATCCGGGACCTTCGTCTCGGCCAACGTCGACCGACACCAATCCTGGAGCTCCTGGCTCGTCACGATCGCCCCCTCCTCCGGGACGATGCAGGCGCACGTGGCTTCACCGAGGAGCGTGTCGGGGACCCCGACGACCGCCGCCTCCTGCACCGCCGGGTGCGCCTCGAGTCGAGACTCGACCTCCCGGGGGTACACGTTGAAGCCAGCTCGAATGATAACCTCTTTGGTTCGGCCGACCAAATGGACGTAGCCATCCTCGTCGATCATCCCGAGGTCGCCCGTGAGCAGGAACCCGTCCTTGTCGAAGGCGGCGGCCGTGTCCCTGGGCTGTCTGTGGTAGCCCCTCATCACCCCCGGCCCCCTCACCGCGATCTCACCCAGGCTCTCGACGGGGAGGTCTCCTCCGTCGGGTTCGAGGATCCGCAGATCGGTGCCTGACAGCGGGCGCCCGACCGTGTGGATTCGTTTCTCCTCGGGGTCACCGGGACGTGCCATGCACACGGTCGACGACGCCTCGGTGAGTGAATACGCCACCAGCATCGTGGGGACGAGGTTCCGGTGCACTTGTCGCACCAGCTCGTCGGACACCGGCGCTCCGGCAGCCACGGCGATCCGCAGCGACGACAGGTCTCGGGGATCTGCCTCCTGCGCCATCAGCGCGCTGACGAAATGAGTGGGTACCCCATGATGGACCGTGGCCCGATGCCGTTGCACGTTGTCCAGGACCGCCCCCGCGTCGGGGTCGTCGTCGAGGACGATCGACGCCCCGGCCAGTGCCGTCGCGAGCAAGCCGGGGCCGAGGCCGAACGCCGTGAAGAGCGCTCCTACGCCGACGGAGCAATCCTCGGCACCCAGCCCGATGGCGTCCGCGGTCCCGGCGGACACGGACAGCAGGTTCGCATGGGTGAGCTCGACGCCCTTCGGCTTTCCGGTCGTGCCGGACGTGTAGACGATCGCGAAGGGATCGTTCTCCGGATCGACATCGGCCGAAGGATAGTCACGTCCCCCGCCGGCCGAGATCAGGTCCTCGAACTGATAGATACGGTCGTCGTACCAGAGATCCTCCTCGCCCACCGTGATCAGGTACTGCAGGTCCGGCAGGCGGACGATGAGCTCCTCGAACAGCTGGAGGAAGTCGATTCCGTAGGCGCGCTCGACGGTCACCGCGCACACGGCCTCGGAATGCCGAAGGGAGTACTGGACCTCGGTGGCCGACAGCCGTGGATTCAGCGGGACGATCGCGGCCCCGAGCTTCGCTGCGGCGAACAGCGCTACCACGAACTCGGAGCACGCCGGCAACAGGATGGCGACCCGATCGCCCGCTTCCACACCGAGACCGGCCAGCGACGCCGCCAACGCGTCGGACTGACTGTCGATCTCCGCGTACGTGTGCTTGCCGCTCCGTGTTCTCAGATACACACGGCTCGGGTCCGAGGTCGCTCGGGTCGCGAGGGCCGACGCGACGCTGAACGCGGTGTAGCGCTCCGTGAGCGCCATTGAACCTCCGACGGCAGGTTGGGCGAGGAAAAGATAGAGGGGCCGAGTGGGGGCGTCAAACGTCTGTCCTGCCAATGTAAATGATTTGTTGTCAATATCTTACGTATCGCCATCCATTGCAGACGGTCACGGAGTCATCCAACCGGATACGACCTCTCGCACCAGCGAGGCGGGCACCTCGTGACTCCATCCACCCCGGGAGTGACACGAGCCGATGCGCTCGAGAAGAATGTAGCGTTCGCGCCCTGCTCGCATCTTCTTGTCCCGCATCGGGTACGCGAGCACGTCGGCGACGAGCGCCGAGACCTCCAACCTTCCTGGCAGACCGAAGCGCCCGAGGGCGGCGCTGAGCTGGTCGGCGGTACCCTTCTCCGTGATGCCGAGGCGCTCCCCGATCCGCGCCTCGAGCACCATTCCCGCGGCCACGGCCTGGCCATGACCCACGCCGTAATTCGACGCCGCTTCGATCGCGTGCCCGAGGGTGTGCCCATAGTTCAGGATCTGCCGTCTCCCTGCTTCCCGCTCATCGCCCGAGACCACCTCTGCCTTGATCTCCACGGAGCGCCGAACTGCCGCCGTGCTGGGGCCCGGCTCTGCCGCGAGCAGGGTGTCGGCGGCACCCACCAGCTGGTCGAAGTACGCGCGGTCGAGGATCGCCCCATGCTTGACGGCCTCGGCGAGCCCGGAGGCGCGCTCTTTCGGCTCGAGCGTCCCCAGAGCGAGCGGGTCGACAACCACGGCCCTGGGAGGGTGGAAGGAGCCCACCAGGTTCTTGCCCGCCTCCACGTCTACGCCGGTCTTGCCGCCCACCGAGGCATCGATCATGGCCACCAGGCTCGTCGGGACCTGGACGAGGGGGATCCCCCGCATGTACGTCGCGGCAACGAAGCCTGCCAGGTCACCGGTGACCCCACCCCCGAGGGCGACCACGACCCCGTCCCGACCCAGCCGCGCGTCGAGCAGCCTGTCGGTGAGGATCGACCACTGTCGGCGACTCTTGGACGCCTCGCCGGAAGGAAACGTGAACAGATCGGCCCGCAATCCTTCTCCCCGCAGGCGCGCCACGGCCGTCTCGCCGTACAGCGCGGCGACATGGGCGTCGGAGATCACCGCGTATCGGTAGGCGGGCGCAAAAGCCGGAAGGAGCTCGGGCAGCCGATCCAGGATGCCGCACTCGATGACCACCGGGTACCCACCCTCCCCCGCCCGCACCTGAACAGTGACGGGTGTGTCGCCGGTCATTCCATCACCGAGCCCGCGACGTGCACGGAGGGTGGCAGGCCCACGAGCAGCAGGGCACCCGGGCGTCCATCCACGTCCATCGGCTGAAGCGAGGCGGGTTGTGCAAGGCCGTGGAGACGGCCAGAGAGCCGCGAGACGAAGCGGTCTCGGCTGACGACGTCGTCCCACACGGAGAGCCAGGCAAGTCCTCGTGCGCCGCCGACATCGACCAGCGCATACCGGTCGCCTCCCCATCCCTCCGCCAGGCTGGCGGCGCCGGCTCCGGCGTGCGTCTCCAGGAAGACGCCGACCTCCATACGGCCCAGGTTCTCCTCCCAGACCACCCGGCCCCCCTGCACGCCGAGTCGAACCGCCATTGGCGGGTCCAGGAGGTTGCGGGTCACGACCTGCTCGGTCGAAACGGGAAGTCGATCACCGAACGGAGCCACCCGCCCCGAAGAGCGCCAGAGCTCCTGAACGTAGGCCGTGCCCTCCAGGTAGGGAAAAAGCAGCTCACGCTGAATGACCGCCGGGGCCCCGGCGAGCGACGGGTACTGGGCCATCCCGGAGACCGCTTGCTGGAGGGCCGGACCGGCGAAGTCGGGGAGCGAGGCCAGGTCGAGCCGCTGGCCGGTCAGTCGCTCGGCGAGGTAGTCGAGCATGACCAGCGTAGCGTGGCCCTCGATGGCCGACTGGGCGGCGATGCGGCGATCGTTGCCCAGGCTGTCGTCCGTGATCGCGCCCAGGTCCGCGGATTGATCCTGGAGCGCATGGACGAGCTCATGGATCAGCAGCCCCTCCACCGCCGGGGCCGGCTGGTCGTCCAAAACGAAGAGCGCGGTGGAGTCGGGATCGTAGAAGCCCGCCACCTGTTCCGTATACAGGGCGAGGAGGGTCGCGCGCAGGTCGGTGCCCTCGGGCACGAGGCCGAGGAGCGCGTACGCATCGGCGGACGCCTCGGCTTCGGCCGCTGGGAGCTCCTCGTCCAGCTTCGCCTGCAGATAGCGAACGAGCTGAGGGCGACTCCTCTTCTCGAGTCTCACCGGCTCCTTCAGCTCGAGACCCGCGCGCTCGGCGAGGTCACCGATGAGCGCGACTGCCATCCTGCGGAGCTCGGGGTCCGTCGAGCGGACCAGCGACCCCGGCTCCTGCGCGGTGCTCGAGCACGCGCCAGCCACGACCGCCGTGATCGCCAGGAGGACGGATCGATGGAGGTGCATGGTCATACCCCCGAGCGATCCGGAACCACGAAGCCGGGCGCCACCACCGGGAACCGGTCCGAGAACCACCCTCGCTCGTTCGCGACCTCGCGCACGGCGCGGCCGCTGACCGGGTCGACCCACTCCGGCGCGACATCCAGCAGGGGCACGACCACGAAGTCGCGGAGGGACCAACGCGGATGGGGCAGCGTGAGGTCGGCGGTGCTCACGATGAGGTCTCCAAGGAAGAGGATGTCCACGTCCAGCGAGCGGGCCGCCCCGGGGTGAGGCCGCTCCCGACCCGCCTGACGCTCCACGACCTGCACCAGGTGAAGCAGCTCCGAAGGCGTGGCCGACGTCTCCACCCGGGCGACGGCGTTCAGGTAGGGAGGCTGACGGACCCCGCCCTCCGGAGGCGTACGGTACACCGCGGACAAGGAGAGGTCTCCCAGTCCGTGGGCGAGCGACTCCGCCGCGGATCGAAACGCCCCGACCACGTTCCCGAGGTTGCCTCCGAGGGCGAGCAACGCCGTCCGCGACCCGAACGAGGACCTCACGGAGGAGCCGCGCGTCCCGTCGCTCTCCCGTAGCGGTCCTCGAGCCGCACGACGTCGTCGATGTGAGGCGTCGAAGCCTCGAGGAGCTCGGAGTCGCTCACGGCCTCGATCCGGTGCACGATTCCGGGGCGGACCCGAACCGACTCACCTACGCGAAGGTCGATTCGGGCGAGCGACTCCGGCGCGGGTCCGGCCGACACGACCACCTCGCCGCTCAGCAGAAAGAGCGTCTCGTCCTTGAGCTCGTGCCTCTGCAAGGAAAGCGCCTCCCCCGCGCGAACGTGCAGGATCTTGCCCAAGTAGGCGTCGGTCTCGGCCCAGATCAGCTCGTACCCCCAGGGCTTGTCCACACGCCTCGGTGTGGTTTTCACGATGCTCGGCTCCGGTCGGGTCGGGAACGTCTGGCGCCCAAGTCCGATATCAGGGACGTCGGGACGTTGACAAGGCTCCCCGGGGTCGGTCAAGGCGTGCGAACGCCGCCGGGCCCGTTTCGGGGGACGGGGGAACGACCACGAACGCGCCGCGCCCGCTGCGAGTGCCGGCCGAGGCTGTCTGGCACCGGCATTGCAGTCGTCCGCGGCCAACGCCGGACGGGACAGGACAAATGGCCGAGGCCAAGCCCAAGATCACGAAGACGGAGCTCCGGGACTTCCTCTCTCGGCTCTGGTATCCGCGGGAGTATCTCCTCGCGGGAACGTTCCTCGCGACCCTCGCGATCGGCGGCATGTGGGGGGCGTGGCGGAACCTGTGCGCCGGTGACGCCTGTCCGTCCATCGCCCAGATCAAGACTTGGGAGCCGGAGCAGACCAGCAAGCTGCTGAGTCACGACGGCCAGCTCATCGAGGAGATCGGCTTCGAGCGACGGACTCCCGTGTCCATCCAGGCCCTGCCCGCCTACGTCCCGCAGGCCGTCGTCGCCATCGAGGACCATCGCTTCTACGAGCATCGGGGCTTCGATCCGCGTGGCATCGCTCGCGCCGTGTTCGGGGTGCTCACGCGCCCCATCACGAACCGGAACCTGGGAGGGGGCAGCACCATCACGCAGCAGCTCGCCCGCAACATGTTCGATCAGATCGGGTTCGAGCGCCGCTTCGGCCGGGGGGTGATCAACCGAAAGCTCAAGGAGGTCCAGGTCGCCCTCGACCTGGAGCGGGCGTACTCGAAGGACCAGATCCTCGAGGCCTATCTCAACGAGATCTGGATGGGCCGTGGGTACGGCTTCCAGCATGCGGCCCGCAGCTTCCTGGGCAAGAACGTGACGGACGTCAACGTGGCGGAGGCGGCGCTATTGGCGGCGATCCTCAACGTTCCGGCGCGATACGATCCGTTCCGCCACCCCGACAATGCCAAGCGACGCCGGGACCTGGTGCTGACCCGGATGGCCCAGGAGGGGTACCTGACGCGGGAGGAGGCGGAGCGCTGGAAGCAGGAGCCGCTCCCCGCCGAGGAGCCGGAAGGAAACGTGCTCTCGATCGCGCCGTACTTCGCGGAATGGGTGCGCCAGACCCTGGAGTCCCGCTTCGGCTCGGAGATCTACCGCAGCGGGTTCCGCGTCTACACCACGCTCGACGTCGACATGCAGCGCGCCGCCAGGGAAGCCATGGACGCGGGTTGGGCAGCCATCGAGGCCGATGCGAGCTTCGAGCACCCCAGGTACGCCGAATTCGATACCGTGCAGAGCTTCCCGGGACAGACCCCCTACCTGCAGGGAGCTTTCATCTCCCTCGACCCGGTGACCGGGCACGTGAAGGCGCTCATCGGCGGGCGGGACTTCAACCAATCCAAGTTCGATCGCGCCAGGCTCGCGCGCCGACAGGCGGGCTCTTCGTTCAAGCCGTTCGTGTACACGGCGGCCATCGCTTCCCGGATTCCGGCCTCGCATATCGTCGTGGATGGTCCGGTGGTGTATCCGCAGGTCAGCGGGGAGGACTGGCGGCCGAGCAACTTCGAGCCCGACTTCAAGGGGCCCATGACGATACGACAGGGCCTGGTCACGTCGACGAACATGATCGCGATCAAGCTGGGCTGGGAGGAGGTCGGCATCGAGACGGTCGCCCAGACGGCCCGTCGCATGGGTATCAACACCGAGATCGAGCGCTTCCCGTCCACGACCATCGGAGCCGTGGAGGTCATTCCGCTCGAGATGGCCGAGGCGTACTCCGCCTTCGCGACACTCGGAACCAAGGTGCGGCCCGAACCCATCCTGAGGGTGGAGGACGCGGCCGGAAACGTGCTCTGGGAGCCGCAGCCGGAGCGGACTCAGGTCCTCGATAGCCTCGTCGCCCGCATCATGGTCTCGATGCTCGAAGAAGTGGTCCAGCGGGGAACCGGGGCGACGGGCGTCCGCGTCACCGCCGGTTTGCCCTACCAGGTCCCGGCGGCGGGCAAGACAGGCACCACCAACGACGGAACGGACGTCTGGTTCACGGGGGTGACCCCGAACCTCCTGGCGACGGTGTGGTTCGGAATGGACACGCCGGTGCCGATCTTCAAGCTCGGGCCAGGCAAACGCCAGGCCACCGGAGGCGGTCTGGCAAGCCCGGTCTGGGGCCGGTTCATGAAACAGGTCTATTACGGATCGGAGGCGGCAGCCGACGAGGGCGCGCCGGGAGAGGCTCGGCCCGCGGTGATGCCGATCCCTGAACGCTGGCCTGTGCTCGCGGGGCTGAAGGCGGTGAGAGTAGACCGGCGGACGGGCAAGCTCGCGTCGCGCTGGTGCGCGGAAGAGGACCAATACGTCGAGTACTTCCTGCCCGGGACGGAGCCGACCGAGTTCTGCGATCAGTCGGGAGGCCGGCGCTTCCGCATTCCGCGCGAGCCGTGACCGCGGCGACCGTCGCGACCTACGTGTTCGAGTCGACGAACGGGGCGCTGTGGGCGGAGGAGGTCGCCCGGGCAAGCGGGATCGCGGTCGAGGTGGTGCCGGCCCCGGCAGCGGCGCGCGCCGTTTGCGACCTCGCCGTGGCCGCGCTGGCTGCGGATGCATCGACGCTCGAGGCGGCCTGGGCAGCGGCGGGCGTCCCCTACAGGAGCTGGGAGACGGGGCCGGCCTGAGCTCGGGGAGCGGACCTCCTCGGTGGTGTGTCAGAGATCGGCTGCGGTCAGCCGGTGTGAAACCAGTGGCAGGAGCTCGGGTACCCCCGACCCGATCTCAACAGCGCTCAGAAGCATGCGCCGGCCTGTGGCCGCGCCGTCCTCGTCGCGGGCGTGCACCACCCCGATGACGTCTCCGACATCGACCACCGAGCCGGGGCGAACGTCCAGCACGAAGCCCACGTCGAGATCGATCTCCGACCCCATCGTCCTTCTTCCCCCGCCGAGCAGCACCACGCCCTCGCCCAGTGGCCTCGGCTCGATGGCCACGACCGTCCCCGCCCGCGTCGCCCGGATGGCATGCTGGATCGGCGCTCCCAGGAGCCGATCCGGGTGGTCGACCATCGAGGCATCGCCCCCCTGTTCTCGGACCAACATGCGAAAGCGCTCGAGGGCCGCACCGGAATCCAGCCCGTGGCGAGCCCGAGCCAGCGCGACCTCCTCTTCGGAGACGACGCCGGAGATTCGCAGCATCTCGGCCACCTCACGCACCACCAGGTCGGCGAGGTCCTGAGGCCCCTCGCCTCGGAGACAGCGGATCGCCTCGGCAGTCTCGAGTCCATTGCCGACCGCAGAGCCGAGGGGTCGGTCCATTGCGGTCAGGAGCGCGACCGTCGGCAGCCCGTGCCGCTGGCCGATGCCGACCATCGTACGCGCCAGGGAAAGCGCGCGTGGTTCTTCGGGTATGAATGCGCCGGAGCCCGTCTTTACGTCCAGGACCAGTCCGTCCAGGTCCTCCGCCAGCTTCTTGCTCATGATGCTGGCAGCGATGAGCGGGATGACCGGAACCGTTCCGGTCACGTCCCGCAGAGCGTACAGTCGACGATCGAGCGGCGCGATTTCCTCCGTCTGCCCGATCATGGCGCAGCCCACGCGCTGGAGCACAGACCGGAAGGTCTTGAGGGGGAGGCGGGTCTGAAAGCCGGGGATGGCCTCCAGCTTGTCCAACGTCCCCGTGGTATGCCCAAGGCCCCGTCCCGACATCATCGGAACGAAGAGCCCACATGCCGCCGCCAGCGGGGCGAGGACGAGGGACACCTTGTCCCCGACCCCACCTGTGGAGTGCTTGTCCACCCGCGGTCCCTCGATGACGGAGAGATCCGCGGTCGAGCCGGACGAGAGCAGGGCCTTCACCAGCGTCGCGGTCTCGTCGGCGTCCAACCCCTTGAAGTAGGTGGCCATCAGGAAGGCCGACATCTGGTATTCTTCCACCGCTCCGTCCAGATACGCCCGGAGGAAGGCCTCCAGCTCGGCGGAAGGGATGCTGACTCCGTCCCGCTTCGCCTCGACGACCCGAGAGGGGATCATGCCGGTGCCTCGGACACGGTCCGACTTGTCCTCCGCCGGCGGGGTCCGCAATGTGAACGCACCATGATCGCCACCACGCTCCTCATCTCCCTCGCATTGGCAGGGCTCCCCCAGGCGCGTCCCCTCGACGACGACGACATCGGGCGCTCCGTGGGAGAGGCCCTGATCCGGCACGGTGACGAGGCGCACGCGGCTCTGGATGCATTGACCGCGCTCGCCCTCTACGCCCGTGCGCTCGAAGAGGATTCCGCCAGCTACCCCGCACTGTGGCGTGCCGCCCGGGAGGCGGTCAACCTCGGGATGCTGGCCGAGGAGCGCACGGAGCGGAAGCGGCGCGCGCAGGAGGCGGTCTCGTTCGCGGAGCGCGCCCGTGAGGCCGACCCTTCCGGCGCCGAGGCGTATGAGTGGCTCTCGATCGCCTTGGGACGCCTGGCGCTCGAGGAGGGACTCAAAACCCGCGCACGACTCGCGTCCGAGATCCGCTCGGCGGCGCTCACGGCCCTCGCGCTCGACTCGTTGAACGCTGGAGCCCATCACGTGCTGGGCGAGTGGAACGCCGAGATCCGACGCCTTTCCGGCATTCAACGATGGGCCGCGAGGAGCATGCTGGGCGTCGATGCGATCGGCGATGCCTCATGGGACGCGGCCCTTGAGCATTTGGAGCGAGCCGTCCGACTGGCGCCCGAGTCCCTCGTCCATCACCTGGACCTCGCCCGGGCCTACCTCGACCTGGGGCGAAAAGCGGATGCTCGCCGCGAGCTCCTCGAGGTCCTCGACCGCCCCTCGCTGGATCCTATAGACCCGTTACAGAAGGAAGCCGCGAAGCGCCTACTGGACGGGTTGTAACGCTTCGCTTCAACCCGCGAAGCGCTCGCGTGCGCCGCGCATGGCGTCGTCCACCCTGCCCTTCACATCGTCGGCGAGCTCCTCCCACCGGTCCGAGGCCGAGTCCCGAATCTGGTGTGCCGCCCTGCGTATGCGTCGACGCGTTCGCTTGCCCGGTTCGGGCGCCGTCAGAAGGGCGATCCCCGCGCCGAGTACGGCACCGATGACGAGGCCGGAAAGGAAGTTCAGAACCTGCGCTTCGTGATCGTATTCCATCTGGGCCTCCCCAAGGAGCCGAAGTCCGGCGGTTCGGTGGGCCGGTTCTTGCCGTATATTCTAACCAGGATCGAGGGACCGTGTTTCCGAAGGCAGCTGGAGGGGCGTCGATGGACCCGAGCACCGCTCCCTACCGGGAGGTCGCGCTTCCGGTTTCGGCGTTGAGGACCATGCGCGAGGCCCTCACGCGGGAAGCCGGTTCGCTGCCGGCCATCCATGCGCTCCATGCCGCAGGCTACGAGAGCGGTCTCCAAGCGGTGGCCGCCTTCAAGAAGAGCGCAGACGAGGAGCTGGGAGCCCTCCCGGAGGACGTCTTCTGGGCCCGTCTGACGACCTTTCTCGGGGACCGGGGGTGGGGGACGCTCACGAGGGCGGCGCCCCATCCGGGGATCGGACTTCTGAGCAGCGAGAATTGGGTCGAGTCGGGTGAGACCGCAGCCGATGCCGACGCCTCCTGCTCGTTCACGACCGGATTCCTCTCAGGCCTGCTCACCCGCCTGTCGGGAGGGCCCATCGCCGTACTCGAGGTCAACTGCCGAGGTCGGGGTGACGGCCGTTGCGCGTTCGCCTTCGGCGCCGAGAGTGCCGTCCACGAGCTGTACGGCCTGCTCCTGGACTCGCCCGATCTGGACGCGGCGCTGGCCCGGCTTTGAGGCCCCACGCATCGTGCGCGTGATGGGAATCGACTACGGCGAGCGGCGGATCGGGGTCGCTCTCAGCGATCCGACGTGTACCCTCGCGTCCCCGCTCACCGTGGTGGAGCGACGAAAGGGAAAGCGACCCCCACTCCGACGCCTGGAGGAGATCGCCCGCGAAGCCGGTGTCCTGCGCCTGGTCGTGGGCCTTCCCCTCGACCTGGAGGGGCGGGAAACCGACTGGTGCGCGGAGACGCGGCGGGTCGGCGAGCGGTTGGCCGAGCGGCTGGGGATTCCCGTCGACTTCGTAGACGAGCGACTGACCTCGGCACGGGCGGAGCGTGCGATCCGCTCCTCGGAGCTACCGAAATCGAAGCGAGAACAGAAGGGACGGGTGGACGCGGCCGCGGCGGCCTTCATCCTCCAGGCCTGGATCGACCGGCCGCGGACAAACGGCGCCTGAGCATGGGCCATTGGCGTCGCCGCGGCGTATGCGCCGCCACACTCCTGTGCGCGTGCGGTGGTCCCCCGGGGGCCCCGGTCGAGCTCACCGTACCCGTCGGGGCCGGCCTCGCGGAGGTATCGGATACGCTGGCCAGTCGCGAGGTCATACGCTGGCCGTCCCTCTTCAGGCTCTACGCCCGCATCCGCGGGGAGGACCGCCTGGTGAAGTCGGGACGCTATGCGTTGGCCCGTAGCTCCCGCTGGCGAGACGTCCTCGACGCCCTCACCGAGGGCCGTGTCCTGACCGTCACCCTCACGGTGCCCGAGGGGTTCCGTCTCGACCAGATGGCTCCCCGCTTCGCGGGTCTGAGCGGCCTCCCCGTGGACGAAGTGAGTCGCGCCCTGGCCGAACCCGACGCGGCGGATCGCAGCGGGGTGCCGGGACCGACCCTCGAGGGCTACCTGTTTCCCGACTCGTATCGCTTCGCTCCCGGGGTTCCGCTCCCGGCGATCCTCGACGCGATGGTCGACCGCTACCGAAGGGCCTGGACACCCCGGCGGCGCGAGCGCCTCGACACCCTGGGCATGACGGAACGGGAGCTTGTGACGCTGGCGTCGATCGTCCAGGCGGAGGCTCGCCGTGCCGAAGAGATGCCGCGGATCGCGAGCGTGTATCACAACCGGCTGCGCAGGGGATGGCTGCTCCAGGCCGACCCGACGGTGCTGTACGCGCTCGGGGGCACTCGGGAGAGGCTCCTCTTCGCGGCAATCGATTCGGTCGCGGACAGCCCCTACAACACCTATACCCAGCCCGGGCTCCCCCCCGGACCCATCGGGGCCCCCGGAGATGCCGCGCTCGAGGCGGCGCTCTTCCCCGCCGAAGAGGACAACCTCTACTTCGTCGCGTGGCCGGACGGAACGCACGTCTTTTCCCGTACGCTGCAGGAGCACAACCAGGCGGTTGCCCGCTCCAGACGAGAGCGCGCGCGCCTCGAGCGCGAATCCGAGGCCCCGGCTCCCAGACCCCAGCGGTGACGGCGGCGGAGCTCTCTCGAGCGCTCCGCCTGGTCGTGGTCACCGACCGAGCGCTGGCCGCGCCTCGTACCCTCGAGGAGGTCGTGGCCGCCGCGATGGCAGGGGGCGCCGGCGCGGTCCAGCTCCGGAACAAGGGGGAGCCACCCCGCGAGCTGCTCGATCTGGGACGGGACCTGCGCGCGCTCACTCGTGAGGCGGGGGTCCTTCTCTTCGTGAACGACCGACTGGACGTGGCGCTGGCGATCGGCGCCGACGGTGTCCACCTGGGTCCGGACGACCTCCCGGTCTCGGTGGCCCGGCAGGTGGTGCACGGCGGTTTCCTGATCGGGCGGTCGTGCGACGAGCCCGAGGTGGCGCGAAGGCTCGTGGACGAAGGCGCGGATTACATCGGCTGCGGAGCAGTCTATCCCACGGCCACGAAGCCCGACGCCGGCCCGGTCATCGGCCTCGAAGGCCTGAGGCGCGTGGTCGAGGCGGTGCACGTGCCGGTGGTCGCGATCGGGGGAATCACGGTCGAGCGGGCCGAGGAGGTCGCGTCCACCGGAGCTGCGGGTGCGGCCGTGGTCGGGGCGGTGATGGCGGCGGAGGACCCGGAGGTGGCCTGCATCACGATGCTCCGCGCGTTCTCGGGGCGGTGACCGGTTGCGGGACGCGGGTTCCCGCGGCCATACGCACGGCTCGCCTTCCTTCGCGAACCTCCCGCCCGTGTGGGTCGGGCCGTCGACGCGATGCGCACCCCGGTGGGTGATGCCGGACGGGCCGCCGCCAGAACGAGAGACGCCCGCCGCGATCCGAAGGGATCGGGCGGGCGCCCGGGAGATGAGCCGGCGGCGACGTACTCTCCCACCGAGCTGCCTCGGCAGTACCATCCGCGCTGTGGGGCTTAACGGCCGTGTTCGGGATGGGAACGGGTGTGACCCCCACGCTAAAGCCACCGACACCTTTGACGGGCCGTTGAG
>QJYK01000089.1 GCA_003248075.1 Gemmatimonadota bacterium | reverse complement strand
CGGGACGAAGAAGTTCTCCCAGTGTCCGAGCAGGACCCACCGTGGGCGGAGATTCTCGATGAACGCCTCGGGGTGCCATTCCACCTGGTCGAACGTCGCCGGAACCAGGATCGCGACGTCCACCGGACGGATCGCGATCTCCTCCGCGGGCGCGAAGCCCCTGGGGGCCGCCGCCACCGCATCCTGATAGTAGATCCGAAAGGCGACCCCCCCGTCGGGGTCGAGGAAGTCCACCAGGAATGCGTAGCTCGGACCGTCCAGCCACTCCGTCGCCCAGCGCGGCTCCCGGTCGAGGGGGCGGTCCCTCTTGCCCTGGTAGAGCGTGTATCCGTCGAAGTGCGGCGCGTGGTGTGACCGCAAAGCCATGACGCGGAGCCCTCGGCCGAGGCGGATCCAGGTGCCGGGATGCTCCACGTCGCCCGCCAGGGAGTCGATGGTCAGCACCCGATCCGCCAGGCCACTCCAGCTCCCCAGGGTGTTCCGAACCGTGCTGCTTCCCAGGATCGTGGCGGCCGGTGCGTGACGGCGCGCCGTGTGGGGCACGTCCATGAGGTGGTCGTAATGCGCATGCCCCACCAGGATGGCCGCGGCGTCGGAGACGCGGTAGCGATCGAGGCCGGCGTCCACGGCCAGCGAGTCGGAGCGGATCGAGCCGAGTCCGGCGCGCACGAACGAGGGGTTCGAAAAGAGGGGCGCCGCCAGGATCTGGTCGGTCCCCCGCTCGAAGATCCATCCGCCGACGCCCAGGTAGGTGAGGCGTACGGCGCCGGGTCCGGGCGGCACGACCTCCACCACCCCCGAGGCGCCCGGCGGTAGCGAGCGCCAGCAGCCGCAGACCCCCAAGACCGTGAGGATCACGGCCGTGGGGCGCCTCACCGGGTCACTTCGCGCGCCGCCTCCTTCGCGCGCTCGATCCGGCGCAGGAGCCCGCGGGACAGCGCACGGGTGATGGTCCCCGGGCGGCCGTCGCCCACCGGCCTGCCGTCCACCCGCACCGTCGGGCGCACCTCGGACGTGGTACCGGTGAAGAAGAGCTCGTCCGCGTCCGCCAGCTCCTCGACGTGGATCGGGCGCTCCCGGACCGCGAGTCCGTTCTCGCGAGCCAACTCGAGCACTACGCCTCGGGTGATCCCGGGAAGAATCACGTTCGTGATCGGATGCGTGACCACTTCACCGTCGAACACCCCGAAGAAGTTGTTGTGGGCGCCTTCGAGCGCGACCCCGTCGCGTACCTGGAGCGCGTCGGCCACGCCTGCGTCTACCGCCGCCTGATACGCGAGGACGTTCGGGAGGAGGGCGATCGTCTTCACGTCCACCCGCGCCCAGCGCCGATCCGGCACGGTGACGGCTTCGAATCCCCGGTCCCATTCCTCCTGGGAGGGCCGGCTCCATGCCTTGGCGAACGCGTAGACCGTGGGCGGCACGGGCTCCTTCGGAAACGGGTGGGAGCGGGGCGCGGCGCCGCGGGTGATCTGGATGTAGACGATGGAGGTCTCGGCGCTCTCGAGGGCGTTCATGGCCAGCAGCTGGCGCGACACGCCCGCGAGCTCGTCCACGTCGTAGTCGATCCGCATCCAGTCCAGCCCGGAACGGAGGCGGTCGAGGTGCCGGTCCATGTGGAAGGGGACTCCTTCGTAGAAGGGCGTCACCTCGTAGACGCCGTCGGCGAACAGGAAGCCCCTGTCGTCCACGGAGATCTTCGCTTCGCTCTTGGGAACCCAGGCGCCGTTGAGATAGACCGTGCTCACGCGGGGTTCACTCCTGGAAGGGGATCGAACCGACGTCGAAAGATGAAGCCGCTCATGTGAATGGAAAGGGGGGCCATCGGGGGCCGCATGACCGTCTCCTACGACGACTGAGGGGGCACCCCCACGGTGGGAGCGCCCCCTGGCGCGAAACCGTCGTGAGCTTCGGCGACCCGCTACGCCTCGTGCGACTCACCCAGGCGATCGAACTCCTCGATCAGCTGCGCTTCGGGAATGGACGCCGCGTCCGCGTCGGACATCTCCTCCACCTCGGCCTCCTGGACGCTGTCCCCCGAGCCGATCTGCTTGGGCTCCTCTGCAGGGGCCGATGGGGGTAGCAGCCCCATCTGCTGCTTGAGCGACGTGAGCCTGGATTCGACATCCGCGCCCCCCGTCCCGGCTTCGAGTCGCAGGAACTCCGTTTCCAGCGTGTCGCCCGCGAGCGCCTCGTTCACCTCGGCGTGCGCCAGGCTGCGTCGCTCCTCCTC
>QJYK01000335.1 GCA_003248075.1 Gemmatimonadota bacterium | reverse complement strand
CAGACGTGACGATCACGCGGCTCGAGCGCAAGTCGAAATCGACCCGCCAAGCGACCGCGCTCGTCGGCGACTCGGATACGCAGAGCTTCCCGATCGAGATCCCACTCGGAACGACGAAGGCCAGCTTCAACCTATCCTGGCATCTTGACTGGAAGCGCTTCCCCACCGACGACCTCGACCTGATCCTGGTCTCGCCTTCGGGCGTCGAGGACGTCCGCGGAGCCACCTACGACGCACCCGAGCGGATCGTGCTCGAGGAGCCGGAGCCGGGGACCTGGACCGCGATCGTGGACGGCTTCACCGTCCATCGGGGCAAGGCTCCCTTCGTCCTGCAGGTGACCCTCGAGTCGAGCGCGCCCGGAGGGGGATCGATCCCGGCATCTACTCCCGGCGACGGCGGAGCGCGGCGACCGCGAGAAGGGCGAGCGCTCCCGCGAGCGCGCTGACCCCAACGGGTCCGAGGGAGGGCACCGGGAGCGGAGGAACGGTCGACAGACCGGCATCGCCGATGACCACCGAGCCGATGATCCCGGTGGTGACGACGCGATTGGCGACCGCGAAGGCAGTCACGCCGGCGGCGGCAAGGGTCGGATCGGCCTCGAGCGCGACCGCGATCGCCTGGGCCACCTGCTCCTGGGTCTGCCCGGGCGAAGTGAGTACGACCACGAGGACACCATCCACCGTGATCTCCACGTCGCCGCCGAGCGCCACACCGTAGAAGGAGACCTCGTCCTCGACCTCGCAGGCGGCGGAGCAGCCGTCCCCGGAGATCGTGTTGCCGTCGTCGCAAGCCTCGGTGGGCTCGATTGCACCATTCCCACATCGGATCGTCTGGAACTGCCGCATCATCTCGTGGTCCTCGTGCTCCAGGATGTGGCAGTGATAGGGGAAGAGCCCCGTGTAGTCCTCGAAGCGGGTGACGATCCGCACGACCTCGAGCGGGTTCACCAGGATCGTGTCCTTCCAGCCCGACTCCTCCGGGCCTGGCGGCGTCGGAGAGCCCTGGAGGACGATCTCGTCGTTCACGACCGTGAAGGCCTGCCGGTCGAGCAGCTGGAAGAAGTTCAGGTGCAGATGCATGGGGTGCGTCATGCTCGATCGGTTGTAGAACTCCCAGACCTCGAGGGTATCGAGCTCCGGGTACTCCACGACGTCCGTCCACATCGAGCCGACCGCGCTGCCGTTCTCCACCGAGACGATCTCCCAGCGGAAGCTGCTGCACGTGTCTCCCGGCCCCTTCTGGAGCTCCAGGTGTCGGGTCGCGACGGCGGCGCTCTCGTCGAGATCCTCCAGGGTCCGCAGCGTGGGCGGCACGGGCCCGGTGAAGCCACCCTGGTTCTGCACCACGAACTTCATCACGTCGGCGACGACGCCAGAGCCCGGAGTGCCCGGGAAGGGGGCCGGCGCGCTGTTCACGAGGTAGACCTCGGTTCCGGAAGCGTAGGGGGCGAAGTCCACGATCACGTCCGCGCGCTCGGCCGGCCCGAGCGTGATCTCGGTGAGCGGCACGGGGGCGGGCAGAAGACCTCCGTCCGTGCCGATGAGCTGGAAGCTGGCGGGGGCTGGACACGGCGACCCGTTCGAGCCGGGGCAGAGCTCCAGCCGGTAGTACCGCGAGTTGGCGCCGTTCAGCAGGCGCAGGCGGTACTTCCCCTGCTTGACGTCGTGAAAGGGCCAGACGCGGCCGTTCACGAGGTTGGTCTCGCCGAAGAAGGTCTCCGTGACCGAGGCGGGATACTCGAGCGTGCCGTCCGGGTGGAAGCTCCGGTCCTGGATCACCAGCGGTATCTCGAACTCGCCGGAAGGAAGGCCCAGCCCGACCTCCGTGGCATCGCGAATGAGGTAGAAGCCGGCCAGCCCCAGGTAGACGCCGAGCCGCGTCTGCCCGAGGGCATGGTCGTGGTACCACAGCGTCGCCGGGAGCTGCCCGTTCGGATAGACGTAGGTGTCCTGCTCGCCGGGCAGGAAGGTGCTCTCCGGGTGGCCGTCCGAGTCGGGCGGCGTATGACCGCCGTGGAGGTGCACGACGGTCTTGGCCTGGTTCTCGGCCCCGTGCGGGCAGAGATCGACGGGCAGCAGGTGGTCGGTGCGCAGGGGCTTGGGGTCCCCCGGCGCGGCGCTGTCGCGTAGATCGTTGATCCAGTTGACGGTGACCGGCTGGCCACTCGTGGCCTCGATCGTGGGCCCGGGATAGACGGCGCTGCTCGGCCCGTCGCCGTAGGCCCACAGCGTCGT
>QJYK01000113.1 GCA_003248075.1 Gemmatimonadota bacterium | reverse complement strand
GCACCGAAAAGCAGCGGTACGTGCGACTTCTCGATCCGACTCCGATCGGCGAGCATCTTCTGGACGAATCGCTGTCTCGCATCACCGCTGCCAGGCGTCGTGGGACCAAAGAAGAGCTGGGCGATGCCGTGAAGGGCGCGATTGAAGCCGCCCAGGTCGCGATGATGCTAGCGACGACGGGCTAGCCCGACGATGGGCGAGGCTTCCGCCGCGATGTCGGCGAGCAACAGGATGCATGGAGTCCGTTCTGAGCGGCGCGCCCCCCTACGCCCGGGTGAGGATCGCGGCGACGTCGGCCGCGCGCGCGGGTGGGTCGCCCAGGGAGCGCCAGAGCTCGAGCGCGTCTGCGGAGCCCGCGGCGACCTGCGGGGCGAAACGCTCGGCGAGGCGCAGGAGCAGCGGGGCGTGCCCGCGCGGATCGCCGGCGAAAGTGCAGGCGGTGCCGATCCCCCTCCAGAGCTCGTCGGCGTTCCGGGCGCCCTCGACGGCGCCCCGGACCGCTCGGGCGTCACCGCCGGTGACGAACCACAGGGCCCTGCCGCGGCCCCGGTCGACCCGCTTCGCCGCGCCCGGGGTGGTCTCGCCTCCGGACAGGCCGGACGTGAGCCCCTGGTGGAACCCGTAGCCGTCCAGCGCGGTGGGATCCTCGGGGGGGTCGAGCCCCAGGCGAGCGACACCGCATCCGATTCCGATCAGAACGAAGGGTCGAAGGCTCATCGGGGTCCGATCCAGCAGCTCGCTGGAGAGCGGTCGGACCTCCGCGCCCTCCCGCAGCCTCCACGCCATCGCGGCTCCTTCCAGCGCGAAGGGCCTTCGGTGAGGGTCCAGACGGGTGAGGGCCTGGAGCAGCCCGGCACCCGTGCCGGACTCCCCCTCCCGGGCGATGCGGTAGCCTTCCAGGAACGCAGCCTTCGCCGCTTCGAGGCTCAAGCGTTTCCCTCGATCCTCCGGCCCACGCGCTCCAACGTCGACAACACCGCTCGGAGCTGTCGAAGCACGTGCTCTTCGTCCGGCTGTGCCTCCGCCCCCCGATAGGCGTCCATCATCCATTCCACCGAGCCCCACTCCACGGTGGCGTCGCCCCCGGGTACCATGGGCACGATGTCCCCTCGGCGCAGCCTCCCCTGGATTCTGGCCTGCAGCGACCTCACGGTGAGCAGCTCGGGCTGGATGCGTGAGAGGAAGGCCGGGTCTCCCGAGAGGCCGTGCCGGAACAGCATCGTGTTGAACCCGAAGTAGAGCGCGCTGTCCCAGAGCACCTTGGTGCCGACGACCTCGCGGGTGCCGAAGTTGGCGTAGTGGCCGCGATAGATCTCCGCGAAGCCCTCCGCCAGGCCCTGGAACACGCGATCGGCGATCGCACACCTGCCCGCGATGCGACCGTCGTCGAGGTCGCGCTCGACGAGGTCCGACACCAGCGTGTTCCCCAGCGCGATGAGGTCGGCGCCGGGGGAATAAAGGACGTCCACGAAGGCCGCCGATTGACCGACCACGGCCCAGCGGTCGCCGCTGAAGCACTTGGGCGCCACGCCGGCCTCCAGGGACGCCGTGTGGAGCCTCTCGTCGGCAGGGCGCGTCGCCGCGAGCTCGGCCGCGAGGCGCGCGTCCCTGGGCTCGATCCACTCCAGCAGGTCGGGATAGCTGCGGGGTGACAGGTCCACCACGTCCGGGTCGGCCACGACGCCGACGCTCGTCACGCCGGTGGGGAGTGGGATCACCCACATCCAATATCCTCTTCCCAACAGGTGGTTCGTGCTGAGTCGACGGAAGGACGGCGGCGTGCGCGCGAGAAACTCGGGGCGGTCGGACCAGCTCCCGACGTCCAGATCCCCCTCCACGCGCAGCCACACCGCGGTCGCTCGGTGGTTCAGCGATCGCCAGGCGGGGCGGTCGCCCGGACCGTCCACCCCCGTCGCGAAGACCACCCAGCGGGCTTCGACCACCCCACCCTCGTCTCCCGAGAGCCGGAGCACGTGCCGGTCCGGCCCGAGCTCCGTACGCTCCACGCTGGTGCCGGACCGGAGCTCGACGCCCGACGCGACGCACCGCACGGCCAGCTCGTTCTCCAGCCGGCCGCGATCGACCTGGTGCGTCCGGAGTGGGAGTCCGGCAAGCCGACCGTTCTCGACCGTGCACAGGTCGGTGCCCAGCACGCCCAGCTCGAACCGGTCGGCGAGGTCCTCCTGGTCGCCCACGAAGAAACGCAGCCCGAATTTGGGTAACTGCCGGGAGTCCAGATGATCGGCCAGCCCCACCACATCTCTCAGGTAGTGGGATCCGAGCTCTGCGAACGACTCGCCGACCGTGGACGTGCGCTCGGGCGCGGGACGGCGGCCCCGGTCGATGACCATGACGTGAAGGTCGTTCCTCCGACGGGAGAGCTGGAGCGCGAGCGTCAGGCCGGCCAGTCCTCCCCCGACGATGGCGACGTCCACGGTGTGCTTCATGGGCGACTCCCCTGGTCGTTCCGCGCGGTTCCCGATCCTTGACACGGTTCGGGTGGACGCCAATGCTTCCCGACCACCAGGGTCTCCGAGGTTTTCCGCGCCCGATCAGGGGGTTCTGCGGGGGCCATCAATATAGGCCGCACCTCCTAGGTGGTCACGAATCCCGGCGCAAGGAGCAGCCGATGGATCGCCGGAACTTCCTCAAGCGGGGGGTGATGGGTGCGTCGGGCGCCGTGGTCGCGGGCAAGGCCGACGACGGGGGGCCCGCCGAAGCTCGACGCCGGCCGCCGCTCGCACCCGCCGATCTCGATGCCTACGTCGAAGTGATGGATGCAGGCGTGGCACGGATCCGGGAGTGGCCCCTTTCGGAGAGCTTCTCCGGGTTCGCCTTCGATTCGCCCGCATCGGAGGAGCTCGTCAGGACGGCGGTGCATTCCCTCTACGTGACGGGGATGTTCGGTGACCTGCCGGTCGAGAACCAGGTCGACCCGCGGGTACAACGACGCCTGTGGGACGCGCAGCCGGTCATGGATGAGGCCCTGGCGCGCATGGAGACGTTCATAGCCGAGGTGACGCCCGAGCGGCTCGCACGTGCCCAGAGCACGTTGCGCGACCGGCCCGAGGTCCTGCACGCCATCGTCGACACGATCGACCGGGAGGGCGCCGAATCGGGGGTGTCCGAGGCGCGACGGGGTCAGCTCCGCGCGATCTTCGGCGAGGTCGGGTGGAGGCTTCAGAAGCAACCGCCGGACCTGGTGATCCGCGAGTACACCGAGAAGGTCGAGCGCGTGACGGCCTCCGACGTCGCAGCCGAGGCGCGACAGCGGTGGCTCGCGGCCAGGGTGGGGGCGGACGCGTTCTGGGACGTCCAGGAGTCCCTTCGGGATCGACGGATCAGCCGGGGGCTCAAGGCCATGGGTATCGGTATCCTGGCGTTCGGCGTCGGGGCGGCGCTCGTGACCCTGGGTGACGACCACAACGCGGACGCCCTGATATGGCTCGGACTCATTCCAGGCATTACGGGCGGCTCCATTCTCTTCGTGGCCGGGCTGGTGATTCTCATCTCGGGGCTCGCCACTTCGCGGGAAGCCACTTAGGCGGATCTCGATACCTTTGAGGGGGGACGTCGCGGTCACGGGAATGGGAGCCGTCTCAGCCCTCGGCGAGGGCTGCGCGCCGCTTCTCGACGCCTTCGTGTCCGGGCGTGGCGGCATCGACCGCATCCGGCGCTTCGATACCAGCGGCTTCTCGGTGCACCTGGCCGCAGAGGTCGGCGCGTGGTTCGAGGGTCCGCCCGTGGCCATCGACCCGGACGAGGACGCGCGCTGCGTGGCGCTGGCGCTTTCGGCGGCCCGCGAGGCGATGGCCGAGGCCCGATTGGATCCCGTTGCGCTCCCGTCCCATCGGGTCGGGATGGTCTTCGGCACCAGTCTCGGGAGCTTGACCCGTCCAGTCCATGAGCTGGCCGAATGGATGGCGAGAGAGCTGAGGATCGACGGGCCGCTCATGACCGTATGCACGGCGTGCTCGTCGTCGACCGGGGCGATCGGGCTCGCGCGCGACCTGGTGACGTCGGGCACGGTGGATTTCGTCCTCGCCGGGGGAGCCGACGTGCTCACGGAGAGGGTCTTCGCCGGGTTCCACGCGTTGGGCGTACTGAGCCCGGAGCGGTGCGCGCCCTTCAGCATGCCCTTCGGCACCAGCCTGGGAGAGGGGGCGGGGTTCCTCGTGCTGGAGGACGCGGAGTGGGCCCGGCGCAGGGGCGTCACGCGGCTCGCCTTCCTGTCCGGGTACGGCCTGTCGGCGGACGCGTTCCACGAGACCTCGCCCGACCCGAGGGGACGTGGCGTCGAGATGGCCGTGAGGGCCGCCCTCGTCGATGCGGACATCGGAGCGGGGGACGTCGGGTACGTCAACGCCCACGGATCCGGCACCGAGGCCAACGACCGGTCGGAATGGCAGGGCATCAGGCGGGCGCTGGACGGCCTCGGGACGGTTCCCGTCAGCTCGTCCAAGGGCGCTCTCGGGCACACCCAGGGAGCCGCGGGCGCTCTCGAGACCGTGGTCACCATCCTGGCGATGCGACGCGGGTTGATGCCCCCCACCCTCAACTTCTCGGGGCCCCGGCCCTACGCCCCGGAGGACCCCATCGCCGGCCCGGAGCCGCGCTCAGCCGGATACGAGCACGCGATCTGCGTCAACGCCGCGTTCGGCGGGGCGAACGCGGCGCTGGTGGTGTCCAGGTCTCCTCGTTCGAAGGGACCTGCCCCTCGACGTCGCCCGGTGGTGGTCGCGGGGGTGGGGCTCGTGAGCGACCGGGGGCTCGGAATCGCCGCCTGGGAGGCAGGAGGACGTCGGGGCACCGCGGGGCCGGTGCCGCCCTTCTCCCTCGCTGAAGTCGACCCGCGGATCGACCCCCATGGACTGGACGCGAGCAGCCTCTACCTGACGGCCGCCGCGGCTCTGGCGCTGTCGGACCCCGAGGGAGCGCGCCCGCTGGGACCCAGGAAGCTCGGTGGCCTCGTGCTCGGATCCGTCAGAGCGTCGCCCCAGAGCACGGACGCGTTCGCGAAGAGCATCGAGAACGGTGGCTTGTCGCGGGTCTCGACGGCAGCGTTCGCCCGCATCGTGTTGAACGCCCCGGCCGGGTTCTGCAGCAAGCTCCTCGGCCTGCGAGGGCCGCTCACGGCGCTCACGGTCGGCACGGGCTCGGGCCTCGCAGCGCTCCTCGTGGCTGCGGAGCAGCTCAGCCTCCGCGAGGACGTTCCGTTCATATTGGGCGGCGCCGTCGACGAGCTGGACACGGGCGCGGAGTCCGAAGAGGGGAGCGGTGGGGAGGGCGCCGCGTGCGTGGTGCTGGCCTCCGGGCCGGAAGCGGCCCCGGCGGGGCCTCGATTGACCGGCTGGGGCGCCGCAGGCCGGGGGCGGGTGTCCGAGGCGATCGATCGAGCGGTCGCGGCGAGCGGTGGGTGCGGTCCCGAAGCGGACGGCCGGTTCGACGAACGCGACTACGCGACGCTCGCCGGCGTGCCGCGTGCCGTTCCGTCCAGCCTCGCCTTCGTGGCTGCGCTGTCGGCACTGCGTCGCGGCGAGGTGCGTCGAGCGCTGGTGACCTCGGACATGGGAGATTCCGTGAGCCTGGCCGTCCTGGTCGACGCGTGAGCGAGGCGATGGAGTCCGACCTGCGGAGCTACCTCGAGCGGCGGAGGCGAATGCTGGAAAGGGTTCGCAACCTCCTCGTCGACAAGCTCGGAGTCCAAAGGGAGGCCGATGAGATCGATCCCGACACGCCCCTCTTCGCGACAGGGCTCGCCCTCGACTCGATCGACGCCGTGGATCTGCTCATCCACCTGGAGGCCGAGCTCGGGATCGAGGTACCGAGCGACGAGGAAGGCCGGTCGGCGCTGAGGACCGTCAACTCGATCGTCGACCTGGCTCTCGAGAAGCAGGAGGCGGTCGATGGAGCCGAGTGAACAGATCCTGGCCATCCGGCGGTCCGTGGCCCTGAGCCGGTTGCCCCACGTCAGCTATCAGTGGATCACCGGGACGGGGGCCTTCGAGGCGCTGAACCGCGTGTTCTCGAGGGAGCTCTACGTGCGCGATGGCCAGCTCGTGCAGGGGCTTCTGCTGGACGGCGAGGGTCATGTCTACGCGGATTGCGTCGTGGCGAGGGACGACGACGACTATTTCCTCCTCGCGGAGGGCCCGGACCCGCGGGGGCTGGCCGAGTATCTGAGCCTCCACGCGCGAGGAGTGGACGATTTCGAGATCGTCGACCGGACGGCCACCCACGACCTCATCTCGCTCGACGGACCGTACGCCTGGGAGCTGGTGGCCAGATTGGTGGGGCAGGAGGTCGTCGGGCTTCCCTACATGACCTTCTTCCACCTCGATGGGCTCGTCTGTTGCAGGTCCGGGAAGACTGGAGAGTACGGCTACGTGCTGATCGTCGATCGGGAGCACTCGGAAACGACGTGGAACTCTCTCGTCGAGCTGGGTCGCGGCTTCGACGCGGCCGAGGCGAGCCTGGAGGCGCTCGACGTCTGCGCGCTCGAGAACTGGTTCTTCAACGTGCGCAGAGAGGGACGCGCACGGGTCACTCCGATCGAGCTGCAGCTTCAGTGGCGCCTCTCGCGCAAGAAGTCATTCGTCGGATCGGAGGCCGTGCGACAACGCCTCGAAGAGGGACTCACCCGACGTGCGACCACGCTGCTGTCGAAAGAGCCGTTCGCGGTCGGAGATCAGGTCTCGCTCGCGGGACGGGTGATCGGAGATATCGTCAACGCGGCCCACTCTCCGGTCCGAGGGGAGTGGGTCGGCCTGGCGCTCCTCGACCTCGCGTACGCACATCCCGGAATCACGACCCTGCGGGTGGGCCCCGAGCGCACCTCCGCGAGGACCGTCAGCCCACCGGTGCTGCAGAACCGGAGCCTCTACGTGAATCCCCAGGTCCATTCCTACGCCTCCCGGGAGGAGGACGAGTTCCCCTCGCTGGTCGTGCCGTGACCGGGCTACCACGCTTCTCGGGAATGGGCGTGATGGTGACGGGGTCCTCCAGGGGGCTCGGGCGCGCTCTGGCGGTGGCGTTCGCTGCGGAGGGAGCATACGTCACGATCACGTACCGGGCTCAGGCGGACATGGCCGCGGAGACCCTCGCCAAGGTCCGTGAGACCGGAAGCGATGGCGCCATGGTCCGCCTCGACGTCCGGGACGGAGACGCGGTGAAGGCGGCCGTGTCCGAGTGTGACGCACGGCGCCCGCTGGCGGTGCTCGTGAACAACGCCTCGATCGTCCACGATCAAGCCTTCGTGCTGCTCTCACCTTCCCAGTGGTCGGATACACTCGACACCAACCTGACCGGGACCTACAACTGCTGTCGGGCGGCACTGCCGGCGATGATGGCCAGAGGCCACGGCTCCATCGTCAACGTCGCCTCGGTTGCGGCCTTACGCGGCGTCGCGGGCCAGGCCGCGTACTCGGCCTCCAAGGGCGGAGTCGTCAGCCTGACGCGTTCGTTGGCCCGAGAGGTCGCTCCACGGGGGGTCCGCGTGAACGCGGTCGTACCCGGCTTGCTGGATGTCGGTATGGGCATTCGGCTCGACAGGCGCATCGTGGAGCGTCGGATAGCGGATATACCACTGGCGCGCCTGGGTCGCGCAGACGAAGCTGCCCGAGCCGTGCTCTTCCTGGCATCCGACGACGCCAGCTACATCGTCGGGCAGACCCTGACCGTCGATGGGGGGTTGTCCGTGTGACGAGGGTGAGGCCGCGATGAGGCGCACAGACGAAGACTTTCCACTCGGCTCGGGCGTCGTGGAGGTCCTCCTTCCACACCGGCGCCCCTTCCTCATGGTGGACCGTGTCGAGCGATTCTCGATGGAGCCGCGCCCGATGATCGAGGCTGGGCGCTACATCTCCATGAACGAGATCTACTTCCAAGGGCACTTCCCGGAGATGCCCATCTGGCCCGGTGCGCTCACGATGGAGGGGCTGGCTCAGAGCGCAGCCCTGCTCCTGACGCTCTTGACCCTCCATCGCGGCGCGGAGGCGCGCGGAGATGATCCCGCGAACCTGATGGAGGGGCTGCGCAACCTGGACCGCGGATACCGTCTCCATCCCGGATTTCGGCCCGAGGGGGCCACGGCGATGATGGCGCGTCTGGCGGCGAGCCGGGACACGCTCGCCATGGGTGCCGCCGTCGACATGAAGTTCCTCAGGCCGGTGTTCCCGGGGTGCCGCATGGACTACTCGGTGGAGCTCACCGACGACCTGGGGTCGCTCGTCCGGTTCGCGGCGGAAGCGACCGTCGATGGGGAGCCGGTCGCGCGCGGGAAGATCACCGGTGCCGTGGCCGCTACCCCCGTCCCGCCGCGGCGGCCCTGACGGCGTGCGCGGCCAGGGCGTTGCAGCGCTTCTCGCCACGTGCGTCGCGGCGTGCGGACCTCCGGCGGTCTGGCGGGGCCGCAGCCCCGATCACCGGACCGCGTTCACCGTGGAGGAATCCGGCGAACGATCGTGTCTGAAGGTCGAGGGAGCGGCCCGCAGCTGCTTCGACGGCGTCGCCGTCCGCCACATCCTGTTCTCGCCCGATAGTCGCCGCATGGCGTTCCCGGTTCAGGACGGAGCTGAATGGCGCGTGGTACTCGACGGAGTCTCCGGCCCGCCCGTGGACGGGGTCGGAGACATGACCTTCAGCCGCGATGGGAGACGGCTGGCCTACTCGGCCGAGCGGGGAGGAGCGTGGCACGTGGTGGTGGATGGCACGTTCGGTGAGCCGTTCGACTCGCTCTACGCCGGCACGCTCACGTTCGACCCCACCGGGCGGCGGGTCGGCTTCGTCGCCTGGGACGGTGGGGTCGCGGTTCCGGTGGTCGACGGTCGTCGCGAGGCTCCCCACGAAGGCGTGGCATACCTGGGTTTCTCGACCGACGGCGAACACGTGGGCTACGTGGCCCGGGATGCGTCCCGGGTGCGGCTCTTCGTTGACGGCGTGCCCGGACCCGGTCACCGCGCCATCGGCGGATACCTCTTCGGGAACGCTCCGGGCAGTGTCGCCTACCTCGCGCGCGACTCGGCTGCCTGGTGGCTCGTACGGGGAGACGAGCGTTGGGGGCCGTACCTCGGCGCCCGGGCGCTGACCGGATTGGCTGGTGGGACCGGCATCGCGTTCGTGGCGGTCGTAGAGGGTGGTGAGCGGTTGGTCGTGGATGGGCGTCCGGGACCCACGTTTGCGCAGGTGGATGCGCTATCGGTCTCGGTGACCGGCGACGCCTGGGGGTACGTCGGGCGCGACAGCCTCCAGTCGACGGTCATCGTAAGTGGGCGGATCATGGACACGCGCGGCTGGGCCGGCCACCTGGTCTTCAGCCCGGACGGGGAGCGGTACGCGTACGTGGTCGCCAGTGAAACGGAGGATGTCGTCATCGACGACCAGGGCGTGACGTCGTTCAACATGGTGGTGGGTGAGACGCTCCAGTTCCTGGACGACGGCGAACGATGGGCGTGCCTGGCCGGCGACCTGGAGGGGCGGAAGCTGTACGTCGCCGTCGAGGGGGAGAGGGAGGTCCGTCCGTTCGAGTGGTCGGTTCTGTCGGAGGTCGCCCCGAGCGGGACGGCCTCTGACCCGATCGAAGAATTCGGTGTGGCGGCACTGCGCGCGTGGGTCGCGGTGGAGGCGCGCGAGCTGGCCACGTCCAGGCGGCCGCGGTGATCGCGTCGCGAGACGTCGGCGCGGCGGTCGTCGCCGCTTACCGCGTGAGGGTCGCCGGAGGTGAGGATCCCCAGAGCCGTGCGCTGGACATCGCCCGCGAGCAGACGCTGGAGGTCCCTTCCGGGGCCGCACCCCCCGACGTCGAGGAGCGCCTGCTGGGACGCGTCCTCGGCGTGCACCGCGAGGATGCCGATGGGGAGGTGTTCCGCGCGGAGATCGCGTATGGGCACGAGCTCTTCGACGGGTCCCTCACCCAGCTCCTGAACGTGGTATGGGGCAACGTGTCGCTCATGGATCGCGTGCGCCTGGTGGGGCTGGATCTGAGCGACGCGGTCCTCGACGGGCTTCCGGGACCCCGGTTCGGCGTTCCGGGGATCCGTGATATGGTGGGAGGCGTTCAGCGCCGGCCGCTGGTGAGCAGCGCGCTGAAGCCTGTAGGGCTCGGGGTCGATGCGCTCATCGACATCGCCGTGCGCCTGACCCGCGCGGGCGTGGACGTCATCAAGGACGACCACGGGCTGGCGGACCAGGCCACGGCCCCGTTCCGGGAGCGTGTGAGGCGGGTCAGCGACGCGGTGCGTGAGACCAACCATCGCGCCGGCACTCGCGCCGCGTACTTCCCGCACGTGACGGGACCCGTCGACCGCCTGGCCGAGCGCGTCACGATCGCGCGCGAGGCGGGGTGCAGGGGTGTCGTCCTGTGCCCGGCCCTGGTGGGGCTCGATACCGTGCGCGTGCTCGTGGAAGGCGACTGCGGCGTGGCGATCATGGCCCACCCGTCCCATGCCGGAACCTCGCCCAACGCGGAGGGGGGCATCGCCCCGGATCTCCTCATGGGCACGCTCTGGCGCCTCGCGGGCGCCGACGCCGTGATCTACGTGAACGCCCGGGGCCGGTTCTCCTGGCCCTTGAGCGCCTGCAAGGCGGTGAACCGCCGAGCGCGAGAGCCGCTGGGTTCGCACCTTCCCGCCTTTCCGGTCCCGGCGGGAGGCATCCAGGCGGCGGACGTGGCGCACTGGTTCGAGACCTACGGGAACGACACCTTGCTGCTCATCGGAGGGAGCCTGCTGGAGGCGTCGGACGTGGAGGCCGCCGCGCGTGCGGTCGTCGATGCGGCCCGAAGGGCGGGAGATGAGGGGTCCGCATGAAGATCGACGGGGTCCACTACCGGACGATCTGGTGGGAGGACGACGCCGTTCGGATCATCGACCAGACGCTCCTGCCGCACGAGCTTCGGATCGCGGCCCTGACGACGCTCGACGACGCATGCCGTGCCATCCGCTTCATGCAGGTCCGGGGAGCGCCCCTCATCGGCGCCACGGCCGCCTATGGCCTGGCGCTCGGTGTCCGCGCCGATCCGTCGGACGCAGGCGTGCGTCACGCGTGTGAGCGACTGCTCGCCACGCGACCCACGGCGGTGAACCTCCGTTGGGCGCTGGAGCGGGTCGCCGCGGGGCTCGCTCCCGTCGACGAGGCAGCGCGGGCGGCCGCCGCGCTCCGGCTCGCCGGCGAGATCTGCGACGAGGACGTGGACCTGAACCGAAGGATCGGCGAGCACGCCCTCGGCATACTCCGCGGCTTCGCCCGCCCCGACAAGACGAACGTCCTCACGCACTGCAACGCCGGATGGCTCGCCACCGTGGATCGGGGCACCGCGACCGCCGGCATTTACGCTGCGCACGACGCGGGGATGTCGCTCCACGTGTGGGTCGACGAAACCCGTCCGCGCCTGCAGGGGGCGCGGCTCACCGCCTGGGAGCTGGGTAGACACGGAGTGCCCCATACCGTCGTCCCGGACGGCGCGGCGGCGCACCTCCTCGCCACGGGCCGGGTGGACGTCGTGATCGTGGGGACGGACCGGACCACGAAGGCGGGCGACGTGGTCAACAAGATCGGCACCTACGGCATCGCGCTCGCCGCGCGGGACAACGGCGTCCCGTTCTACGTGGCGGCCCCGTCCCCCAGCATCGACTGGACGCTGGAGGACGGGCGGGACGTGCCCATCGAGGAGCGCTCGGCGGACGAGGTCCTCCGGGTGTCCGGGCGCACCGACCGGGGCGACATCGCCCCCGTGCGCATCGGCCCGGAAGGCTCGCCGGCGGCGAACTTCGCGTTCGACGTGACGCCGGCCCGTCTGGTCACCGGCATCATCACCGAGCGGGGTGTCGCCACGTCCGAAGAGGGGCTCCGTGAGGGGCTGAGGCGGTTGTTTCCGGAGCGGTGAAGGGGGGGAGGGGCGTCTCTGACCGGCCCGCGAAGCGCCGTCCGGCTACGGGCAGATCACTCCATTGTACAAGAGGTGTGAGGTGAACGGCACGGTGGACACGTCCGTGATTCCATGATAGGTCAGCTCGCCGCTCTCTGCTCCCTCCACGACGCGGGACGTAGTGTTGATGCGGAACGCGGGTGGTTGCGCGCCGACGGCCAGAACCTCCACGTCAAAACGCAGCGTCCTCCCAATCAGGGGAGCGACGGCACCACCGGTGACCTCCCAGGTCTGCTCACCCGGACGCGACAGGGCCACCCCGTGAAGCAGTACGGGTCCCCCGATGGTAACCACGGTGCCCTCGATATCGCCGGAGATCGTTCCCGACAGCACCGCGCCCACTCCGGTTTGGTCCAACGCCCCTGCAACGGCATGGCAGGGTGAGCTCCCGCCGGCCCCGGAGCTCGACATCGCCTGTGCCACGCTGGTGGGGGACTCACCGCCACACGCCAACGCGGCTGTGAGGAACGCGACGGGGATGGTCCGATTGATCATGAGAGCCTCCTCGCAGTGGCTGCCGGGACACAAATGTTCCTTCTGCCGGCGGTTTCTCCTTGACGCGCCGAACCCGGCGCGTATCGTGGCCCCAAGGTGCTCAGAGCCCATCAGCCCACCGTCCGCCCGTCGTTAGATCCCATCTAACGGGGGTCGCGGGTTCCGGGTAAGGCGCCATGATCCGTCTCCACCTCCTTGGCCCGCCACGGGTCGCCGGCCTTCCGGCGAAGCGGGTCGCGGCCCTCTTGGCGGGCGCCAAACGCCTGGCGCTCTTCGCCTACCTCGGGTACACGCCCGGCCAGGTCCACCGCCGCGATAAGCTGCTCGCGCTCTTCTGGCCCGAGCTGGACGAGCCGCATGCGCGTAATGCGCTCAGAAACCTGCTGCACCAGGTGCGACAGATCATGGGCGAGGGCGTGCTGGTGGGGCAGAGGGATCAAGGAGTCGGCGTCTCTGCGGATAGGGTATGGTGCGATGTCCCGGCGTTCACCCAGGCAGTGGAGGAAGGTCAGAGCAGAGAGGCCTTGGCGTTGTATTCGGGTGACCTGCTCGAAGGCTTCCACGTCGACGGCATGCACGAGTTCGACGCCTGGGTGGCTCAGGGGCGAGGACGCCTCAAAGGACTGGCGGCTGGAGCGGCCTGGGCGGTGGCCCATGACTTCGTGGCGTTGGGCCATCTGAGCGACGCAGAGTTGGCCGCTCGCCAGGCCAGGAACCTGTCCAGTATGGCGGAAGGCGAGGTCCGGCGCTTCATCGGGGCGCTGGCGGCGGCCGGAGACCGTGCCGCGGCGCTCAGGTTCTACAAGCAGTTCGAGGAGGCGCTAGCCCAGGAGCTGGAGCTTCGTCCGGACGCCGGGACGCGGAAGCTGGTGGCGGACATCCGGGCATCCATGGGGTCGGCGTTCCCGGACGCGAGGCGGCCCATCGCACGAGAGGCCGACGAGGCCGTGATGCTGGACCGAATCCGGACCGCGTTGGCCGACCGGTACCTTGTCCAGCGAATGATCGCAACCGGGGGGATGGCTGCGGTCTACCTTGCGGACGACCTTCGTCACGGGCGCCGGGTCGCGCTCAAGGTGCTGAACCCCGAGCTCGCAGCTGTTGTGGGCCCGGAGCGTTTTCTCCGTGAGGTCAAGACCACCGCACGGCTCCAGCACCCCCACATCCTGCCACTATATGACTCCGGCCGAGCAGACGGATTGCTGTACTACGTCATGCCGTTCGTGGAAGGGGAGTCGCTTCGCGAGCGGATCGACCGCGAGAAACAGCTGAGGATCGACGAGGCGGTCCGCATCACACAGCAGGTCAGCGACGCGCTGAGCCACGCACACAGCCACGGCGTGATCCACCGGGACATCAAGCCTGAGAACATCCTTCTCACTGCCGGGCACGCCATGGTGGCGGACTTCGGCATCGCACGAGCGGTGACGGTCGCCGGGGAGGAGAGGCTCACACAGACGGGGATCGCGCTCGGTGCTCCGGCCTATATGAGTCCTGAGCAATCGACAGCTGAGCGCGAAGTGGATGGTCGGAGCGACATCTACTCGCTTGCGTGTGTGCTCTACGAGATGTTGGCGGGCGAGCCGCCTTACACGGGTCCGAATGCGCTGGCCGTCGTCGCGAAACGGCTGAGCGAGCCGCTACCACGGGTGTCCGTGGTGCGGGACACGGTCCCGCAGGGCGTCGAACGGGCCCTCGCAAGGGCGCTGGCGAAGGTACCCACGGACCGCTTCACAACCGCGGCGCAGTTCGCGGAAGCATTGGTCGGCGGTCTCGACGACAGCCAGCCGGCGTTGCCGCCCGCCGCTCGCCCGGGTCGTCGGCGCCTACGCCTGGGAGGGGCACTGCTGTTGGCGGCGGCGCTTTCGGTGACCGTGTGGTGGTCGATGTCTCGTGAACCGGCATCCCCTGGTATTCGTGCGCTCGCCGTCCTGCCCTTCAGAAGCCTGATGAGCGACTCCACTCAGGACTACTTCGTCGAAGGTATGCAGGAAGCATTGAGCGCGGAGCTATCCAAGATCAGCGCTCTCAGAGTGATCTCGAGCACCCCTGCGACACGCTACCGGGACACCGACAAGACGCTACCCCAACTCGCCCAAGAGCTGGGAGTGGACGGGCTCATCGGAGCCTCGTTCCTGCGCGACGGCGACCGCGTTCGGATCACGGTGCAACTGATCCACGGGCCGAGCGGACGCCTGTTGTGGGCCGAACAATACGAACGCCAGATGCGGGATGTCCTGGGCCTGCAAGGCGAGGTGGCCCGGGCGATTGCGGGTCAGATACATGTCAGCCTGACCCCTGGCGAGGAATCCCGCTTGAAGACGCATCGGGCGGTCGACGCCGAAGCCCACGAGGCGTACCTCAAGGGCCGCTACTTCCACAACCGGCTATGGACCCCCGAGCAGGCCAACTGTATCGACTCCTTCCGAGATGCGATCGACCGGCAGCCGGACTACGCCGAGGCATATGCCGGCCTCGCGGAGTGCTACACGATGCTCGCCTTTGTCGGGTGGGCGCCCAACACGGTCTTCCCGCCGGCGCGCCAAGCTGCCGAGCGCGCCGTGGCGCTGGACTCCACCATGAGCGACGCGTATGTGGCACTAGCTCACGTGGCGCTGCTGCATGAGTGGGACTGGGACGCCACGAAGGGGAATCTCGATACGGCGCTCCGGTTGAACCCCAACAGCGCCTCCGCGCACCGCCTCTACTCGGTCTACTGGGCCTTCCTGGGCGATTCCCTCCGGGCGATCGATGAGGCGAGGGAGGCGGCCAGCCTCGATCCCGTCTCGTTGCTGATGACGCGCAATCTGTCCTGGGTCTATATCCACGTACGCCGGTACCAGGAGGCTGCCGCCCAATCGACGATCGTTCTCGATCTGGCGCCGGAGAACATGTTGGCGAAGTTCGACCTGGCGTGGTCCCAGGCCTTCCTCGGCGTCCGGCATGAGGTAACAGCGGAGCTCGAGCTCCACAACGAGGGACTGGGGCCGGTGCTTGCGGCGATCGTCCTGTCGACCCTGGGCGAACGTGAACCGGCGCTCCGAAAGCTCGAGCTGGCTGGCCGAGGGGGCGCCACGTCCTATGCGGATCCCTTCTGGATCGCGGCGGTCTACGCGGCTCTGGGCGACTCGAACGAAGCCATGTCCTGGCTGGAGAAGGCATACCGCGAGCACTCACCGAGCATGGTGCAGCTGAGGAGCCACCCGGGGTTGGATCCGTTACGGGGCGACCCTCGATTCCAGGAGATCGTGTCTCGGATGAGGTTTCCGAGTCCGTGATCCGAGGACTGATGACGTGGCAACCGTAGCCTCGGAGGCCGCTCTCAGCTTCCCAGTACCACCATCCAAGGGAGCGTGCCGCCTGTGCCTGCCTGAGGTCGAAGGTGACGATGGGGAGCGCTCCGCCGCCCACGACCTTCGCGGCGCCGAGATGCAGGGCGTCGAGGGAGCGGGCGCCGGTGACCTCGGCCAGCTGCGCGGCCGCCTCGCAGACCTCGGGAGTTAGCTCGACCACGGCCGTGTTCGCCCAATCGCGCTCGAACTGTCGGCGCGCGGCCGCTAGGTCGGGTCCTGCCAGGCCCCGGGCGAGGTTGCGTCGGACCTCCACCGAGGTGAGTCGTCCGGTGATCCAATCAAGATCGGAGGCGAGGATGTCCTCCGCGCGGCCGCTGTCCGGTTCCTCGAAGTAGAGCTTCAGGAGGGCGCTCGCGTCCACGTACAGGCTCCCGAGCCCCGGTCCTCCTTGACGATGTCGGTCACGGTCCGCGAGGCCTTGAACCGTCGCCACGGTCCGCCAGGCCGACCCGCAGCCGGCCGGACCCAGCCCTCCGCGATCCCATCCTCGAGGCGCAGCCGACCCGGCAGTGGCGTCAGCAGGGCCTTCGGACGCCCGCGAAGGGTGACCCGGATCACCTCTCCTCTCGCCGCACGGTCCAGGTACTCGGATAGGCGGCCTTTCAACTCGCTTACGCCGACGTCAGCCATGAGGCCACATTGCCGATCCATACGGTCACATATCAAGCATGGCGTGCCCACGGGCGCCGATCGGCCGACCCCCTTATGCTGATCGGTCCAGCCGCCCTGGGCCCCGCCGACCCCCGACCCGGACCTCCATGCGCCAAACCCGCTACCACCACGTCCTCGTCAGCGTCTTAGTAGCCTTCTCCGCCTGCGCCGACCGTGCCCCGCCGCCGGATCCGAACGATTGGCCCGTGTACGGAGGCAACGACGAGCACACCCACTACACGACGCTGGACCAGATCTCGCCGGCGAACGTGGCCCGGCTCGAGGTCGCATGGACGTTCGACACGGGCGACGCGTTCGAGGGCTCGGAGATGCAGGCGAATCCGGTCGTGATCGACGGCGTCCTGTACGCGACGACGCCCAAGCTGCAGGTGTTCGCGCTGAACGCGGCGACGGGACAGCCGATCTGGCGCTTCGATCCCAACGACGGCGAGGCTCCCGGGTCGCGCATCAGGCACCGGGGCGTGGTCGTCACCGGCGACCGCGTGATCTTCAACTACAGGAACCGCCTCTACGCCCTGGACCGTGCCACCGGGACGCCCATCCCCGACTTCGGCGACGGCGGCCAGGTGGACCTGCGCGCCGGGCTGGGCCGTCCGGTGGAGGGGCTGTCGGTGAGCGCCAGCTCGCCGGGGGTCGTCTTCGATGACCTGCTCATCCTCGGCAGCTCGGTGCCCGAGTCCCTCCCGAGCGCGCCGGGAGACATCCGGGCCTACGACGTCCGGACCGGCTCGCTTCGCTGGAGCTTCCACACCATCCCCCACCCCGGCGAGTTCGGCTTCGACACCTGGCCCCCGGACGCCTGGCAGGTCGCGGGGGGCGCGAACGCTTGGAGCGGCGTCACGCTCGACAGGCGGCGCGGGATGGTCTTCGCTGCCACGGGGTCCGCGTCCTACGACTTCTACGGGGCCAATCGCCACGGGGACGACCTGTTCGCCAACAGCGTCCTGGCGCTGGACGCCCGCACCGGCGTGCGGATCTGGCACTTCCAGGGCCTCCATCACGACGTGTGGGACCGCGACTTTCCGGCAGCTCCCGCCCTCGTCACGGTGATGCGGGAGGGCAGGCCCGTGGACGCGGTCGCACAGATCACGAAGACCGGCCACGTCTACCTGTTCGAGCGCACGACCGGTGCGCCCCTCTTCCCTATCGAGGAGCGGGACATGCCAGGCGGAGGTCTGCCCGGCGAGCAGCTCTCCGAGCGACAGCCGTTCCCCGTCCTGCCGCCCGCCTTCGCTCGACAGCGCCTCACCGAGGACGACCTGACGCGGCGCACGCCCGAAGCGCACGCTTCGGCGCTGGCGACATTCCGGGCCTTCCACACCGAGGATCCCTTCTCGCCGCCCGATACCAGCGGGACGATCATCTTCCCGGGTGTGGACGGGGGCGGGGAGTGGGGTGGTCCGGCCTTCGATCCGGAGACCGGCCTGCTGTACGTGAACTCCAACGAGATGGCGTGGCTCCTGAAGATCGCTCCCGCCAGCGACGAGTCGCTCTACGGGGCCAACTGCGCGAGCTGCCACGGCGAGGACCGCCGGGGCACGGCGCTCGGGCCGCGCCTCGACGACGTCTTCACCCGGAGGTCGCGCGACCAGGTGGTGTCCCTCGTCCGTGAGGGCACCGGGCGCATGCCCGCGTTCGGTGCAGCCATGGGACGCGCGGCCATCGAGGCCCTGGTCGACTACCTGGAGACGGGCCGGGACGTGTCGGCAGAGAAGGTGGGGACGACCCCCTTCGATCTGCCGTACCGCACCGCCCTGTTCGACATCTTCCTGGATCACGAAGGGTATCCAGGCATCGCGCCGCCCTGGGGAACGCTGAACGCCATCGACCTGAACGAGGGCACGATCCGCTGGTCGATCCCGTTCGGCGAATACCCTGCGCTCACCGAGCAGGGGCTCACCGGGACCGGCACCGACAACTACGGTGGCGCCATCGTGACGAGGAACGGGCTGCTGGTGATCGCGGCCACCACCTACGACGACAAGATCCGGGCATTCGACAAGCTGACGGGCGAGCTCCTTTGGGAAGCCGCCCTTCCCGCAGCGGGCAACGCCACCCCGTCGACCTACATGGTGGACGGCAGGCAGTACATCGTCATCGCGTGCGGGGGCGGCAAGAACGGCGCGCCCAGCGGTGGGACGTACGTGGCCTTCGCGCTGCCATAGTGAGATGGCCGGAGCGGCGGCCGGCCACCGCCGCCCCGCACGGCTCGGCCGGTCAGCGTCGCGGGCGGAAGCTGGCCAGCTCGCCCGACTCCAACGCGCGCCACTGGGCCAGGACGCCCTCGGCGTCGCTCCGTGCCGCCTCGCACGCCGCGATCTGACGGGCGGTCGGTGCCACGTCGGCCTCCTGCATGGACATCGCCGCACCCATGAGCGCGTCGGCGACGGTGGCCAGCGTCGGGGGACCGGAGGGGCCCCTGCGGAAGAAGGCAGCCCCGGCGTCGGCCCGCTCCGGCGCCAGCGCCTCGACCCGCTCCCTGAGACTCGCCGCCTCCGCGCCCTGCACGGCACCCAGCCGCGTGATCCAGGCCCTCGCGCTCTCGTAGGCCGCGTTGGCGTCCATCGCGGCCTCCCACATCTCGCGCGAAAGGCGGGCCAGGAGCGCGAGGTCGGCCGAGGCCGTGGTGACCCGGGGGTCGAGGCGGACCTCGAGGGGACGCGTGTGCTCCTGTCCGTCGACCCTCAGCCGCACGACGTAGGCGCCGGGCGGGGCCCACGGCGCCTCCACTCTCGGATACGTGTGCCCCGGGACGGCGCCCGTCGCGCCACCCCCCGCCCGGGGCTCGTCGCCGATCGGCTCGTAGTGCAGGTCCCACGAGAACCGGTGCATGCCCCGCCTCGTGCTCAGGACCATCTGCGGCGCCGGCCAGTAGAGCGGGACGCGGCAGTTGGGGGCGGTGGGGTCTTCGCGGCAGATCGCGTCGTAGCCCTCCGGATCCAGCGCCGGGTCGGGCTCGAGCACCGGGTCGTCGCTCGAGTAGGAGCGGATCACGGTCCCCCTGGCGTCCAGGATGTCCAGGGTGAGGGGACCCCTCGCGTCGGTGGACAACCAGTAGTCGATGATCCCGCCGGGCATGGGGTTCTCCCCGTGCGGGAGCTCGGGGGTCCACTCCGTCGGATCGTTCATGCCGAAGCGTACCCGCACCGCGGTTGCCGGCTCGAACAGGAACGCCGAGGTGGCCGCCGCGGCCGCTTCCCGGGCCTGCCGCAGCGGGGTCACGTTGTCGAGGATCCAGAAGCCCCTTCCGTGGGTTCCGGCCACCAGGTCGGAGCACAGGCACGTCTCGTCGTCCTTGAGCTTGATGTCCCGCACGGAGACGGCCGGCATGTCGAGCCGAAGCGACTGCCAATGGTCCCCATCGTCGAACGAGACCCAGACCTGTGTCTCCGTCGCCGCGTAGAGGAGTCCCTCCCTACGGGGGTCCTCGCGGATGGAGTTGGCCACCGCCCCCGGCGCGATGCCGGTGTTGATCTCGGTCCACGTTCGTCCGCCGTCGTGGGTGCGCCAGAAGTGCGGATTCATGTCGTCGAGCCGCATGGTGTTCGCGGCCGCGTAGGCGGTCCCACGGTCGAAGTGGCCCGCTTCGATGTTGAAGATGCGGGTCCAGGGCTCGATGGCCGGCGGTGTGACGTTCGTCCAGGTGGCGCCCCCGTCCGCGGTCGTCTGGATGTTGCCGTCGTCCGTGCCGGCCCAGAGCACGTCCACGTCGAGGGGCGATGCCGACAGCGCCGTGATGGTCCCGAGGGCCCTGGGCGTCACCCCTTCGGCGTACTTGCCGGCCGAGGGGGGCACGGCCCACGTCTGACGCGCCAGGTCGGGGCTGATCCTCGTCCAGGTGTGTCCCCGGTCCCGGGTCTTCCACACGACGTTCGAGGTATAGAACAGCAGGTCCGGGTCCACGGGGGACCACAGGATCGGCATGGTCCGCACGTCGCGGTTGTAGGGGTCGCCTCTGGGGCCCATGTCCGGCCCCACGTTGCTGGCCTGCCCCGTTCTGCGGTTGTACAGCGAGACGTCGGTGCGCGCGCTCCCGTACACCATGTCGGGATCCCTGGGATCGGGCGCGGCGATGCCGTATTCCTGGATTTGCACGGGATGCCAGTCGTGGAACGTGATCATCCCGTCGTCGGAGCGGCTCTTCACGCACGCCGAGCCCGAGTCCTGCTGACCGGCGCACAGACGGTATGGGAAGTCGTTGTCCGCCGTGACGTGGTACATGGCCGCCGTGGGCTGCGTGTACCAGTTGCTCCAGGACTCGCCCCGGTTGGCCGAGACCACGGCGCCCTGGTCCGACACGGCCAGGATGATCCCGGGGTCGTTCGGGTTGATCCAGATCTTCTGGTAGTCGTCGCCGCCGTACGCACCCCGGACCGCGGACCAGTGAACGCCGCCGTCGTCGCTGCGCCACATCACCACCGTCGCGCTGTAGACCACGTTCGCGTCCTGGGGGTCGACGGTCATCGTGGGCAGGTCGCCGCCGCCGATGCGCGCGAGCGGCCGGGTGTCCACGTGGGCGGTGGCGGCGCCCATCGGGCCCTCCGGCACGTCGACGGCGACCCAGTGCTCCCCGGCATCGGTGGACTTGTAGAGGCCCACCACCCCCGTGGTGCTGGTGACGGGCTGGCCCCTGGGCACGCCGGCCGCCACGGCGTAAAGGAGATCGGGTTCGCTCGGCGCCAGGGCCAAGTTGGCCTGGATGACGTTGGGCAGCCCCTGGGTGAGCGGGCGCCAGGTCGTCCCGCCGTCCGTGGACTTGAAGATGCCCGTTCCGGGCCCCGCGCCCCCGAACGCCGCGCCCTCCTGGAACCCCTGCTGCTGCTGCCACATCGTCGCGTACAGGAGGTCGGGATCGGAGGGGTCCATGACGAGGTCGTTCGCGCTGGTGTAGGCGTCGCTGTACAGGACCTTCTCGAAGTTCCGGCCGCCGTCGAGGGACCGGAAGACGCCCCGTTCCTCGCTGGGTCCGTACGGGTGTCCGAGAACCGCGACGAAAAGTCGGTTCGGATCGGTCGGGTCTACGACCACGTCGGCGATCATCTGGCTGTCACGAAGGCCCAGATGCGTCCACGTCGCTCCGGCGTCGGTGGACTTGTACATCCCGTCCCCGGTGGACAGGTCGGGTCGGATGATCCCGCCGCCCGTTCCCACGTAGATGATGTCCGGATCGGAGGGTGCGACCGCGATGGCGCCGATGGAGCCGGTCGGCTGATCGTCGAAGAGCGGCACCCAGGTGGAGCCGTAGTCGGTCGAGCGCCAGAGGCCTCCGTTGTCGAACCCGATGTAGAAGACGTTGGGCTGGCTCGGCACCCCGTCGAGGGCGCGCGTGCGTCCCGCACGGGTCGGACCGATGGAGCGCCAGTGCAGGTCCGACCAGAGCTCGGGCGTCTGACCGAGGCCCACCGACGGTGAGGCCGCGAGGAACGCGAATACGAGGACGACGCGAACGGGGAGCGTGCGCACGGTGTGCCGCCTCCGGATGAGCCCGGCGGGAGGGGGTCGGGCGGATGAGCGATGCCGGATCGGGAGTTTGGGGCCAGTCGGCGCCCGGGGCCAGACGCCGCCCCTACTCGGCCCCTGCGCCGCGGCGGCAGCCCCCTGGGCTCGCGAGGGGGGCGCTACGACGCAGTGCGTCGGACCACGGGGACCCTCACGCTGGAGGGGTGGCCCGCGTCGCGGTAGACACGCACCCGCGCCGCGCGGAAGTCCGAGTCGCTCGCCTCGAAGATGTTCGGGACGAAGGTCTGCGGGTTCCGGTCGATGATCGGGAACCAGCTGCTCTGGACCTGGACCATGATGCGGTGCCCCCGGCGGAACGTGTAGCTCTGCGTGTGCAGCGAGAACGAGTACGGGAGCACCGAGTCCGGCGGGATCGGCTTGGGGGTCTCGAAGCTCTCCCTGTACCGGCCCCGGAAGACCTCGTTGGACACCATGAGCTGATATCCTGCCAACTCCCAGTTCTCGGGATAGGATTCGGGGTAGACGTCGATGAGCTTGACGATCCAATCCCCGTCGCTGCCACTGGTCGCGGCGAAGAGGTTGGCCACGACCTCGCCCGCGATGCTCACGTCCTGGGTGAGGACGTCGGACTCCCACGAGAGCACGTCCGGGCGTCCACCCACGAATCGTTGGTCCTCGACGAGCCAGGTCCGCCATCTCGAGCCGGGTCCGTAGGTCGCCTGGATCGGACGGTGCCGGTACGGGACCGGATGCGCGGGGTCAGACACGTACGCATCGTAGGCGCCGGCCTCGTCAGTGCCGGGGGCCTCGAAGGAGAGGCGTCCGTCGGCCCGAAAGTACAGGTTGCGCTCCTCGATCTCGCGCTTCGGTGGCCACGCGTCCCACCTGCGCCACGTGCCGGAGCCGGCCTCGAAGGTGAGGGCCTCCGGGAGCTCGAGCGTGCCCTCGTCCTTGAGCCAGTACGCGAACCAGGGAGCCTGCACCTCCGAAAGGAAGTACTCCGAGGTGGCGCTGCCGAACGGGATGGCGCCCAGAGCGTTCCCGGGCGGGCGCGCCCACCCGCCGTGGTTCCACGGTCCGACCACGAGGTAGTTGATCCCCGTGGTGTCGAGCTGCTCGAGGGCCTCGTAGATGCGCAGCGGACCGTAGAAGTCCTCCTGGTCCCACCAGCCGCCCACGTTCAGCGTGGGAACCTTCACACCGCGGATGTGGGGGATCAGCGTCTGTCGCTTCCAGAAGGCGTCGTAGTCCGGGTGGGCGACGTAGTCGTTCCAGGTGGGGATGCGGCCCTCGAGCACGGATTCGTTGACGTGCGCGAGGGAGCCCAGTCGGAGGTACCAGTCGTAGGTGTCGTACCGGTCGAAGGAGAACGGCTCGGTCTCCTTGGATGTCTCCATCATGGTGGCGTACTCGAAGCCGTAGCTCAGACGGAAGGCGCCGTTGTGATGGAAGTCGTCGCCCAGCCACATGTCGGCGGGGGAGGCCTGGGGCGAGATCGCCCGGAGGGCCGGGTGCGGCTCCAGGGCACCCATGATCGTGGTCCAGCCGTCGTAGGAGATCCCGAGCATGCCCACGCGGCCGTTGTTGTGGGGCACGTTCGCGAGGAGCCAGTCGATGGTGTCCCAGGTGTCCGTTCCCTCGTCGATGGACCGGGTGTCGCCAGGAGCGCGAGCCGGACGCTGCATGACGAATCGGCCCTCGGAGCCGAACCGCCCGCGGATGTCCTGGAAGACGAAGATGTATCCGTCTTCGGCCAGGTCTCTCATGTAGGCGTCGAAGTTGCCCGCTGAGCCCGCGATCCCGTACGGCGTACGCTTCATGATGAAGGGGAGCGGCGACGCCAGGCCCTTCGGGACGAAGATCTTCGTGTTGAGTCGCACCCCGTCCCGCATGGGGATCATCACGTCCGTCACGTCGAAGCGGTCGGCGGGACCCTGACGGGCGAGGACGGGGTCGGGCCGGGCACCGGCGAGGAAGAGGAGGGCGGCGAGGCCGGCGGTGCGCGAGCGCGACATCATGGCGGAGGCTCCTGACACGGGGGTCCGGGCCGACGAATCTAGGAGGCCCCCAGCGCCTCCCGCACCGCCCTCGCCGCGATCCGGCTGTCCGTGCGGATGTTCCACAGGCCCCCGCTCACGTCGTAGTTGTGCCCGACGAAGAAGAGGCGGGGCCGGTCCGCGCTGGTGACCCGGTCGGTCCGTAGCGCGAAGCCCCGGGAGTCCGTGCGCACCAGTCCCTCCAGGGGTTGCAGCGCGGCCCGGTAGCCCGTGGCCAGGATCACGTCGTCGAAGGGCTCGAGCGCCCCGTCCGCGAATCGCACCGAGTCACCCTCGAGGGAGGCGATGTCGGGGAGAACGCGCACGCGCCCGCTCCGGAGGGCGTCGTCGAGGTGGAAGCCGATGAGCGGGATGCGCGGCGGCTCCTCCTTCCAGCCGAGGGGCCGGAGGACCGGCGGCCCCCGCCTCGCCTCCGTGGCCCGGCGGATGAGCCCGAG
>QJYK01000188.1 GCA_003248075.1 Gemmatimonadota bacterium | reverse complement strand
GTCACGGTAGCCCAACCCGGATGCACCGATGACCGAGCCCGCACCAATGTTGGCCGCCAGGAACGTGGCGAAGAGCAGGCCGGGGCCGAGACGCCGCTCGGCGACGAAGAAGCTCGCGGCGCCGCGACCACCGCGGGACGTGACGAAGCCGACCGCCACCAGCAGGATCGAATACGCGATCAGCAGTCCGAGCTGGAGGGCGACGTCGGTCCCGGACCCCGCGCTCACCCGCCCATGTCGCCGGCAGGGGCCTCCGTGGCCCGCAGCGCCGCGCGCTTGCGGCGCACGTGGTCCGAGACGTGCCCCTCGTAGCGGTCCACGAAATCCTGCAGGTAGTCCGTCCCACGGACCGTTCCCCGGCACGCGGCGGTTTCGCACCTGCAGTCGAAGGCTGGCATGCGGTCGGTGTAGAACGTCGCGTAGTCGAGGGTGACCTCCTCGCCCTTTGCGATGTGGCGCCTCGCCACCACGTCGAGGCCCTCGAGCCAGGCGTTCGGGTCACACGAGTGGTTGATGGGACGCCACTCCTCCGGGTCCTCGCTCCACGTGACGAAGACCTCGTCCGTGAGCGGCCAGGCGTACCGATCGAACCAGGAACGCTGCGGCTCCGTCCACTCGGCCTCCACCCGCCTGAGTGTCACCAGGTTGTGGGCCGCCCCCTCCAGCGTCAGGACGACCTCCCCCTGCCGCAGGTCGCGCGTCGCGAAGAGGCCATGGTCCCCCCGGGCACGCGGAAGGACCTCGGAGCTCCGCCGACGCCGGGCATGGCGGGCCAGCGCGGCCTGCACCAACGTGCGCGTGAACCCCTCGTGACCAGCCGGGTCGTGCCTCAGACAGAGGTCTGCGCTGCCGGGGTCCGTCGCGGGATAATAGATGCCGCAGTTCGGGTTGATCTCCAGCATGAACGGTCGGCCGTCACGGTCGAGGCGGATGTCGCACCTCCCGAACCCGACGCCGCGCATCCCGAGGAAGAAGCGCGCCGTCACTTCACGCAGGCGCGCATCCAGCAGCGGGTCGGTCACGGGGAGCGCCTCCAGGCCGTCGTAATCCACCCATTTCAGGTGGTAGTGCTTGAACGACTCTCCCTCGGGGAAGCGGTACTGGATCGGCTGGTAGGTGATCGGACTGACGGGATCGTCCGGGTTCTCAGAGACCAAAACCGTGCACTCACTTCCTTCGATGAACTCCTCGATGAGCGTCTCGCCGAAGTCGGCGATCATCTTGGCCGCATGCCTGAACAACGCCTCCGGCGTTTCCACCCTCGAGTCCCGCGTGAGTCCGTTGGACGCGTAGCTGCTCGGGTGTTTGACGAACAACGGAAAACGCAACATTGCCGCCGCCCGCTCCAGATCGGCAGAATCCCGCGCGAAGCAGTACGCAGGCGTGTCCACGCCCCACGCGTTGCATACGCGCTTCATCGTCTCGCGCGACGGCTCGTAGAACGCCGAGTCCGCGCCGGTGAACGGGACGTCGAGCCACTCCAGGGCCTCGACGACCTCGATCCCGACGCGGCCCTCGTCCCAGGCGCCGTCACAGAGGTTGAAGAAGAGGTCGTATCCTTCGCGGGCCGCCTCGATCACCTGCTGCACAGCGTACTCTTTCCACAGCTCGATGACCGTCCACTCCGCTTCGGGAAGGAATGGACGCGGATCACACGGCCAGTCGTCCTCGGGGAACGGATCCGCGTCCGGATCCTGGTCGGTCAGCAGGCAGATTCTCATCGTGCTCGGTCGCAGCGGGCTATCACGTACCCGTGATCTTCACGAATCCCGCTGTCCCGCGCCAGGCGCCCGTCGCGACCGTCCCTCGTCAGGACGCGCGCAGCGACCTATATCTCCTCGACCACTTCGAACCTCATCGCGTGAACCACCGCAGGAGTTCCATTCATGATGCGCTCATGGAACCTCTCGTTGTCGAGCAGTGCGACACTTCTCGTGCTGACGTGCGCCCCGCTGGCCGCGCAGGACGCCGGGGCGATCTCCGCCGCCCTGGGCGAGCTCGAGTGGCGGCACATCGGGCCCGTGAACATGGGCGGCCGCGTGTCCGCCATCGTCGGTGTCCCCGGGGACCCGAGCACGTTCTGGGTGGGCGGCGCGGACGGCGGTGTGTGGAAGACCACCAACGGCGGCACGACGTTCACCGGCCAGTGGCAGGACGCCGAGGTGTACTCGGTCGGAGCGCTCGCGCTCGCTCCTTCGGACTACAACGTCCTGTGGCTCGGATCGGGCGAGGGTGAC
>QJYK01000151.1 GCA_003248075.1 Gemmatimonadota bacterium | reverse complement strand
TCCGCCTCTCCGGTCCCGTCCCACGGCCTGGACCACACGTCGAAGTTCCCGTTCCTGTCGGAGAGGAACGTGACGTTGTCCGTGCCCGGCTCCCATACGGGCATGCGCTCGTGAGCCTCGTTGGGGGTGAGCAGGGAGCGGGGACCGGCATCGAGCCGCTTGATCCAGATGTCGTATCCCCCCTGTGCGAACTCGCGCAAAGCCACCATCGAGCCGTCATCGGAGAGACTCCATCCCTGCTCCGCGTCGATCCCACGGTCGAAGGTCCAGGCCGGGTCGACGGCGCTCACCTCCCCGTCACGCGTCACCCACGCGAGCTGACGCACCGGACCGGCCCCCGCAGCGCCGGTAAGACCGAGCTGGCTATAAAAGAGCTTCCCGTCGTCCGCCACCGAGAAGAACGACAGACCGTCCATCACGACGATCGGCGTGCTGAGCAGCTCCATCCTGTCGGGATCGAAGCGCGCGGCCATCATCGTGCCGCCCCCCGGCGTCCCGTAGACGAGATGGCCGGTCGGCAGGTAGCGTGGCCAGACTCCCTCCGCGACGATGGGCGTCATCTCGCCGGAGCGGAGATCCAATGAACGGATCTCGGAGGTCCCGGCGAGGGAGACCTCGAGGAGCGCGTGGCGCCCGTCCGGCATGACGTCCCGGACAAAATGGAAGTTCTCACCGTCCGAGAGGCGAGAGATCTGCTCGACGGCCCCGCCAACCGACGGAATACGCACGGCGCCCGATCTCGTGCCCGCGTATAGGTAGCCGCCCGGTCCCCACTCCGGCGCAAAGCCGTCGGGGAGCAGCGTTCGCACGGGACCGCCGGAAAAGGCGAGCACCCTGACCGCGCCGTCCTGCTCGAAGGCGAGCTCGAGCCCGTCCAAGGAGACCGCGGGCCCGGAGCCATCCGTCGTCTCGCGCACAGCCGTGGCCCTGAGGTCGTCCCAGCGGCGGACCATGAGGATTTGGCCTGCGTCGGTATTCCGCCGATACACCAGCATGCTGCCGTCGGGCGAAAGGTCGAACCCGAGGGCCCCGTAGTAGCCCGTCATCTCCTGCCCTTCCACGAACGGATCGGCAAACCGCTCGACCCGTCGGACGGGCTCGGGGGTCGGCAGCAGCGCGCTTACGACGAGTGCGACGACGGCTGCGGCCGCTGTCGCCCAGCCGGCGATCGCGATCCGGCGCAGCCGGACCGGGGCCGGCCCCGCGGCGGCCGCGTCGGCCCCATGGCGGAACGTCGGATCGGCAAGCGCCTTGGCGAACGTTTGAGCGCTCGTGAAGCGGTCGGCCGGCAGCTTCTCCAGCGCCCGCCGGATCGCCGCGTCCACGTTCGCCGGCACCGCCTTCCGCACCGCCGTAGCCGACACCGGCACGCCCTGGATGATCTTGCCCAGCACCGCCTGCGCCGTGCTCCCAGGGTACGGCGGCTCGCCGATGAGCATCTCGTAGAGGACACAGGCCAGCGCGTAGGTGTCGCTTGCCGGGCCGATCGCCTGGTCGCCCGTCGCCTGCTCGGGCGACATGTAGTACGGCGTCCCCACGCTGAGCCCTGTCTCGGTCAGCCTGGCTCCACTCGCCGCGCCCATGGCGAGCGCGATGCCGAAGTCGCCCACCACCGGCTGGCCGTCCTGCAGCATGATGTTGCCGGGCTTGATGTCGCGGTGGATCACCCCACGGTCGTGCGCGTGCTGCAGCGCGCTCGCCACCGAGGTGGCGATCCCAAGCGCCTCGTCCACCGGGAGCTGCTTCTCGCGGTCGATGCGGTCGCGCAGCGTCTCCCCCGTGACGTACGGCATCACGTAGAAGAGGAGCCCGTCCGCCGCTCCGGAGTCGTGCAGCGGCAGAATGTGCGGATGCTGCAGGTTCGCCGTCGTCTCGATCTCGGCCAGGAAGCGCTCGGCCCCCACAACCGCGGCCAACTCGGGCTTCAGGACCTTGAGCGCGACCCTACGCTTGTGCTTGAGGTCCTCGGCCAGGTAGACCGTGGCCATGCCGCCCTCACCGAGCTGGCGCTCGATGCGGTAACGGCCCTCGAGGGCGGCGTTCAGGCGGGAGATCGGGTCGGTCATACGCGCCATAATCCTGCGGACTCACCCGGGCGGCAAGAGAATCCGTCGCACGAACACGCCGAGTGTTGCCGAGTACCGCCCCGCTCTCCCAGTCCTTCTGACCTAACCGGAGTCTTTGGGGCCTGTTTTTGGCGCGTCAACCACAATTTCGGCCCTGAACCCACCGTAACAAGAAAGCCGGGAGCCCTTGCCC
>QJYK01000231.1 GCA_003248075.1 Gemmatimonadota bacterium | reverse complement strand
GATGGATTCCTGGGACAACGTAGGTCCCCTCGAAGGGCAACGGCCCGGTGCGCAGAAGCCCGTCGCCGGTCCGGCGACGGGCGATCTGCCGGTCATGTCCGAGACCAAGACCCGCATCCATCGCAAGCTTCTCGAGAAGCTCAATCTGAGCAACCTCGAGAACGTCAGCCGCGACGAGGCCACCGAGACCATCCGTCAGGTCATCACCGAGCTGCTCCAGTGGGAGCGGGATACGGTGGCGCTCAACGTGCGCGAGCGCGAGCGGTTGGTGCGTGAGATCCTGGATGAGATCTTCGGCCTCGGGCCGCTCGAGCCCCTGATGAAGGACCCGGAGGTCTCCGACATCCTGGTGAACACCCACGACGACGTGTGGGTGGAAAAGCACGGCAAGCTCTTCCGCACCGACGTGTGCTTCCAGGACGACCGTCACCTGCTCCAGGTGATCGATCGGATCGTGTCGGCCGTGGGCCGGCGCATCGACGACTCCTCGCCGATGGTCGACGCTCGCCTGCCGGACAACTCCCGCGTCAACGCGATCATCCCGCCCCTGGCGATCGATGGGCCCCATCTCTCCATCCGGCGCTTCAAGAAGGACGTCCTCACCGACCAGAACCTTTTGGAGAAAGGGGCGTTCACTCCGGCCATGCTCGAGATCCTGAAGGGGATCGTGAAGGCGCGGATGAACATCCTGATCTCCGGCGGTACCGGCGCCGGGAAGACGACGCTTCTGAACGTGCTCTCGTCGCACATCCCTGCCGACGAGCGCATCGTGACGGTCGAGGACTCGGCGGAGCTCCAGCTCCGCCAGCCCCACGTCGTGCGTCTGGAGACCCGCCCCATGAACGTCGAGGGCCGGGGAGAGGTCACCGCACGCGCCCTGGTCATCAACTCGCTGCGCATGCGCCCGGATCGGATCATCGTCGGTGAGGTCCGCGGAGCCGAGGCCATCGACATGCTCCAGGCCATGAACACGGGCCACGACGGATCCCTGACGACCGTGCACGCGAACACCCCCAGGGATGCGCTGAACCGACTGTCGACCATGGTCGCGATGGCCAACCTGAACCTGCCCGAGCGGGCGGTCCGGCAGCAGATCGCCAACGGGATCCAGGTCGTGCTCCAGGTGAGCCGCCTCTCCGACGGAACCCGCAAGGTCATGTCGATCTCCGAGATCGTGGGCATGGAGGGCGAGGTGATCTCCATGCAGGACATCTTCATGTTCGATCGGCAGGGCGTGGATCCCGAGGGGAACGTCATCGGACAGTTCAAGCCCACGGGCATCCGACCGAAGTTCACCGATGCGCTGAAGGCCCGCGGCATCGAGCTCGGGGGGAACCTCTTCTTCGACGGCCCGCGTCTACAGGCCGCCGACGAGGCCCAGTCTCCGGGCGCGACCGCCAGGGGGTGGTGATCGATGTTCGACAATATCTGGTTCGCCGCGCTTCTCGTCTTCGCCGCGACATCGTTCGGTACCCTGTCGCTCGCGATGCTGTGGGAGGTGTTCCGGGACTGGTTCCGGAACCGCCAGGTGGGCAAGCGCCTTCAGCCGCTCATGGAGACGGTCGCGCAGGCTCAGGCGCGCGCGCTGGACCTGATCCGCGAGGACCCGCTGTCGCGACGCGGGGTCTTCGGCGGATCCGGCACCACGCTACCCGGCCTCCGACAGGTGGAGGATCTGCTCGACCAGGCCAACCTGCGCTGGCGTCCGGAGACGTTCATCTTCATGACCTTCGGCCTCACCCTGGCAGCCGGTGGGGCGGTCCTGGTCGTTACTGGCTCGATCTTCTTCGGCTGGCTCGCGGCCATGGCTGGGGCGGGGTCACCGTACTTCTACGCGCGGCGGCGCCGTGCCCGGCGCTTCTTGGACTTCGAGGAGCAATTCCCGGAAGCGATCGACCTCCTCACCCGTGCCATTCGGGCCGGCCACCCACTGTCCGCCGGCATGCGCATGGTGGGTGACGAGGGTCCTCCGGCCGTGGCCGAGGAGTTCCGGCGCACGTTCGAGGAGCAGCGCTTCGGGCTCCCGTTCGAGGACGCGCTTCTCGGGTTTGTGGATCGCATGGACACGGTGGACGTGCGCATCTTCGCGATTGCCGTTCTGGTGCAGCGGGAGGTCGGCGGGAACCTGGCCGAGATCCTGGACAACCTGGCCAAGACGATCCGGGGACGCTTCTACATCCGTCGGCAGCTTCGCGTCTATACCGCACAGGGCCGGCTGAGCGGCTACGTGTTGGTGTGTCTCCCGATCGGTGTCGGCTTCATTCTCTGGCTCATCGAGGCCAGTTACGTCGGGCTGCTGTTCACCACACTCGTCGGATGGGCGATGGTATTCGTCGCCCTGGTACTCTGGCTCGTCGGGTTCTTCTGGATCCGCTCCATCATCAACATCGAGATCTAGGACTCGCCCCGTGCTCTACATCATCGCAGGCAGCGTTGCGCTCACGGCCGGTCTGTTCGTAATGCTGGTGTTCGCGGTCGCCCCGGCTCGCTCCCAGGCCGTGCGGGCGCGCATGACCGAGATGGGGTTGGACGCGCTCCTCCACGGGGACGCAGCCGACCGCAGGCGACGCGAGCGCGCGAAGGTGCGCGATATCCTCGAGTATCTCGGCGAGTGGATGAATCCGCGGCACGAGCGTTGGAGCCACGCGCGCAAGCGCCTCGTGCACGCCGGCTTCCGCGAAGAGTCGGCGCTCCCATTCTTCATCGGCATACGCTTCGCGGCAGTCGGATTGCTCTTCGTGTACGGCGTGCTGGGCGGAGCGGCGATCGGCCTCGCTGGCGTCTATGCGATGACGCTCGGCTTCACGATGGCGGCCTCTGGTTGGGTCGTTCCGGGGTTCCTGGTGAGTTCGCGTATCACGCGCCGTCAGAAGGAGCTTTGGAAGGCGCTCCCCGACGCCCTGGACCTCCTCGTCATCTGCGTCGAGGCCGGTCTGGGCCTCAACCAGGCGCTGGTCCGGGTGTCCACGGAGATGCGGCACACCAGCGTCTTGTTTGCGTCCGAGCTCGGACTGGCGAATCTGTCCATCCGCGCGGGCACGCCGCGCGACCAGGCCCTGATGGACCTGGCCGATCGTACCGGGCTTCCCGCCATGCGCTCGCTGGTCACCATGATGATCCAGACCGAGCGCTTCGGAACCTCGATCGCGCACTCGCTACGTGTGCACGCAGACAGCCTCCGGACGAAGCGCCGGCAGATGGCCGAGGAGGCGGCGGCGAAGACCACCATCAAGCTGGTCTTCCCGTTGGCCTTCTGCATCTTCCCGGCACTGTTCGTGGTGGTGCTGGGCCCCGCGCTGATCCAGATCGCCCAGACGCTGCGCCAGCTCGGGTGAGCGGATGAAGATCGTCAACCGCACACAGGGAACGCTGCTGGGCTCCAGGGTCCTGCTGGCCGACACATGGTGGCAGCGCTTTCGAGGCTTCCTGGGTCGCGGTGCCCCCGGGGCGGGCGAGGGTATCCTGCTGGCCCCGTGCCACTCGATCCACACCTTCGGGATGTCGTTTGCGCTGGACGTCGTGTTCCTGGACGCCCAGGGTCGTGTCCTGGACCTCCGCCGGGACCTGCGGCCATGGAAGACCGCCCGGGGGCGTGCGGGCACGCGGTATGTGTTGGAGGTGCCGCCAGGGACCATCGATCAGACGCGCACCCGCGTCGGTGACGAGCTCTCCTGGGCCTCGAAGCAGCAGGTCATCTGGTGGTCGAATCCCGCGTCGAGCCCTGGCGCCGGCGACGGAGTGAGGAACTATCAATGAGAGGCCCAGTCCTATGACGATCGTAGCACAATCGCCAGAGCGGACGCGCGAGAGGGTTGATGCGCCGCCCAAGCCGACGACGCTGGAGGACACCGGGCTCTCCGAGGGCCAGCTTACGGATCTCGTCCTCAAGACGTTGTACCAGCGTGGGCACCTCACCGGTGACGAGCTGTCGGAGGCCGTGTGCGTGCCGTTCGCGATCCTGGATGACCTGCTCCTGACCGCGAAGCAGCGGCACTTCGTCGAGGTGCCCAAGGCGGTGGGGCATGGGCGGTCCGGCTACACCTTCGCGCTGACCGAGGAGGGCTCGAACCGTGCGCGCGCGGCCCTGGACGCGAGTCGCTACGTGGGCCCGGCGCCGGTGCCGCTACCGCAGTTCAAGGAATGGGTGGAGCGCCAGTCGGTCCGGGGCAACATCGTCCGACGGGAGGAACTGGAGGCGGCGTTCTCGGATCTGGTCCTTCCGCCCGAGATCATGGATTCCCTGGGCCCGGCGCTCAACTCGGGCAGCTCGATCTTCCTTCACGGTGCGCCGGGCAACGGAAAGACTGCGATCGCGGAGAGAATGGGGACCCTGACCTCGTCCTCCATCTACATGCCGCGGGCCGTCATCGTCGACGGCCACATCCTGGTGCTCTTCGACCCGGTCTACCACCACCCGGTCCAGGAGGAGCACAACGGATTCGACTACGGTGGCATCCTCAAGGGTGGCCCCGAGCACGATGCGCGCTACATCCGGGTCCGCCGTCCCACGGTCTTCGTGGGCGGCGAGCTCACGATGGATCAGCTCGACCTCCAGTTCGACCCCTACTCGAAGGTCTACCAGGCGCCGTTCCAGCTCAAAGCCTCGGGCGGCGTGCTGATCATCGACGACTTCGGACGGCAGCGCATGCGTCCCGCTGAGCTGCTCAACCGGTGGATCGTGCCTTTGGAGAAGGGCTTCGACAACCTGACGCTGCACACGGGCGTCAAGTTCCCGGTGCCCTTCGACTGCATCCTCGTGTTCGCGACCAACCTGAACCCGCGGGACCTGGTGGACGAGGCCTTCCTTCGCCGGATCCAGTTCAAGGTCGAGGTGCGCAGCCCGGACCGGCCGGCGTTCACCGAGATCATGCGGATGAATTGCGAGCAACGGGGCATTCCGTACACGGATGAGGCCGTCGAGACCCTTTTCAGTCAGTACTACGAGGCACTCGGCTTCCGCCCGCGAGGCTGTCACCCACGTGACATCCTCCACCAGATCGAGTCCATGGCGGCCTTCAAGAGCATCAGGCCGTCGCTCGCACCCGAGCTTCTCCACCGCGCTGCGCGCTCCTACTTCCTGGTCATGGAGGAGGAGTACCAGGCGGGGGTTCCGTCCATCACCACGCACCTGGAACAAATCTGATGGTAGACGAAAGCGCCGCCAGCATCGGCATGATGCGAGAGATCGACCAACGCATGCGCTCGCGCATGCAGGCCCTCGAGCGCGAGGTCGAGGCCGCGAAGGTGCGTACCCGCTTCCTCGGAATCGGGCTGGTGGTGACGCTCGCATTGCTCGCCATCGTTGCGGTCTTCCCCGACGTGCTGGCCACGGCCGGCGTGCGCAGCGCCGCCGAGTCCATCGAGGTTCGACGCATCACGCTTCTGGGCGAGGGCAGGAGCCGTCGCGGCGAGTGGGCCGTCGACCGCGACGGAAACGTCCGCCTGTCGCTGCTGGACAAGCAGGGTCGGCCCCGCATGAACCTGACCGTCCTCGACGCTGGCTCCCCCGGCCTGTCCCTGTCGAACCCCGACGGACAGCGACGAGCCGTTCTGGGTCTGCTGCCGGACGGAAAGTCGACGCTCGTGTTCGCTGACGATGGCGGTCTGCCGCGGGCGGTTCTCGGGCTGGATCCGAGCCTCGACGCGGCCAGCATCGTCTTCGCGGACGCCAACGGGGTGAGCCGCGTGGGGCTCGGCCTGGACGGAACGGGAGTCGGCAGCGTGATGCTACCTGAAGGTGAAGCGGGGCCCGGGGGCTCCTAGGAGAAACGATGAGCATGATGGCCGATCCGAACCCGATGCTCCGGTATGCGACCGAGCCCACCGAGGAGGAGCTGCGGGCGGCCAACAGCCCGACCGAGCAGATCATGAACGGCCTCACCTGGTCGATCCTGATCGTCTGCCTGGGCTTTTGGGCGGTGGTGGGGGCCCTTTTCTGGGTTCCCCTCCTGCTCCGCACGATGTTCCGTTTCTCGCTGGCGCTGGTCGGGGCGATGCTCGCGGGACGGAAACCCGAACGGGCGGCCCGCATGCTCCGCGACGCCGTGAGCTTTTATCGCCGCGGCTTCCAGGTAGCCACCGAAGTAGTAGTCAAACAAGAGGTTGACGCCCCCGCACAGCCCACCCGCAAGGACGCGGATGTCGGCCTCCAGGGTATGGCGCTCCTCAACGAGATCACCTGGGTCATCCTGATCTGGTACGTCATCCTGCTCTTCATGGGCGCCATCGAGACGACCCCGATGGACATGTGGTTGTGGCTGTACCACATGGACTGGCAGGAGGCGGTGGTGAGACCGATCGGTGAATTCCTGCGGGGATTCGTCGGGATCGGAGTCCGCTAACTACCGGACCCGGGGGGGCCGCTGGCGACGCTAGGCTGCCTTCTGGCAAATCGCCCCGATCGTCGCGCACTTCGTGGCGCCGGCGGTGCAGGGGTGTCGCGAGGGAGCCACAGCCCCCGCGATGGCCGCTCGAGGGAAAATCCCGCTAAGGGATTCTCCCTCTTGCTCTTACGGCGTCGAGCCTCACAGCGGATCGGGTGAAGGAACCTCTGCTCAGTCTGGCACGCCGCGTGCGATGACCACTTGCGGGGGGTTTCCGCTGCCTCCGACGACCCGACACGGTCGAGGAAAGCAGCCGCATGAACGACTCGCTCGATCCGGAGCAGAGCCTGGTACCACTTCCCCGAGTAGAAGGTCGACGGTTCCGCGAGTCGATCGACCGCAGCCGTCGCGGGCGAACTCGCGTGCTCGGTGTGCTGACGGTCGGCTCCGGCGCGGCGTACATCGCGCTTCTTCCCGGTGCGTTGAACGCTGCCACGCCGCTCGTGAGTGGCTCCTATTTCATGGCCGAGCTCACGCTTCTGGCGATCTTTCTGCTCGCCCTCGTGGATCTCTGGACCCCGCGGAGCAAACCGGCCTCGGGTCTGCGACCTTCCCTGTCCAGACCGGTGGACGTCCTCATCCCGGTGGTCGACGAGCCGGAGGCCATGGTGGAGCGCGCGCTCACGTCCGCGGCGTGTCTGGAGTGGGAGGGCCCCATCGAGGTCCATGTGATCGACGAGTCGGGCCGGCTTTCCATCCAGGTGAGGGCGCGCGAGCTCGGCTTCAACTACCTGGCGCCCGCGCGCGAGGGGTGCGGTCCCGGGCGGTCCTCGGCCCTCAACCTGGGCCTCGACCGCGGCGCCGGCGAGCTCATCCTCGTCCTCGACGCCGATCACGTCGTCCGCTCCGACGCCCTCGTCCTCATGGCCGGCTATCTGGACCGGTCGGGCGTGGCGTTCGTCCAGTCCCGCCCGTCGGCCGACACGGCGGGCGGAGATCCCTTCGGAACCGATGCAGCCGCGTTGACGGATGCGGTGCAGCGCGGTTTCGATGGCGCTCACAGCGTGCTCGCCTGCGGCTCGACGGCCCTCTATGCCCGCCATGCGCTCGAAGACGTCGGAGGCTTCGCGGAAGGCAACCTCCGCGAGGATCTGGCCACTTCGTATGCGCTGCATGGTCGGGGCTGGAAGTCCCTCTACTTCCCATACTCGATGAGCCGGGGCATCCCCCCGGCCAACGTGACCGAGCTGTACGACGAGCGCGGCGGCAAGGCCGCTGACGCGCTGCGTATCTTCCTTTGGGACAACCCCCTCCTCAAGCGTGGGCTGAGCTGGCGAAGCCGACTGGGTCACCTGGTCGTCGGACTCGGCTACCTGTGGGCAGCCGTGTTCCTGCCGGTCTTCCTGCTGATCCCCGTGTGGGCCTACGTGACCGGCGCTCCCCTGGTGGTGGCCCGGGGCGGGACGATCGGGCTCGCTCGACTCGGATACTTCGTGCTGTCGGCGCTCGCCTGCGCCTCACTCTTCCGCGGGAGGAGGCTCGGCGACCAACTCCGGTTCCTCGTCGGGCTTTTTCCCTCCTACCTCGCCGGCCTCGTGCACGCGGTAACCGCGCCGCTGCGAAGGACACGGACGGGCACGCCGCGCCGGAGCCGCGGGCGCCCGGCTACGGCCGTGCTCTGGCTCGCGCTCCTGCCGCAGGTGCTCATCGTGGGCGCCAATCTGACGCTGCCCATCTACGCCCTGGCGCGAGGGCTCGCCTCCACGCTTCTGGTGGCGGTGAACCTGGTCGTGTCCATCGTCGTGGTCTGGGCGCTCTGGCCGCTGCTAGTCGAAGGGCTTAGGCAGCGGGGCGAGGCCCGAGACGCGGTGCGGCGTCGGAGATTAGGTGGGCCCCCTCCACGCCACGATGAAGCGGCCGACCTGCGTCCCGCTGGGAAAACGGCGTTCCAGCTCTTCGATCAGCTCCAGGGAGAGCGGCGCTGAGAAGAGCGGCCGCGGCCGGATCACGATCGCCGACACGTCGGGCCGACCGACGGCCTCGAGCACCCTGGCCTCGCGGTCCTCTTCGCTGTCCAGGAGGTCGTAGAGGGTCGGCGTCGGGTTGATCCGTCCGGTGAGGAAGTATACCTCTGGCGCGTCCGGGCCGGCGTAGAGCGCCGCGCCCCCCACTCTCGAGACCAGGCTGAACATGGTCTCGTAGTCACGTTTGTCCTCCTCGTTCACCCGTATCCCCATCGCCCGGGGGAGGACCAGGCGCTCCGTGAGCGGGTCGTTGTGGTAGCGGAGGCCGAGGTCCAGGATCGCACCCTCGTTGAGCCGCAACACGGAGAAGACCAACAGACCCGCGAGCGTGACGGTGAAGCGCGCACGAGCCGCGAAGCTCAGGCCTCCTGCGACCGCGACGCCGACCAACACCCCGAGGGGGGCCGCGTAGAAGAAATACGCGGGCGCCGCGAAGGGGACCTGGACGAGGCTCACGAATCCGTAGGCGAGCAACGCCAGAGAGGCCGTGAGCCGCCCTTCGGCACGCCGGGTTCCCTGCCAGGCGGCCACGAGGGCAATGAAGGGGGACATCCACACGAGTCCCCGAAACGTCACCAGATAGGCGACGTCGTCTGCGCTCGCGGCCAGCAGGAGGATCCACAGCGTCACGCCGAGGCCAAAGGTCGTGCGATCCATCCTCCGTCCTCCGACCGGGGCCAGGGCGTGCCAGAGCACCAGAAGCACGGCGGGAGCGGCGAACCACCACTGCCCCGCGGGCCCGATCATGCGCACGGCGTCCAGGCGCGCGCTGGGCCGAACGAAGACCCCTTCCGCCAGGTCGCCGAGCGCTCCCGTGGCGACGTAGGGCACCAGGAATGCGAGCACCGGGACGGCCGCGCCCGCGACCAGCAGCCCGACGACGCTCGCGGTGTGCCCGAGTCTCGCCCGGCTCGGTCGTCCCGTCCCACGCGAAACCGCCAGCGTCACCGGCGCGATCGCGGCGAGCGTCGGCACGCCGTAGAGGAAGAAATGGCGCGGCCCCATCCCCCGCAGCACCAGCCACGTCACCGCCACCGCAGCGGCCGAGCACGCAAACAGGGCCAGGGCGCGATACGCCCGATCGTCGGATCCTCGCTCGGGGACAGGGGCTCCGACGGCCTCGTCATGGAGCAGGTAGAGGCCGGCCCCAGCCAGGAAGTACAGGCCGACGACCTTGACGAGGATCGACAGACCTCCCGCCAATCCGGCCAGAAGGAGCCAGAGCCTGGACCTGGTGTCGGTGAAACGTAACAGCGCCACCGTACCGAACGTGGCCAGGAAAAGGTTGTACCAGCTCGGCATCGCCTCCGGGTAGACCGGAAGGGACCACGCAGCGGCCAGCAGTGTCGCCAACACGGCGAGGACGGGCCCCCCGAGGCGGGATGCGAGGACCCACAGGGCGGGGAGCCATGCCAGATAGAGCGCGTACGTGACCCAGCGCATGGTCATCACGCTCACGCCGAGCACGCGAAAAGCCGCCGCATGCAGCAGTGCGAGACCACCGGTGTACACGTCGTGGAAGTCGCGGTGCGGAAGCTCCCCACGCAGCACACGCTCCGCGGCCTGGCCGATGGTGCCAGCGTCGGCGGGAAACCATCCGATGTCGAGGTGGACCATCCCGTAGACGGCCGCGACCGTCCACGTCGCGAGGAAGGCCACGCGCCGAATCCGGGCCTCCGGCTGCATCGGCCCGCTCAGAACCCGGGGGTCCACATGGGCCGGGATGGCCTTTGGGACGCCGTGGCGAGGCCGGGTCGGGCGAGCACCGCCGACACCGGGTCCTGGTAGACGACGACCCAGGGCGGACCGAAGTCGCGGGCCCAGTCGGCACCGGGCACCAGAATGTAGTCGGGGGCCACCCGGCGCAGCGCTTCCTCGTGCCCGGGCGCATTCGGTTGCAGGGCGGTCCAAGCCAGCTGCACCGTCTCCTCGGGGTAGGTCTCCTCGTAACGCCCGTCCACGGCCACCTGGTAGAGCGGATAGAGCCGCCACAGCGCGAAGCTGCCGTGATTGAAGTGGGTCAGCAATCGCCCACCCGCACCCCTCTGCGCCAGCCATTCGACGGCCCCCACCGGAAAGATGTCGTACCCCAGTCCGCTGGAAGCGAAGCGGACGAGGTACGACACCGAAAGTCCGAAGAGCACCACCGGTGCGGACAGCGTCAGAACGCCCGCAAGATGGCGGGCGGCGACGCGATAGCCGTTCGCCAGAAGCCCTCCGATGCTCCCGATCACCGCTCGGTATTCGGCCGCGCCGTACACCGCGAGGACGAGCAGCAGGAAGTTCACGAGCCTCTGGGAGTCCACCGCGGCCCACGTCGAGACGGCGAGGAGTCCCACCACCTCGGGCAGCGGGCGGTGGGTCCGCCAGCGCAGCGCAACCCCCGACAGGTAGATGCCGCCGAGCACGGCGAGGAGCCCGACTTGCCATCCCTGGAGGGTTTGCCACTCCAAGATGCCCGAACGCTCCATGCTCGTGGCCTCGAGGATGTACCTCCAATAGGCGAGGCCGTACGGGTTGACGAAGGTCACCGCCAAGCACGCCGCGAGGCAGGTCCAGAGCGGAACTGCCCGCCGTCGCTCGCGCAGCGTCACGGCTCCCGCGGCGGCACCGAGCAGACCGAGCCCGGCAACGAACCCACCATGCGCGTTCGCCCACACCAGGAAACACGGGGGCAGGAGCCAGAGCCAGGCTGGTCGCCCGCTCCGCCATCGAACCAGGACGAAGAGGAGCAATCCCGCAAAGACGAGCGTGAACGCGCGGGAGCGAACGATCGAGCTCCACGCGACGAACAGGTGAAGTAGGGTGAGCACGGACCAGCCGAGGCTGGCTCCCGAGAGCTCGTGCTGGGCCCGCACGACGACCAGCACCATGGCGATCATGCCCAGGACGGCGAACGCCACGAGGCCCCATTCCCCGGCCAGCTCCGCGACGCGGTAGAACACGACACCCGCAAGCCACTCGTGATCGATCCACCGATCCCTGAGAGGAGTGAACGCGAACGGGTCCTGGTCGGTCACGCCGCCGTTGATTGCCACCAGGCGACCCACTGCGACCCGAGCGAAGAGGTCGGGATCCGCCTGGGGGTCGAACAGAACCAGCGTCGTCAGGATGGAACTCACCCCGATGACCACGAGACCCCAGCGGCCGGGGAGTCCGGAGAGCCACGCGCCGAAACGCCCTTCACCCTGGGTCACGCGGTCGTCCGGGGCTCGCTCGAGGTTTTCTTGCATGACCCCCGCAAGTCGGCGTACCGTGGCTTCTGCTCTCCCAACATATCATTCCCCGTCGGACATCCGCATCGTTGAAGAACACGCAGGGCAGAGCGACGTGGTACGGCGTGTACGCTGTCGCCATCCTTCTCTACCACGTCGCTGCGAGGGCTCTGGGCTTGGTTCCTCGCAATCAGCTGATGGATACCTGGCGGGGGCCCCTGATCATCGCGATCGGCCTCGGCGCCCTCTGGGTCGTCGTCACCACGCTACGGGTCGTGTACGAAAAGCCCCGCACGCTCGGGGGGATGGCGGTGGAGGCGAAGCGGCGCATCTGGACGGCCGCGAGCGTCGAGCACATCGCGGGGATCTTCGTGCTCGTGGCCGGGGTGAACGCGATGTTCGATGTGTTTGCGGCGTTCAAGCCCGCCATTCCCGACTTCCATGCGTACTCCTGGGACCCACTGCTCGCCGACGTCGATCAGGCCCTGCATCTAGGTGTGGCGCCCTCGGCGGCGATCACGGCGGTTCCCGGCTGGGAGCTCCTCGTCGGACTCCTCGATCGGGCCTACGTCCGCTGGTACGAGGTCATGACCCTGACGCTCCTCGGGGTCGTCGCGTTCGCGCCCGCGACACAGCGGCTGCGCTTCTTCCTCGGCTACGTCGCGCTCTGGGTGTTCGGGGGGTCGGCCCTGGGAACGCTGTTCGCCTCAGGTGGGCCGGTGTATTACGAGCGCTTCACGGGGGACGCGGCGCGCTTCTCGGGCTTGTTCATCAGCCTCGACTCGGCTGCACCGATGGCGCGAGCGCTTCAGGAGAACCTCTGGAAGGCGTATGTCACGCCGGGCGGAACGTTTCCCTTCGAGGGTATCTCCGCGATGCCGAGCCTCCATGTCGCCGTGGCCGCCTACTTCGCGGCGTGGGGGTGGAGGTGGGGATGGTTGCCCGGCACCGTCGCCACGCTGTGGACGGCGGTCATCCTCCTGGGATCCGTGGCCCTTGGCTGGCACTATGCCATCGATGGATACGTGGGTGTCCTGATCGCCCTGGCGTTCCACTGGGGATCCGAGCGGCTCGTGGTCAGCCGACCGCTTCCGCCATCCATGTGACGATGGCCTCGGCCACCTCGGCACCAGCGCCGACCCCGGATCCCCTCCGGCGGGAACGCGCACCGCCCCCTATTTTGGATCGGTTTCCTTCCAGAAAACGGCTCTATGGTGGACGGACTTAAGGACTGCCGGAACAGACCCGGATGAGTTCGGAGGGCGAGAGAACACGCGCCGGCGTCGTCCTCGTGGTGCCCTGCTATAACGAGCGGGAACGCCTGCGGCTCGACGCCTTCATCGAGTTCGTGACGCGGAGACCCGATTTCTCCGTGCTGTTCGTGAACGACGGGAGCACCGACGGCACGCGTGACCTGCTGGACCAGGGGGTGTCCTCGTCGCATGGCCTGGAGGTCCTGCACCGCCCGGTCAACGCGGGCAAGGCGGACGCGGTTCGGGCCGGGGTGCTCCACGCTTCCGCGAAAGGCTGCGACTTCGTCGGGTACTGGGATGCTGACCTGGCAACGCCCCTCGAGGCTGCCGTCGACTTCCACCGTCACCTCCTCGAGACGCCGGAGCTGGTGGCGGTGATCGGCTCGAGGGTCAAGCTCCTCGGGCGAGACATCGAGCGGCGAGCACTGAGACACTACGTTGGCCGGATATTCGCCACGGCGGCCTCGCTGAGCCTGGGCCTCGCGGTCTACGACACCCAGTGCGGCGCCAAGCTCTTCCGGGTGATCGATGAGGTCGTCTCGGCGTTCGAGGAACCCTTCGCCGATCGGTGGGTCTTCGACGTGGAGCTGATCCGACGCCTTAGATCCTCGTGTCAGCTTCCGGCGGACCGGCTCATCCATGAGTGGCCCCTGATGACGTGGCGGGACGTGGGACGTTCGAAGGTCCGCCTCTTGGACGGCGTCACGGCGTTTGTGGGACTCGCTCGGGTCGGGGTCCGCAGGCTGCTTGACGAACAGCGCCGGGGCGCTCCTCCGCCCGTGGCCGATTGACCCATGAGGGGGTGGAGCGAGGGTGCGTGGTTGTCGCCCCGGCGCCTGGTGCTCCTGGTGACGGGTTCCGCGGCCTTGTACATGGTGCTCACGCTGAGGGCCCGCGGCATCTACTGGGACGAGCACTTCCAGAGCGACTACGGCCGACACGTCCTGCTCTGGTTCACCTCGGGATTCACCGATCGCTCGTCGATGGAGCAGGGAAACCTCTTCCTCTATGGTGGCCTCGTCGAGGCCGCGCTCGAGCTGACGGCGAGGGTACTACCCTTCGATCGCTACCTGGTCCGCCACGCGCTGGTGGCAGCCACCGCCCTGATGGGGCTCTTCGGCGTCTACCGTTTGGGATCCGAGCTGAAGAGCGAGTGGACCGGGGCTCTGGCCACCGTGTTCCTGGCTGCCAGCCCCCGATTCTTCGGTCACGCGTTCTTCAACTCGAAGGATCTCCCTTTCGCGGTCCTGTACGTTTGGGTTCTGGTCCTCTTGGTGCGGGACCTGAGGCGACCGCTGGGCGCACCCCTTCGCGGTGCGGTGCCTCTGGCCTTGGTGCTGGGCATGCTGCTGGGCGTCCGCGTCGGTGGGGCGATCATCTGTGCTCCGATCTTCATTGCGTATGCCGTGCGTTGGTGGTCGGCCAGCCGATCCTGGGCCCACCTCGTCCGGTTGGCGGCCCGCTTCTCGGTGCTCTTGACGGTGGCGTGGGCGGTGATGCTGGTGGCCTGGCCCTGGGCTCAAACCCGGCCAATCATCCGTCCCCTGGCGGCCCTCCTCGCCAGCGGCCGGTTCCCGTGGCCGCATGAGGAGCTCTACAAGGGGCGGTGGGTGAGCAGCCTGGAGCTACCGCTCGACTACCTGCCGACCTGGTTCTTGAGGACGACTCCCGAGGTCGTGCTCCTCGGGTTGGCGATCTTCGTGGTGTCGATTCTTCTCCGCCCGTCGCGCCTGCTTGCGCTGGGTCGCCCGGAGCTCCTGGGCGTTACCCTAGCAGGTGTACTCCCTCTCGCATACGTGATCGCGAGTAGGGCGGCCCTCTACGACGGTCCGCGCCACGTCATGTTTCTCCAGCCGCTGATCGCCTTGGCCGCGTCGTCGGCCATGCTGACCTTGGTGGGCCTGCTCCGGGAGAAGGAGGTGCCGAAGGGAATGGCCGGGGCGGCATTGCTCGCAGTCGTCATCGGTGTCGCGCTTCCCATCGGGTCGATGGTCACGCTGCGTCCCCTCGAGTACGTGTACTTCAACCACGTCTCCGGGGGGCTCCCGGCCGCGGAGGGCCGCTTCGAGCTCGACTACTGGGGGCTCAGCTACCGGATGGGTGTGGAGTGGCTCCAGGAGAACCTGAGCCGACCGGGCGGCGTGCGTCTCGCTGCGTGCTCGTACCCCGGCGTGACCGAGCCCTTCGTGTCCGAGCCGGTGCGGTTCGTGGGGACCCCCAGGTTCGGTCTCGACTACGACCCGGATTACCTCCTGTATACCGCGCTCCACGACTGTGTGGAACACCCTCCCGCCGAGGCACCTGACGGGCGGGTGGTGCACACCATAGAGAGGCAGGGCGTCACAGTTCTCACCGTCTTCGCGGTCGACCGCATCCCTGATTCCTGGATGGAGGCCGACGGGACCGGCGAGGGAAGGAGGTAGTGCCGGGCGGCGGTGACCCTCTTCAACGTCCCGGGGCCGCCTCAGATCGACGAAGCCGTCGCGTCAGGCCTCGCCCGCGGAGACGCCAGGCCCCCTCCCGTCTCCTTGAGCCACCTCCTCTCCAATCCAACGAGCCAGCGCCTCGGCCACCGCTGGATCGCTCTCCGAGTCGATCATGAAGGCCGCCCTGGGATCGACGCCTTCGGCGACCCGCTTGTAGAAGTGCTGGAGCTCGGGGAAGAAGGCCCGGCGGGTGGGTCGATCGGCGGCGTCGCGTCCGGCGTGCAGGGCCTCGGCGTGGTGCCGGGGCACGGAGCCGTCTCGACCGCCCTGCACGATGAGCATGGGTTGGACGACGGCGGCAGCGGTTGCGACCGGGTCCACGGCGTCGATGTCGACCATGTAGCGAATGCCCGCCTCTCCGGCCTGGGCGATGTACGCGATCGAGCCCAGCCGGGGATCCGTCGCGTCGAACTCGGGAAGCGGTCGACCCCCACGGAGCTCGCCGATGATGCGGTCGAACGCCGCGTAGGCGTCGGGCCCCGAGCCCGGCGCGACCGGAAGCTGCTCACGCATGATGTCGAAGATGCCCACCGACGGGCCCGAGAGACTCACCACCCCGTCCACGGGCATTCCCGCGGCGGCCGCCATGAACACGACTACGGCGCCCTCCGAATGCCCGGCGACGACCAGGGGAACGCCGGGCGCCCGGGCTCGAAGCGTATCGACCGCCACCCCGAGGACGTCGACCCGGCTCCGAAAGGTCCGGGAGGCGGCCGCCTTGTCGGCGTCGACCACCGTCGACCCGGTCTGAGGCCCCCGCTTGGCATAGCGGAGCGCCGCGTACCCGCGTGCGGCAATCTGGCGCGCCAGATCGGCGTAGGCGTGCGGGTAGGCGCCGAACATCGGCATGTTGCCGTCGACGTCGAGATACAACGACCCGGGAACGATGACGACCGCGCCCGCGGGTCGTCCTGCGGCGGGCGTCGTCAGAGCGGCCGGGATCCGATGCCCGGCCGCCTCGAGCCAGAGCGCCTCTTCCGCATACGGCGGCTTGTCCTGGGTGGTCATCATTCGTTTCCAGCCAGACCACCGGCCTCCAGTGTCGTGCGCGCCTCCGCCATGTATTCCCACAGTCCCGAGGGCATGCTCACCCCGTGCCCACGCAGCACGTTGGCACCCCCCTCCTTGCGGTACATCTCGGCGAGGGAGGCACCGATGCCGGGGTCCCCGCCGGTGAACTCTTCGACCAGCCGCTTCGCGCGGTGGGCGAGTCGCTGGACCTCCTCGGATCCGGGGTCGCGGCCGCTCGCCATGGCCCGTGCAAAGGCGTCGAGCAGCTCCTGCCACTCGCCCTGGGCGGCGTGGATGCGAGCCTCGCCCACCTCTTCCGCGCGGCGCGCCAACGCGCGCAGCTGATCGGGCGAATAGTATCGCTCGGCGCGAGTCGTCTGCTCGATGGTGAGGGTGACCTCGGAGATGGAGACATCCTCTCCGCCCTGCAGACGCTCGCGCAGGCGCTCGAGTCTCGCGCTCAGTCGACGCATTCGGTCGATCTCGTCCTGCATCCGACGGATCTGGAGGGCGAGGACCCGCTCCAGCGAGAACTCGGGCCGCGCGAGGCAGCTCCGGATGTCCTCGAGAGACAGACCGAGCTGCCGCAATGACGCGATCTGCTGGAGCCTTCGTACCTCCGTGGCCCCGTACAGACGGTGGCCGGAAGGCGTTCGCCGCGAGGGTGAGAGCAGACCGATCTCGTCGTAGTGGTGGAGCGCACGCACGGACAGGCCGGTCCGGCGTGCCAGGGCACCCACCTTCATCGAGTTCTCTCTCATGAGGCCTTCCGCGTCGGGGATGGACCGTGAATCCTAAAACCTACCGTAGCGTGAGGTTCAACCCCTTCACAGTCCAGGTGAACCCCTGCCCCCGCACCTGGGCCCCTCGACCCGATCCCTGCGCCAACGTCGACGGGTCCTGGCTTGTCCTTGCGAGACAGGCGATCTACCGTCGCACGCGTCACTCACGCCGACAGGCCGGAACACTCCATGAAACCCACGACTTCGACCGTCGCCATCGTCGCGATCCTGGCATTCGCGCTTCCCGGCTGCAGCCGGGCCACCGCGGCACCCGCACCGTCGCCGGCCCCGCAGGCGGCGGGCCAGCAAGGCGGTGCTCGGGGCCCCGCCGCGCGTAGCGGTCCGCAGGAGGCGGGACCGAAGCCCTATGACCAGGTCGTCACCTCGGAGGCCAGGACGCAGACGGGCCTGTTCAAGGTCCATAGACTGGCGGACAAGCTGTACTTCGAGATCCCGTCCTCGGCCCTGATGAGGGAGATGCTCCTGATCGGACGGCCGGTCGAGTCGACCGTCCAGGATCCGGCGAGCTTCTTCGGGGGAGGGCCGCGACTCATCGTGCAGTGGGAGCGGGACGGGAGCCGTGTCGTCCTTCGCGAGAAGGAGTACGACCTGATCGCCGACACCGCCGACGCGGTGTGGCGAGTGGTCTCCGGGTTCCGCAAGGGCCCGGTGCTGGCCACGTTCGACGTTCAGGCCTTCGCCGCCGACAGCTCCGCCGTGGTGGACGTGAGTGACCTCTTCGTCTCGAACATTCCCGAGCTGGGTCCGGTCGAGAGCATCAACCGCCAGCGCAGCTGGATCGAGCGGACCTGGGCGTTCCCGAGGAACGTCAACGTGGAGGTCACGCAGTCCGGTCAGTCGCGCCCGAGCGCCGCGCCGGCAGGGGGTGGGGGACCGGGAGGTGGCTTCGGTGGCCAGAATCGTCAGCCGCAGTCCCAGACCGTGCGTATGCAATTCAGCATGATGCTGCTCCCCGACGAGCCGATGATGCCGCGCTGGCACGACGACCGCGTGGGGTTCAACTCGAGTCGCTCCTGGGACTTTTCCCGACCGGACAACCGCCTGGAGCAGGTACGCTTCATCCATCGGTTCCGCCTCGAGAAGAAGGACCCGAACGCCGCCGTGTCCGATCCGGTGAAGCCGATCGTCTACTGGATCGATCCGGCCACGCCGGATTGGCTCAAGCCGTGGATCGTGCGTGGCGTGAACGCGTGGCAGGGGGCGTTCGAGGACGCGGGCTTCAGCAATGCGATCTTCGGACGCGTGGCGCCGACGCCGGAGGAAGACCCGGACTTCTCGCTCGTGGACGCGCGCAACTCGGTGATCTACTGGCGTCCGTCCACCGTGGCCAACGCCACGGGCGGGCAGGTGGTCGACCCGCGCTCCGGAGAGATCCTGAAGGGCGAGGTCAACATGTACCACAACATCATGGACCTGCAGAAGAGCTGGTACTTCATCCAGGTGGGACCCTTGGATCCCCGGGCCCGACAGCTTCCGCTTCCAGACTCGCTGATGGGACGGCTGGTGGAATATGTCGTCACCCACGAGGTCGGACACTCGATCGGCTTTCCGCACAACATGAAGGCGTCGGCCCAGTATCCGGCGGACTCCATTCGGAGCCGGACGTTTCTGGAGCGCATGGGCGGGCACGTCGCCACGCTCATGGACTACTCCCGCTTCAACTACGTGGCGCAGCCCGAAGATCGGATTCCGCTCGAGCTCCTGATCCCGACCGTCGGACCGTACGACAAGTTCGCCCTGAAGTGGGGGTACTCCCCGATCCCGGGGGCCACCTCTCCCGACGAAGAGCGGCCCACGCTCGACGCGTGGGCGAGGCAGCAGGACGACATGCCGTGGCTGCGCTTCAGCACCCCGGACGCCACCGCCGACCCGGAGAACCTGACCGAGGCGGTGGGTGATGCGGACGCCGTGAAGTCCACGCGGTATGGCATGCTCAACCTCGGGCGGGTCATGGACATGATGCTCGGCGTGGCGGAGAAGCCCGGGGAGAGCTATGAGGAGCTCCAAGCGCTCTACGGTCAGGCCGTCGGGCAGTGGGGCCGTTACATGGGTCACGTGGCCGCGATCGTCGGTGGTGCGTACACGCAGGAGAAGTACGGAACCGGAGAGCGCTTCCGCCCCCTCGAGCGAGCGCGGCAGCGCGAGGCGGTCCGCTACCTCAACGAGACGGCGTTCCGCGTGCCACCCATGTTCCTGAACGTCGAGATCCTCCGGCGGATCGAAAACGAGGGCGTCGTCGATCGCTTCCGGGTCCAGCAGCAGCGTGTGATCAACAGCCTGCTCAGCTCTCCGCGCCTCGAGCGCCTTGTGGAGTTCGAGGCGACTGCGGCTCGTTCCACGGACGTGTATACGATCGCGGACCTGATGGACGATCTGCGGGCAGGGATCTGGGACGAGCTGGATGATGGATCAGTCCGCGTGAACGCGTTCCGTCGCAACGTGCAGCGCGCTTTCCTGGATGTGGTCGACCAACGGCTCCATCCCAGCGAGGAGGACCTGAACCGACCGGGTAATGCGTTCAACCCGCCGGCGACCCCTCCCTGGGCGTCCGACGCACGCGGCGTCCTGCGCGCGGAGCTCGAGGACATCGACAGAATGGCCGAGACGGCGCTCGGCCGCGCTGGCGACGCGATGACGCGGATCCACCTGCGTGACGTTCGCCGGGAGATCGAGCGTATCCTGTCGGATCGACCGTGAGCGGAAGCGGCTGGCCCATCGGGCGGGCCGGGAGAAGATTGTAGGATTCGCGGCGCGGTTCGCCTTCCAGTCCCCAGCCCACCCGAGACATGGTCGCGATTCCCCTCGCTGTGCTCGCGCTCGTGGCGCCCGACTCCGCATCGGAGGCGGCGATCGCGGCCCGGGTCGAGATCGTCCGCACCGAATACGGGGTGCCCCACGTGCTGGCTCCGGACTTCGAGTCCTTCGGATTCGCGATGGGCTGGCTCCAGTCGGAGGACTACGGCGACGTCGCCGCCCGGGCTCTGGTACGTGGTCGGGGGCACTACGGTCGATTCCTGGGCCACGACTCCATCGACGACGACTTCGCCGCACGGGAGGTCCATCGGCGTGCGGCCGAGACCCTCGAGCTCCTGGACGACGCGACGCGGCAGGTCTACGCCGGCTTCTCGGCCGGGGTGAACTACTACGTCCGGCTGCATCGCGACCAGTTCCCCCCCTGGATGCCTACCGATTTCGCCGCGGTGGACGCCCACGCGCTGGAGGTCCAGTCGTGGAGCCGGGGAGACGCGGCCGGCTTCGTTCGCGCGCGACGACGAGCCGCCGGAGGGGAGGCCCGCCGTGACGACGACGTGGCATTCGAGCTGGACGGCTCCAACGCGTGGGCCTTTCACCCGAGCCGGAGCACCTCCGGCCACGCGCTGCTGCTGCGCAACCCTCATCTGGCGTGGTCCGCCGGATACTACGAGGCGCACGTCCGCATCCCTGGGCAGCTGGACTTCTACGGCGACTTTCGCATCGGTGGTGCCTTCGGGATCGTGGGTGGCTTCAACCCACGCCTTGGGTGGGCCACCACCAACAACTACCCGAGATACTCGCAGGTCTACGAGCTCGCGGGGGATCCCTCGGACTCGACCCGGTACCGCCTCGACGAAGCCTGGCACACGTTGGTGCAACGGAGCGAGACGGTGGACTACCGCACCGCGTCGGGGGCGTCGGAGGAAGAGACCCGAGTCACCGAATGGACCTCGCTGGGACCGGTCATCTACCGCGAGCCGGGCCGGCTCTGGGTGCTGAAGGACCCGCGCGACGGCGAGTACCGCCGGGGCCAACAGTTCCTGCACATGATGCGGGCGTCGTCGCTGGCGGAGTGGCTCGACGTCATGCGCATGCGGGCCCACCCGTCCTCGAACTTCACGTTCGCGGACGCCGACGGGAACATCGCGCATCTGTACAACGCGCGATTGCCGCTGCTGCCACACGATCCCACCGGCGACACGGCGGCGTTCGCCGCTCGGACGGCCGACGCCTGGTCAGAGCTCGTCCCGTTCGACGACCTGCCTCTGTACGTCAATCCGGCCGGCGGGTATGTCCAGCAGGCCAATGACACGCCCGACTGGACGAACCTTAACGTCCACCTGGACCGGGACACCGTGCCCGCGAACCTTCCCGAGCCGCGGCTGCGACTTCGGAGTCAGCTCTCCCTGTCTCTGGTGCACGGCGACCGCAAGCTGAGCCTCGAGGACATGATCGAGCTCAAGCACTCGCCGCGGATGCTCCTCGCGGAGCGCGTCACCGACGACCTGATCGCGGCCGTCGCGGCGACCTTCCCGGATGGGGACGACGGCCGGGCTCTCGATGTGCTTCGCACGTGGGACCGCACCGCAGGCGCCTCGAGTCGGGGCGGGCTCCTCTTCCAGGCCTGGTGGGATCTCTACGAGGCCTCGGTGGACAGCGCCCTGGTGTATGCGGAGCCCTGGAGCGAGACACGTCCCACGGAGACCCCCCGTGGGCTGGGACAGGCCGAAGCCGCCGTGTCGGCCTTCCAGTCGGCTGTGCGCACCATGCGCGCCGAGGCGGTACCTTTCGATGCAGCGTGGGGAGAGGTCCACCGCGTGGTGCGCGGGGGTGTCGACGTCCCTGTCTCCGGCTGTGACGGCACCATGGGGTGCTTTCGGACGTTATCGTTCTCCCGGGGCGAGGACGGGCGGCTGATGGCGGACCGGGGAGACGGCTGGATCCTGGCCGTCGAATTCGGTCCGGCGCCCCGCGCCTACTCGATCCTTGCCTACGGGGAAAGTGCGAGGGAGGACTCGCCCCACTTCGACGACCAGGCGGCCATGTTCGCCCGCGGTGACATGAAGCACGTGGCGTTCACGGACCAGGAGATCGCCCGCGCCGCCATCCGGCGCTACCATCCCGGAGACGAAGAGACGCGATGAGCGAGCGCACGAAACCGGACCGCGAGCAGGTGCGGAAGTGGAACGACATCCTCCGCCCGTACTGGGGTGCCGACACGGGTCGGAGCGTGACACAGCTCCTCACGTCGGCGGTCCCGTTCGTCGTGCTGTGGTACGCGATGCTGCGCAGCCTCGAGGTCAGCTATTGGCTGACCCTCCTCCTCGCGGTGCCCACGACCGGCTTCATGATGCGCCTCTTCATGATCCAGCACGACTGTGGTCACGGCTCGTTCTTCGAGTCGCGGAAAGCCCGCGATCTGCTCGGGTTCTGGATTGGTGTGCTTCTGCTGACCCCGTACGACTATTGGCGAAAGACGCACGCCTACCATCACGCACACTCCGGCGATCTGGATTTCCGCGGGTTCGGTGACATCGACACCTTCACGGTGCGAGAGTATCTGTCCTGGCCCAGGAGGCGTCGCTTCGCCTATCGGTTGTACCGGCACCCGGTGGTGCTCTTCACGGTCGGTCCCCTCTTCCACTTCCTGGTGAAGCACCGCTACCCGTGGGACATACCGAAAGACTGGAAGCAGGCATGGAGGAGCGTGTGGCTCACCAATCTCGCGCTGGCGGGTGTGATCGCAGTCATGTGGGCCACCATCGGCCTCCAGCGCTTCCTTCTGGTGCAGGCGCCCGTGACCTTCATGGCGTGCTCGTTGGGCGTCTGGCTCTTCTATGTTCAGCACCAGTTCGAGCACACGTATTGGCACTGGCACCGTAGCTGGGACTACTACGAAGCGTCGCTGCACGGGAGCTCCTTCCTCGTCCTGCCACGACCGCTCCAGTGGATCACCGCGAACATCGGCGTGCACCACGTGCACCACATGAGCGCGCGCATCCCCAACTACAAGCTCCAGCAGGCCCACGACGAGAACCCGGAGTTCCACGTCGTGACCAAGGTCACCTTCAGGGACACGTGGAAGCTCATCAACCTCACGCTCTGGGACGAGGACAGGGAGCGGTTGATCCGCTTCAAGGACCTGAAGGGCTCGCCCGTGGCCGCCTGAGCCATCGACGTCACGACTGAGCGGGGGTCTCGCCACCCGCCGGGTGTCGAAGCTTGCCGGCTTCTGCGGCGTGCCGGACATTGCCGCCATGCAACGCCTCGCCTTTGGCCTCGCGGCCCTGCTTCTCCTCGCGGCGCCCGGCTTCGCCCAGGACCGGCGTCCGCTGACCTGGGACGACTACTACCGGATCGAGAGCGCGGGACAGGCCGCGATCTCGCCCGACGGGGGGCGCGTGGCCTGGGTGCGCAGCGTCGCGCTCGAGGCCGAGAACCGTGACCACGACGAGATCTGGCTCACCGATTTCGGGGGTGGGAACGGCGTCCGCCTGACGTCCCCCGCCACCGAGGCCGCCAGCCCCCGCTGGAGCCCGGACGGGAAGCTCTTGGCGTTCGCCTCCCGCCGGCCCGTCGCCGGCGACCCGGATCGGAGCACGACCTGGTTCCTGCGGATGGACGCGCCGGGTGAGGCGTTCCGCATCCCCGGCCTCCAGGGCACGCCGATCTTCGACCCCACGAACCGATGGATCGCCTTCACGCGCCCCGTACCGCCCGACGGGCCCCGTCCGACGCCTGCGCCCCCGGCGACGGAGGCGGAGCGCCGCATCGCCGAGCGCTTCGACGGCCGGGCCTACGAGTGGATGCAGTACCGGTTCGATCGGGCCGGCTATCTTCCCGATCCCCGCGACCCCTGGGCGACTCCGCCCGCACAGATCTTCGTTCTGCCGCGCGAAGGGGGTGATCCCCGCCGACTGACGTCGATGGACGTGGACGCCCGTGGCGCCACCTGGCGCCCGGACGGGGGAGCGCTGGCGTTCGTGGCCGACGCGCACCAGCGGGACGAGCACACCTACGAACGCTCCGACCTCTGGACCGTGGATCTCCAGGGGCGTGTCACCCGCCTCACCGACGACGAGTACGACTATGGGTCTCCAGCCTGGTCGCCCGACGGCCGCAGCCTGGTCGTGCAGGGAAACATCGGCCTCGACGTGGTCATCCGCGAAGGATGGGGCCACGGAGCGCCCGAGGATCTCTTCCTCTTCGCGGCCGACGGCTCGAGTCGGCTCAACCTCACCGAACATTGGGATCTCATCCCGGGCGCACCCACGTGGGCGCCCGACGGTTGGATCTACTTCACGGCCGGATACGGCGGAGCGTCCCACCTCTTCCGCGTCCGACCGACGGGAGGGTCGGTCCAGCAGGTGACCCACGGCGAGCGACGGGTCGGCTCGGTGACGTACTCCGCGGACCACGGACGCATCGCCTATGTCTCGCAAGGGCCCACGGAGCCGGGCAACGTCTACACGCGGACACCGGTCGATCCCGACGGTCTGGAGCGCAGGATCACCGACCTGAACGCCGGGCTGCTCGCCGAGCTCGACCTCCCGAGCCCGGAGCGGATCGAGTATGCGAGCGCCGACGGCACGACCGTCGAGGGGTGGGTTCTCCCCCCGGTAGGGTATCGCTCCGACCCGGGCCGCCGCTGGCCCATGATCCTCAACGTCCACGGCGGTCCGCACGGCGCGTACGGCTGGGAGTTCTCCTTCGACCGTCAGCTCCAGGCCGCCAAGGGCTACTTCGTGCTGACCACCAATCCTCGCGCCTCGACGGGGTACGGCGAGGCCTTCCGCTGGGGCACCTGGGGCAGCTGGGGCGACGAGGACTACGACGACGTCATGGCCGGAGTCGATTACGTGCTCGG
>QJYK01000076.1 GCA_003248075.1 Gemmatimonadota bacterium | reverse complement strand
CGCTGCAGAGGGCGACGATTCCGAACGCCATGAACGCCACCCATGCGGACGGTACGTGGATGTAGAAGATCCGTTGGATCACCCCCATGCTCGCCTCTGTGGACACCCAGAAGAAGACCATCCAGTGGAGCACGAGGACGCCGAGCACCCCAAGGACGGCGAGCGCGACCCCCGAGAGGCGCAGCCGCTTCGAAGGCATCATTCCTCCACGACGTAGCGGAAAAGCAAGGCGCCGACCGCCAGGGCCAGCAGCGCGAAAGCAGCCAGCATGCGAAGGTTGGACGAAACCTCCGCGACCGGCCTCCCTGCCAACAGGCGGCCGGTGGCGCCCACCCCGTAGATGACCATCGGCACCAGCAGCGGGAAGACCAGGATCGGGAGAAGCGTCTCACCCATGTGCGTACCCGACGATACGGCCGCGAAGAGGGTGCCAAGCGCGACGAACCCGAGGGCACCCAGGCCCAGCGTGAGCGTCAGCGCCGACGGGCTCCGGCCCAGATCCAGGCCGAAGAAGAGCGCGAACACGGCCACGACGAGCATCGCCACGACGTAGAGCAGGACGAAGTTGGCGAGGGTCTTGCCGAGGAAGACCGCGTCCTTGGGCGCGGGGCTGGTCAGCACGCCGTAGAAGGCGCCGTCCTGGGACTCCAGGTGGAAGGTGCGGCCGACCCCCAGCAGACCTCCGAAGACGAGCGTCATCCAGATCAACCCCGAAGCCACGTCCTGCGGGCGGACCGCCGTGGTGTCGATCGAAAAATTGAACAGGACGCCCGCCAGCACGGCGAACGCGCCCATGGCGGCGATCCGCTCACGAGTGCGCAGCTCGAGTAGGAGGTCCTTCCAGACGATGGCGTAGATCTGCCCCAGGTAGGTCATTGCGCCACGCCCCCTTCGACGACGCGGTGGTAGAACCTCTCGAAGCCATCGCCATCGACGTCGACCCTCCGACCCTCCCAGGCGAATCGTCCCCGCACCTGGATCGCGACCCGGGTGGAGAGCTCGAGTCCCTGGGCGAGGTTGTGCGTCACCATCACGACCGTGCGACGCCCGTCCCGCAACGAGGACAGCACGTGGCGCAGCACACCGGCGGCGTACGGATCGAGCCCGGTGTAGGGCTCGTCGAGAAGCACGAGCTCCGGGTCATGCAGCAGTGTGCGCGCCAGGGCCGCTCGCTGGCGCATGCCGTGGGAGAGGTTGCGCACGAGCGTGTCCGCTCGGTCTCCGAGTCCGACGTCTTCCAGCCGGTCGCGGATCCGCCCTCGAAGGTCCAAAAGCCCGAAGAGCCTTCCGAAGAAGCGGAGGTTCTCGGCGACCGTGAGATGCGGATACAGGAAGCCCTGGTGGGAGAGGATACCGATCCGCTCGCGCCAGGAGGTCTGACGGAAGTCCAGAAGCTCTCCGGAGACCCGCACTTCCCCACTGGTCGGGCGCAAACGTCCCCCCAGGAGCGAGAGCAGCGATGTCTTCCCGGCTCCGTTGGGCCCGAAGACGGTGAGGAAGTCGCCCGCGTCCAGGGTCAACTCGATCCCGTCGACGGCCACCACCGCTCCGAACTCGCGTCGGAGCGCGCTGGCCGTGAGCACCGGCGGGGCCTGACGGGCCTGCGCCGGGGCGGACAGGATGGACGCCTCCATGGCCGGAGCCTTCAGCCGGTCGCGGGGGCGGGGAGCGGGGAGCCGCATGCCGAGCAGAACCTGCTGGCGACGGCATTGGTGAAGCCACACACCTCGCACGGGACACCGCCCTGCATCTCGGCCCTGGCCGCCGCGATCTCCGCCTCGAGCTCGGCGAGGGCGCCCGTTCCGGGGGACCGCGCCTCCTCGTCCGCCTCCAGCGCCGCCAATGCCTCCGCGGTCAGCTCCCCCTTTAGGGACCGGTAGTCCTGCTCGTCCAGTTTTCCCGAAAGGAAGTCATACTCGACGTCGCGCAGGGCGAGGAGCGCCACGCGCTTTCGGGCCTCCGTCTCGGTGAGCTCGTCTTCCTCGCGCTCCAGAGACGCGTGTAACCCCTTGGTCACGGGCTGCAAGAGGAAGAGCACGATCGCGAGCGTCACCAGGACGGCCCCGAACACAAAAGGCACGCTATGACACCCCCGCCGGAACGGGCTCCTCGGCCTCTTCGCGACGCGCTTCCAGCCGCCTTCGCTCCGAGCTCGGCCACAGAGAGATCAGGCTTCCGCCTGCCAGGATGAGCCCCCCGAGCCAGATCCATCCGACCAGGGGCTTCACCAGGACCTGGAGGTCGATGCCCTGAGCCGAAGAGTCCGCGTTCAAGGCCCCCTGGAGATCGTCGACGGCGGACAGGATCAGGTACAGGTCCTCGAGCCCGCTGGAGCGGATGCCCACCTCCGTCATCCACTGCTCGGAGGTCGTGTACATGCGCTTCTCGGTCGTCATGTTGCCGAGCGAGCGCCCGTCCTCCTCCACCGACACGAGCGCGATGGCCTGCCAGAGCAGGTTGCGTTGCGCCCGCCCGGACGACACCGACAAGCCCTGGTAGGTCAGCTTGTACTCGTGCCCGAAGGGCGACGAGACCGTGACGGTGTCCCCGGGCACCATGTGCTGGCGCACGTCCACGTTGTAGGCCGCACCGGCGAAGGCCATGAAGACCATCACCATACCGACGTGGACGATGTAGCCTCCCCAGCGCCGTCGATTGCGGGCGACCAGGTGGTAGAGCGCCCGGGCGACCCCTTCGCCCTCGATCCTCGCTCGGGCCCGCGTCCCCTTCCAGAACTCCGTCGCTATGATCACGAGCACGAACACGCCGATGCCCCACGTCGTGAGCGCGAGTGGATGCCGGGCGCCCATCAGCCACAGCGCCGCGGCGGCGGCCACCGCGGTCACCACGGGCGTCAGGAAGTTCTTCTGCAGGTTCCGTCGCGTGGCGCGACGCCACGCGATGACCGGTCCGATGCCCGCGAGGGCCAGCAGGGCGAGCCCGATGGGGAAGTTCACCTTCTGGAAGAACGGAGGGCCGACGCTGACCGCCTGCCCCGTCACGCCTTCGGCGACCAGCGGGAAGATGGTGCCCCAGAACACCGCGAACGCGGCGCCCAGCAGGATCAGGTTGTTGAACAGGAACGCCGATTCGCGGGACAGGAACGACTCGATCCGATTCTCGCTCTGGAGGCTCGGGAGGCGGTAGACGATGAGGACGATCGAGCCCCCGAGCACGAGCCCCATGAACGAGAGGAAGATGTAGGCGATCCTCAGCTCCTGCGCGAAGGAGTGCACCGACTCGATCAGCCCGGAACGGGTCAGGAACGTGGCGAAGACCGTGAGCAGGAAGGTCAACAGCACCAGGGACATGTTCCACACCTTCAACATGCCCCGATTCTCCTGGATCATGATCGAGTGCAGAAACGCGGTCGCCGTGAGCCAGGGCAACAACGATGCATTCTCCACCGGATCCCAGAACCAGTATCCGCCCCAGCCGAGCTCCTCGTACGCCCAGCGCATGCCGAGGATGATCCCCACGCTCAGGAAGAACCAGGACAGCAACGTCCACTTGCGCGTGAGCTGGATCCAGCGGGCATCGAGCCGGCCGTTGAGCAGCGCCGCCACCGCGAAGGCGAACGGAATCGTGAACGCGGTGAAGCCCAGGTACAGCGTGGGCGGGTGGATGCTCATCCAGTAGTTCTGCAGCTGCGGATTGAGCCCCTGCCCGTTGGCCGGCGTGAAGCCGAGCCGTTCGAACGGATTGACGTCGGCGAAGAGCAGCACGATCACGAAAAACGCGAGGATCGTTTGCAGGACCCCCGCCACATAGGGCATGAACTCCCGGTTCCGGCGCCGGTTCATGGCCATCGTGATCGATGAGAACACGCTCAGGAGCACCGCCCAGAAAAGCAGCGAGCCGCGCTGTCCGGCCCACAGCCCCGCGACCTTGTAGAACGTCTCGAGCTCCCGATTCGAGTAGCTCGCCACGTACCAGTACTCGAACCGGTCTCCCAGGAAGGCCGCGATCACGCCGGCCGACGCCAGCGCCAGAAGGAACGTGACCGCGTAGACGCTCCGCTCCGCGGACAGGACCAGGTCACCGCGCTGCGTCCGTCCTCCGACGAAACCGAGGACCATCCCCCAGATCGTCACCGGAAGCGCGATCCACAGGGCGAACTCCCCGAGCGTGATCACCCTGCGAGATCCTCCGGAGCCGCTTCGTAACGGCTACCACACTTCGTGAGCAGGGTCGTGGCCTGGAAGACGCCCGCGGCGTTCAGGCGGCCCTCGAGCACGACCTCGGCCTCGTCCGTGAACGTGTCCGGGAGAGCGTCGCGGTATTCCACCTCGAAGGTCACCGACTCGTCCACGAGGTCCCGCACGCGGAACCGGTGGAGGAGCTCGCCCTCGACCCGCTGGTAGGTCCCCGGAATGACCTTGCCGCTCACCTTTACGCCCACGTCGGCGAAGGTCGGATCCTCCGACACCTTCGCGATGAGCTCCGAAGGCGTGAGATAGTACACCATGGTCTCGCTGACCCCGGTCCAGACCAGGTACGTGATCACCGCGGCCACGCTGACCAGTCCCACCATGAAGCGTCCGTGTACTTTCATGTCGCTCGCCCCTTCTCGTTCTCCGGACCACAACGGTGGACCGGGCAGGAGGGTCCGCGCACCGGCGTCGCGGCACCCCAGACACGTCGCGTACGCAATTTACCGGCGCGTCGTACACCGTGACCAGTCGGGAAAACCCCCTACGGGTCGCTCCGGTAGGACCCCGACCCGGTGGGGGAGGTTTCCCGACCCCCTCGCTCGCGGTCTACCGTCCCCTCAAGCGCCGTCGTCGCGGGCCCAGGTCACCGCCGCCCGGACCGCACGGTTCCAACCGGCGATGAGCTGGCGGCGCTGGTCCTCGGACATCAGGGGCTCGAATCGACGGGGGGTCCCCTGGGAGGCGAGGAAATGTTCGGCCGATGACCAGATGCCGTGGGCGAGCCCCGCCAGCCCGGCCGCACCCAGGGCGGTGGTCTCCACGACCGCCGGGCGCCTCACCCCCACGCCGAGCACGTCGGCCTGGAACTGCATCAGCCAGTCATTGAGCGCGGCGCCCCCGTCCACACGCAGCTCGAACGCCGGTACGCTGGAATCGGCCTCCATCGCTCGCAGGACCTCCTTGGTCCCATACGCCATCGCCTCGAGCGCTGCGCGCACCAGGTGGGCGCGGCCGGTGCCTCGGGTCAGTCCCACGAGCATTCCCCTCGCGTCGGGCTCCCAATGGGGGGCTCCGAGACCGACGAACGCCGGTACGAAGTAGACGCCGTCGTTGCCCCCCAGTGAGCCGGCGAGCTCCTCCGACTCCTCCGCCCGCTCCAGGAGGCCCAGCCCGTCGCGGAGCCACTGGACCGCCGCCCCTGCTATGAACACCGACCCCTCGAGTGCGAACGCCAGGCCTCCGCGGGCGTCGCAGGCGGCGGTCGTCAGGAGCCCGTGCTCCGAGGGCATCGGCGTGGCGCCGGTGTGGAGGAGGAGGAACGAGCCCGTCCCGTACGTGTTCTTGGCCAGCCCGGGCGACCAGCACCCCTGCCCGAACAGGGCCGCCTGCTGGTCACCCGCGACCCCGGCGATCGGAAGCTCCATTCCCAGGTGGTCGCCCGCCGCGGTGCCGAAGTCACCCGAGGACGGCCGGACCTCGGGCAGAAGCGACGCGGGCACGCCGAGGAGGTCCAGGAGCCAGGGATCCCAATCGGCGGCGCCGAGCGCCCATAGGAGCGTGCGGGACGCGTTGGTCGGGTCGGTAGCGTGGACGGCGCCGTTCGTGAGCCGGGTCACGAGCCATGAATCGACCGTTCCGACCGCCAGCTCTCCCGACTCGGCGCGTCTTCGGATCGTCGGGTCGCTCTCCAGCATCCATCGGATCTTGGTCCCGGAGAAGTACGGGTCCAGCACGAGCCCCGTGCGCCTTCGGACCTCGGGGCCGTGTCCGGCGCGCTCGAGCTCCCGACACATCGGCGTGGTGCGCCGATCCTGCCACACGATGGCTCGGCCGACGGGCTCCAGCGTGTCCCGGTCCCAGAGAACCACGGTCTCGCGCTGGTTCGTGATTCCCAGCGCCCGTACCTCGACGTCGGTCGCCGCCTCACATGCCGAGCGCGCCACCTGCCGCGTGACCTCCCAGATCTCGCCGGCGTCGTGCTCCACCCAGCCGGGTCTCGGGAAGTGCTGTGTGAACTCGGAGTACGCCCTTCCCCGGACGTCACCGTGCGCGTCGACCACCAGGCAGGTGGTGCCAGTGGTTCCCTGATCGATGGCGAGGACTGCGGGCATGCCCATGCGGCCTGACCCGGTTGAGAGGATGTCAGCCCGGTTCGGGGCTCGTCGGCTCGAGGCTCCCGAATCGGTATCGCCAACCGGCTCTCTCCAGCAGATCGAGCAGGCGGCCGAGCGGAAGACCCACCACGGCATAGTAGTCGCCGGCGAGCTCCTCCACCAACGCGGCGCCGGCACCCTGGATGCCGTAGGCGCCGGCCTTGTCCATCGGCTCTCCGGTGGCGACGTAGGCACGGGCCAGGTCGTCGTCGAGGCTCCGGAAGCGGACTCGGGCACGTCCCACACCGCTGAGCGTCCGCCCCCCCGAGGAGACCGCCACACCGGAGAGCACCTCGTGCCAGTCCCCGGAAAGCCTCCGGAGCATCGACATGGCCTCGGCCTCGTCCGCGGGCTTACCAAGGATTCGACCGCGGTGGACGACCACCGTGTCGCCACCGATCACGAGGCAGCCGGACGCCACCTTCGCCACTGCGTCCGCCTTTTCTCTGGCGAGCCTCTCCACGTGAGCGACCGGATCCTCGCCTGCCTGCACGGACTCGTCGACCTCGGCGGACCGCGCCTCCGCCGCGAGCCCCAGCTGGCGGACCAGCTCGACCCGACGTGGCGACCTCGAGGCCAGCACCAGACGCGGGAATGAGGTCATTCGCGCTCCAGGACCAGGGTCACCGGTCCGTCATTGATCAGCTCCACCTGCATGTGCGCACCGAAGACGCCGGTCTGCACGCGTCCCGGGCATCGCTCGCGGAGCAGCTCGGAGAAACGTTCGTAGAGTGGGACCGCCACGCGGGGGTGAGCGGCATGGACGAAGCTGGGTCGCCGCCCCTTGTGGACGTCGCCGTACAGGGTGAACTGGCTCACCACGAGGAGGTCGCCACCCACGTCCGCGAGGGACAGGTTCATGCGCCCCTCGCCGTCCTCGAAGACGCGGAGTCCCACGACCTTGTCGGCCATCCACGCCAGCTGCTCTTCCTGGTCCTGCTCGCGGAAGCCCACCAGCAACAGATGACCGGGACCGATCTCGCCGACGATACGTCCCTGCACGCGGACCCGCGCCTGCGACACGCGTTGTACGACGACCTTCACGATCGGGGTGAGGGCGCCGATCCGGGGTCGAGCTCACTCACTCGACCGTGACCGACTTGGCCAGGTTGCGGGGCTGGTCGACATCGGTCCCGCGGAGCACCGCCATATGGTACGCAAGGAGCTGGAGCGGCACCGTGGTCAGGACGGGAAGGAGGCAGGGAAGCGTATGCGGCACGCGGACGAGGTGATCCACCTTCCCCCGGAGCTCGCTGGCTTCGTCGCTCACCACGGCGATGATCTTGCCGCCTCGAGCTTTGACCTCCTCGATGTTGGACACGACCTTCGAGTACACCGCATCCCTCGGGGCGAGGAAGACCACCGGCATCTCTTCGTCGATAAGGGCGATCGGCCCGTGCTTCATCTCCGCGGCCGGATACCCCTCCGCGTGGATGTAGCTCACCTCTTTGAGCTTCAGGGCGCCCTCGAGGGCCACGGGGAACTGATAACCGCGCCCGAGATAGAGGAAGTTGCGCGCGCCGGCGTACTCGCCCGCGAGCTCGCGGATCCGGTCGTTCAGCTCGAGGACCTCGCTCACCTGGTCCGGGAGCGCCTGCAGCGCCTGGGTGAGCTCCCGGCCCTGGACGACCGATAGGTGCCTGCGGCGCCCCATGTGCAGGGTGAAGAGCGCCATGGCCACCATCTGACTCAGGAACGCCTTCGTCGACGCCACCCCGACCTCGGGACCCGCGTGCAGGTAGATCCCGAAGTTGGTTTCCCGCGCGATGGACGAGCCCACGACGTTGACGATGCCCATCGTGTTGGCGCCGCGCTGCCGCGCCTCCCTGAGCGCCGCGAAGGTGTCGGCGGTCTCGCCGGACTGGCTGATGGCAAGGACGAGCGTCCCCTCCTCGAGGACCGGGTTCCGATAGCGGAACTCCGACGCGTACTCGACCGTGACGGGGATGCGGGCCAGCTCTTCCAGCATGTACTCGCCGACGAGGCCGGCGTGCCAACTGGTCCCGCACGCGGTGACCACGATTCGTCGAACCTGACCGAGGTTGAATTGGTGCGCGGCGATACCGCCCAGGTGCGTATCCCCGATGTCCTCGAGGACGCGACCCCGTAGCACGTTCCTGATGCTGGCCGGCTGCTCGAATATCTCCTTCAGCATGAAGTGTTCGTAGCCGCCCCGCTCGATGGCGCCGACGTCCCAGGTCACCTGGTGGACGGATCGCCTCACCTCGCCCTGATCGAGATGGAAGGTCTTGTAATCGCCCGGCGTCAGGACCGCGTAGTCCCCGTCGTCCAGGTACACGACCTCGCGGGTGTGCGCTACCACCGCCGCCGCGTCCGATCCGGTGAGCATCTCCCCGCTGTGCCCCACGCCGATCAAGAGGGGGCTCCCCCGACGGGCCACCACGATCTTCTCGGGATCCCGGGTGGAGACCACGGCGATCCCGTACGTCCCCTCCACGTGCGCGAGCGCGGCCGCCACCGCGTCCTCCAGCGTGATCCCGTCCTTCCAGAGGTGGTCGATCAGGTGGACGACGGCCTCGGTGTCCGTCTCCGAGCAGAACGCGTAGCCGTGCTCCACGAGGCGGCTCCGGAGCGCATCGGCGTTCTCGATGATCCCGTTGTGGACCAGGGCGATCTCCCCGTCACCCGAGCCGTGCGGGTGCGCGTTCGGCTCGGTAGGGGCGCCGTGCGTCGCCCACCTCGTGTGCGCGATCCCGCATCGACCCCGGGGGTCCTCCAGCGCGACGGCCGCCTCCAGCGCGACCAGCTTTCCGGGCTTCTTGAGGATCCGAAGGTGCCCCTCCCCGTTCACCAGGGCGAGCCCCGCGGAGTCGTACCCCCGGTATTCGAGACGCTTGAGGCCGTCCATGAGTATCGGCGTCGCGTTTCGTGCTCCGACATATCCGACGATCCCGCACATCGGCGGCCTCCCTCCCGTTCTGCGTCGCGCCGTCCCTCAGGCGATCCCTTCCATGACCTCCACCGCGCGCCGGATCAGTGCCTCCGCCATCCGGTCGTCCGGTGCCTCGGCGATGAGGCGTACCACGGGCTCGGTTCCCGAGGGACGCACATGCAGCCAAGCGCGCCGGTCGGGCCACGCGAGACGGAGCCCGTCGGCCTCGTCCGCCTCCGATGCATCCAGGTCCCCCCTCATCGCCGCGTACGCACCGGCCAGCGACTCCCGTGGAAAGCTGACCTTCCTCTTCACGATGCGGTAGGACGGGAGCCGCGCCGCCGCCGCCGAGGGACCGAGCCCTTCGTCCACCAGGTGCTGGAGCACCAGCGCGACCGCCAGCGGCGCATCCCGGGTGTAGTGGAGGGCCGGCAGGATCAGGCCACCGTTCCCCTCTCCCCCGACCACCGCCCCGTCCGCTTGCATCTTCCGCGCCACGTGGACCTCGCCGACCGGTGCTCGCGACAGCGGCACGCCGAAGGACCGGGCCACGTCCTCCACCACCTGACTCGTGGAGAGGTTGGTGACCACGGGACCGGGCGTCCTTCGCAGCACCGCGGCCGCGGCCAACGCCAGCGTCAGGTCCTCCCCCAGCGGCCGCCCGGTCTCGTCCACGAGCGACAGGCGATCCGCGTCGGGATCGATGGCCAGACCGATGTCCGCCCCGGCTTCCCGCACGAGGGCGCCCAGGTCGGCGAGGTTCGCCGCCGTCGGCTCCGGATCTCTCGGGAAGCGCCCATCGGGCTCCATCCCGATGCCCACGTGCGTGCAGCCGATGCGCTCCAGGAGCTCACGAACCGGAGGCCCTCCTGCGCCGTGCACGCAGTCGACGGCCACCCGGAGCCGAGCGGCCCGCAGGGACGCGAGGTCCAGGTGGGGAAGCGCCAGGATCCGTTCGAGGTGACGGGGCCATGCCTCAGGGTCATCGACGACGCCCCCGATCGCGTCCCACGGAGCTCTCGGAGGATCCACTTCCGCGAGGTAGCGGCGGAAGCCCAGGGAGCGGGCTTCGTCGAGGAAGATCCCCTCTCCCGAAACGAGCTTCAGGGCGTTCCACTCCGCCGGGTTGTGGCTCGCCGTAACCGCGATGCCACCGGCCGCGCGGGCGTCTTCCACGGCCAGCAGGAGGGTGGGTGTGGGTACCACCCCGAGACGGACCACATCGCAGCCCACGGACTGGAGGCCGGCAATGACCGCGCGCTCGAGCATCGGCCCGGACGTCCTCGAGTCCCGGGCCACGTGGACCGGCCCGGACTCGCCCCCGGATCGGAGGAATCCTCCGAACGCGGCGGCCAGAGCGGCGACGAGCTCGGGCGTCAGGGGGGCTCCGACACGCCCGCGAACGCCCGAGACGCTCACCATGAGATCGGAGGGAAGTCGGAGCGGCATCGACCGCGTGGCGGTGTCTCGAGTTCTGGGAGTGTGGCGCGATCCAACTTGCCGGATACGCCGGGGCGACGTCAACGAACCCCGGTGGCACGGCACGGGATTCCGCCGGCCCCCGGGCCTGCATGGCCGGCCCGTCTGGAAGGCCGCAGGCCAGCCCGGTAGCTTGGGCGGTCCCACGTACGCGCGCTCCAGGACGATCATGAGTCGACACGACCACGACGCTGCCGGCTTCGGCACGCGAGCGATCCACGCCGGGGTGGCCCCCGAGCCCGTCACCGGCGCCATCATGACGCCGATCTTCCAGACTTCGACCTACGTTCAGCCCGCGGTCGGCCACCCACACGGTCACTATGACTACGGACGTACGGCCAACCCGACACGGGAAGCGCTGGAAGCCAACATGGCGGCCCTGGAATCCGGGGCGGGCGCCGTCGCGTTCGCCTCCGGGCTGGCCGCGATCGAAGCGATCGTCAAGCGACTGTCGGCGGGAGACCACGTGGTCACCGAGGAGAACACGTACGGGGGAACGACCCGCATGTTCAGCCGGGTCCTGGCCCGACTGGGGATCGGATTCTCCTACGTCGACGCCAGCGACGTGGAGGCCGTGCGGGCGGCTGTTCGGCCGGAGACCCAGCTGATACACATCGAGACACCGACCAATCCCCTGATGCGGATCAGCGACGTGGGCGCGCTCGCCGCGCTGGCCCACGACGCCGGGGCCCTGCTCTCCGTGGACAACACGTTCGCCTCTCCGTACAACCAGCGGCCCCTCGAGCTGGGGGCCGATTTCGTGGTCCACTCGTCTACGAAGTACGTGAACGGTCACTCGGACGTGATCGGTGGGATCGTGGCCGTGGGCGACCTCGAGCTCGCCGAGGAGCTGTCCTTCCTGCGCAAGTCCACGGGCGCCGTGCCGGGACCCATGGACTGCTTCCTCACGCTCAGGGGGATCAAGACGCTCCACGTGCGCATGCGCCAGCACAACGCCAACGGCATGGCGGTCGCGCGCTTCCTGGAGGCGCATCCGGCGGTCGACCGCGTCCTCTACCCCGGGCTGCCATCGCACCCCCAGCACGAGCTGGCGTGCCGCCAGATGGACGGTTTCACCGGCATGGTCTCGGTCGACGTCGGCACCATCGAGCGAGCACGCGCGCTGACGGAGCATTGCCGCTGGTTCGCGCTGGCCGAGAGTCTCGGCGGCGTGGAGTCGCTGATCAGCGTGCCGGCTCTCATGACCCATGCGTCGGTGCCGGAGGAGCGCCGCGAGGCGATGGGCCTCACACCCGGACTGGTCCGCCTCTCCGTCGGCATCGAAGACGAGGCGGACCTGATCGAGGATCTGGCCCGCGTTCTGGACCGTTGAGGACCCGCGGGGTATGAAACCCCGTATCCGAGGGGACCGTAGGTGGGAGCAGCCGAGTTTCGAGCCCCGCTCCGGGTGTGGGAGCGGGGCCAAAAGATGAGGAAGAGAACATGGCCGACGAGCAGGATCGCACCGAGGAGCGGGGGGACGAGCGGGCGCGGGCACGCCGCATCCTGACGGATATCGCGCCCCGTTCCTGGGAGCACCCCGCGGACAAGGCGGCCCTGGCCGCCCTCCGACGCATCCCGGTCTTCGACGAGGTGCTGCGCAAGCTCTTCGGATTCTTCGGGGAGAAGCCCGTGCGGCTCGCGTTCCAGGCCAACGCCGTCCGGGTCAGCGCGAACCAGTTCCCGCGGGTCCATGAGCTCTACACCGAGGTCCTCAAGACCCTGGACTGCGAGACGCACTACCCGATGTACATCTCGCAGACGCCGATCGTGAACGCCGGCGCCTACGGGATGGAGCAGCCCTTCATCATCCTCAACTCGGGGACGGTGAAGCTCCTCGAGGACGACGAGCTCTCGTACGTCATCGGCCACGAGCTCGGGCACATCCTGAGCGACCACGTGCTCTATCGCACGATGACGTACCTGCTCCTGCAGCTCGCCCAGATGGGCTTCCCCATCGTGGGGCTGGCAGCGCGAGCCGTCCTGGTGGCCCTCCTCGAATGGTCGCGTAAGAGCGAGCTGTCCTGCGACCGCGCCGGGCTCCTCGCCGTACAAGACCCCGAGATCGTGATGCGAACCATGCTCAAGATGGCGGGTGGCGGCGACACCGACGAGACGAGCCTACAGGAGTTCATCGTCCAGGCCGAGGAGTACCGCGAGGGCGGGGATGTAGCGGACCAGGTCTTCAAGATCCTCAACCTCATCGGATCGACACACCCGTTCTACGTGCTGCGCGTCAGCGAGCTGCGCGCGTGGATCGAGGCTGGCGATTACGATCGGATCATCCGTGGCGAGTACGCGCGCCAGGGAGACGCAGACCCCGCCTACCGGGAGGATCTGCGCGAGGCCGCCCAGGCCTACGCCGAAGGCGCGAAGGACTTCCTCGACTCCGTGACGGCGGCGGCGCGACGGATGGGAGACCAGTTCATGGGTCGCCGCTCCTAGCTCCACGCGCGTCGGGCACCCCGAAACCAGCGGGCCGGTCCCCGAACAGGGGAGCCGGCCCGCTTCTTCATGCAGGCGGTGCCCGCCGCAAGCCGCTCAGTCGCGCCCCCTGCCGAAGGCGATGCGTCCGAAGAGCACGAAAGCCGAGCCGTCTCCGAGCTCGATCTTGAGGCCGGCCACCGGGCGGACATCTCCGACGCCGAACGCGATGCCCCCGCCCGCGTTGATCGCCAGCCTGGTGTCCCTGTGATCCTCCCCGGGCGGATCCAGCTTCGCGGTGGTGCGGCCTATGCGCAGCCCCGCCATCACGAAGGGCGACAACGACGCGTCGGAGACCGGAACGTCCCAGAAGGCGTCCAGATTCAGCTCGAAGTACTCCCGATCCACACCCGGCGAGTCGTCCGGGAAGAAGGCACCCACGTCCGCCCCGAACCAGAGCCCCGGCTCGATGGACGGCACCGCGACCTTGAAGAAGCCTCCCACACCGATGTCCTGGTCGTCGTGGAAGGCGAGATAGGGTCCGACCTCGGTCTGGGCGGACGCATCGCCCGGCAGGAGCGCGGGGATCGCAGCAACCGCCAGGGCGGCCAGGAATCGACGCATGTTCATCTCCGGAGAGGGATGGCGGGGTCGCGGCTCGAGCGGGTGCAAGCCTGGTGCCACGTAGGATAGACGAAGCGCCCGCGGCGTTGCAATGCAAGCGCTTCCGACCGCGACCACGGGAAGCGCCAACCTGTTATCTTCGCCCCCATGCGCATTCTGATCGTCGGAAACGGAGGGCGGGAGCACGCCCTCCTGTGGAAGCTCCGCCGGGACGCCCCGGGGGCCCTGTTCTTCGCCACTCGGCCCAACGGAGGAATGGCGCCGCACTGCGGGAGCGTGCCGATCGAGCCCACCGACATCGAGGCCCTTTCGGGGTGGGCGGCGTCGCAACGGATCGACCTCACGGTGGTCGGTCCGGAAGCTCCCCTGGCCGCCGGAATCGTGGACCGTTTCCAGGCGAAGGGGCTGCCGGTCTTCGGACCCACCCGACAGGCCGCGCGCATCGAGGCCAGCAAGGCGTATGCGAAGGACCTGATGCGCGGCGCGGGCGTGCCCACCGCGGAATACCGGACCTTCCGAGACCGTGACGCCGCACGTTCCTGGGTGCGGGAGCGCGGCGCACCCATCGTGATCAAGGCCTCGGGCCTCGCTGCGGGCAAGGGAGCGATGGTGTGCCCCACCGTCGAGGAGGCCGAGGCCGCCCTCGATTCCATGCTCGGCGACCTGACCTTCGGCGAGGCAGGCCGGGAGGTCGTCGTCGAAGAGTTCATGCAGGGCGAGGAGCTTTCACTGTTCGCGCTCACCGACGGAGCCCGTGCCCTGCTGCTGCTCCCCTCCCAGGACCACAAGCGGGTGGGCGAGGGCGACACCGGGCCGAATACCGGCGGCATGGGCGCGTATGCCCCCGTGGGCATCGCGACCTCCGCCGTCCTCGAAGAGGCCCGCACCCGGATCTTCGCACCGACGCTCAAGGCTCTCTCGGACGATGGTGCGCCGTTTCGCGGGCTCCTGTACGCCGGCTTGATGCTCACGTCGGGCGGCCTCAGGGTCGTCGAGTTCAATTGTCGCTTCGGCGATCCGGAAACACAGGCGGTCCTCCCCCTGATGGAGTCGTCGCTCCTCGAGCTGCTGGGCGCGGTGGCCGAGGGGGGGAGCCTGGCCGGACGCTCGGCCCGTTGGAAGCAGGGAGCGGCCGTGAGCACCGTGGTGGCCTCCGCGGGTTACCCGGGATCCTACGAGAAGGGCAAGGAGATCCGGTTCGAACCGGGCCTGGAAAGCGCCGACGTCACCGTCTTCCATGCGGGCACGCGGGTCGAGAACGGCCGGCTGGTCACCTCGGGGGGACGCGTTCTCGCGGTCACGGGCACGGGCGCGACCTTCCAGGACGCCGGAGAGCGGAGCCGCGCCGGGGCTGCGGGCGTGTCGTTCGAGGGGGCCTTCCACAGGCGGGACATCGGGTGGCGCGAGCGGGAGAGGAGGGGCGGAACATGATCGTGACGTCCGCGGGAACCGCGGTCCGGGTCGGGGACTGAGGCAGGCACGACCGTGCCGGAGCTTCCCGAAGCCGAGACCATCGTCCGGGGGCTCAGGCGCGCGGTGGTGGGAAGGACCATCGCCTCGGCCCGCGTCATCCGCCCCGATGTCCTGCGCCAGCCCCTGGCCACCTTCCGCCGGAACGTGAAGGGGCGCCGGATCACCTCGGTCGAGCGTCGCGGCAAGAACGTGGTCCATGTGCTCGACGACGGGTCGGTCGTGGCCGTGAATCTGGGGATGACCGGGCGGCTGCTTCCCTTCCCCGGACCCCCGAAGGGCTCCAGGCGCCCCAGGCACGCGGCGGTGATCGTCCGATTCCAGGACGGGAGCGTCCTGGTCTTCGACGACGTCCGGCGCTTCGGCACGGTGGAGGCGCTCCCCGGTGACGTATGGGCCCGTCGGTCCGACGGCATGGGCCCGGAGCCGCTCGACCCCTCCCTCCGATCGCCCCGGCTCCATGCCTCGCTCGCCACGTCGCGCACGCCCGTGCGGTCATGGCTGCTCGACCAGCGTCGTATCGCAGGGGTCGGGAACATCTACGCGGCGGAGGCCCTCTATCTGGCCGGGATCCATCCCCAGCGACCGGCGAACCGGGTGACCCGGGCCGAAGCGAGGGGCCTGCTGCGTTCGCTCCGGACCGTGCTGCGAGCGGCCATCGACCATGGGGGGACGACCATCCGTGATTATCGCGACGCCGAAGGAGGCTCGGGAGCGTACGCGCGGAAGCTGTATGTCTATGGGTGCGAAGGCGAGCCCTGCCGGCGTTGCGGAACCTCGATTCGGCGCGTGGTCTTCTCCAACCGATCCGCCTTCTATTGCCCGTCCTGTCAATCGTGACCTTCGGATGACGTGCTTCGGCAGCCTGCGGCTCGCGCCGCTGATCGCCGTCCTCGCGGCTTCGATGGCGACTTCGACCGTCGTCGCCCAGGAGCCCACCCTCGGAGAGCGGCTGCCGGTGCGGCGCGTGGTCCTGGAGAACGGCCTGCGCCTGATGGTGCTCCCCCGCCCTGGTGCGCCCACGGTCGCGTTCGTCGTCCGCTACTCCGTGGGCGGCGTCCACGAGTACCTCGGTACCACGGGGGTCGCCCATCTGCTGGAGCACATGCTCTTCAAGGGGACCACGTCGATCGGGACCACCGATGTCGAAGCCGAGCTGCCGCTGTTCGAGCGCACGGACATGACCCACGACACCCTGTTGTCGGCGCGGGCGCGGGGTGACACGACCGAGGTCGCGCGCCTGCGCGACAGGATCTCGGCGCTGGAGGACACCGCGCGACAGTACGTCGTGCCCAACGAGTTCGACCGGATCCTCACCCGAGCCGGGGCCCAGGGCCTGAACGCCACGACCACGAGTGAGGCGACGATCTACTTCGTCGAGCTGCCGTCGAACCGTACCGAGCTCTGGTTCGTGCTTGAGGCGGACCGCATGGCGAGGCCGGTGTTCCGGGAGTTCTACTCCGAACGAGACGTGGTGACCGAAGAGCGACGCATGCGCGTGGACACGAACCCGGGCGGCCTCCTCTACGAGCAACACCTCGCCGTGGCGTTCACGATGCACCCATACGGTGTTCCCGTCGTGGGGTACATGTCGGATCTCGAGACGCTGAGTCGCCGCGACGTGGCGAGCTATTTCCGCCGATTCTATGCGCCGAACAACGCGGTGGTCACCATCGTCGGTGATGTAGATCCGGACCAGGTCGTGGCCTGGGCGGATCGGTACATGAGCCCGATCCCACGTGGCGAGGAGCCCCCGCCGGTGCTCGCCGTCGAGCCTCCCCAGAGGGGCGAGCGCCGGGTCGAGGTGGTGTGGGATGCGGAGCCGGCCCTGCGGATCGGTTGGCACGTCCCGTCATCCCTGTCCGGCGAGGCGCCTGCGCTGGCGATGGCGTCGGCGCTGCTCACGGGCGGGCGGACGTCCCGGCTGTACCGTCGGTTGATCCTGGAGGATCGCCTCGCCACGGCCGTCGTGTCGTCCCTGGGTCCCGGAGACCGTTTCCCCCAGCTCTTCCAGATCGATGTGACCCCGCGGGCTCCCCACGCCGCCGCCGAGGTGGAGGCCGCGGTCTACGAGGAGATCGACCGGCTCGCGAGCGAGGGCCCCGACGAGACGGAGCTGGGTCGCGTCCGCAATCAGATCGAGGCCGGCAACGTGCGGCGGCTCCAGTCCAACATGGGCCTGGCGGTACAGCTGGCCGAGTCCGAGGCGTTGCACGATGACTGGCGCGAGACCTTCCGGTCGGCGGCCAGGCTGCGGGCGGTCACGGCCGAAAACGTGCGGGCGGTGCTGGGCCGGTACCTCGTCCAGGAGAACCGCACGGTCGCCACCCTGCACCGGCGCGCGGGGCGGGGATGAGCCGGCGATTCCAGGGTTTCCGGGCGGCCGTGCTCTCGACGGCGGCACTCGCGTTCCCCGGTGCCGCCGACGCGCAATCCGTCGGGAAGTCGGCGGCCGCCGCGCTGTCCGTGCCCGAGCTCGACTTCCATCCTCCTTCTCCAGAGGTCCACGAGGTCTCCGGCGTGCCGGTGCTCTTCCTCCGGGAGCCCACCGTTCCTCTCGTGAACGTGCTCGCGCGCTTCGAGGGCGGGTTCGCGCGGCTCGGGCGCGATTTCTACGGCGCTGGGACTGCGCTCCCCGCGCTGCTCCGCTACGGTGGCACCGCCACCATGACTCCGGACTCGGTCGACCGGGTGCTCGAGTACTATGCGCTCCAAACCAGCTTCGGAGGTGGTGGCGAGGCGATCTCCAGCAGCCTGAATACGCTCACGGAGCATCTCGACGAGGCACTCGCGATCTGGGGTGCGATGCTGCGCGAGCCGCGCTTCGACCCGAACGAGGTGGAGGTCTGGCGAGGCCGTGAGATGGAGAGCGTGCGTCGACGCCCGGACGACCCCCAGCGCCTCGCCTTCTCCGAGTTCAATCGTCTGCTCTACGGAGATCACCCCATCGGGTGGGAGATGGAGGAGGCGGACCTGGCCCCCGAGCTTGTCGGGCCGAACCGGCTACATGCGCTCCATCGGCGCATCGTGTGTCCTCGGAACCTGGTGCTCGGGGTCACGGGAGACCTGCCGTGGTCCGCCATCGAGCCGCGCCTCCGACGACTCCTGGAAGAATGGCCCGCCTGTGGCGATCCCCTTCTCCCGTCGCCGATTCCGGACATCCGCCGGGAGCCGGGAGTCTTCCTCATCCCAAGGGCCCTGGACCAGTCGGTCCTGGTCATGGCGCACCCCACCTCCGTCCGCCTGGGCGAGGACGTGGCGTACTTCTCCGTGCAGATCGGAAACGCGATTCTCGGGGCGGGGGGGTTCAGCTCGAGGATCCTGTCCCGCGTGCGCACCGAGGAGGGGTACGCGTATTCGGCGGCGTCGCTGTGGACGACCCCTCGCCGCTACGACGGCATCGTGGGCGCCGTGACGCGCACGAGACCGGAGAACACGGTCCCGGCGCTCCGCCTGATCCTGGACATCATGCAGGACATGAGGGACTCGGCGCCCACCGACGAGGAGGTCCGCACGGCCGTGGACCAGGTGGTCAACGGCTTCGTCTTCAATTTCGAGACGCCCGCCCAGATCGTGTCCCGACGGATGTTCTACCTCGCGCAGGATTTGCCCCGCGACTGGTTGGAGCGGTATCTCCAGGGCGTGCAGCGGGTGACACCCGCCTCGGTGCGCTCGGTCTTCGCTCGGAACCTCAGGCCCGGGGAGATGACGATCCTCGTGGTCGGAGACCCCGAGCGCATCGACCTCGAGGCTCTCGGCTCGCTCGGGCACGTCACGGTGCTCGAGGTGGCCGGAGCCTCCAAGCCGTGAGCCTTCTCCCGACGATTCCCGGTTTCCGAGGGGTAAAGGCCCCATCACAGGAGATGCGTAAATGCCCGACAGGTTCACTGCAGGCCGTGGACGCGTGTACGACAGCATCCTCGACACGATCGGTGACACGCCATTGGTTCGCGTTCCGCGCCTGTCCGCTCACCAAGGAGCGAAGGCGGACGTGCTGCTCAAGCTGGAGTTCTTCAACCCCGCGGCGAGTGTGAAGGATCGAATCGCGGTGGCGATGATCGAGGCGGGGGAGCGGGATGGCCGGATCACCAAGGACTCGGTGATCGTCGAGCCGACCTCGGGCAATACGGGCATCGGACTGGCCATGGTGTGCGCGGCGCGCGGCTACCGCTGCGTCCTCACCATGCCCGAAACCATGTCCCAGGAGCGGGTGAAAATGCTCCGGCACCTGGGCGCCGAGCTGCACCTCACCCCCAAGGAACAGGGTATCAAGGGCGCCTTCGACAAAGCCGACGAGCTGCTGCGCACGGTTCCCGGCGCCGTTGCAGCCGGCCAGTTCGTGAACCCGGCGAACCCGGAGATCCACCGTCGGACCACGGCGGAGGAGATCTGGAACGACACGGCCGGTGCCGTGGACGTCGTCATCTCCGGCGTCGGGACCGGCGGGACCTTGACCGGAGTCGGCTCCGTGTTGAAGGCACGGAAGCCCTCCGTGCGCATGGTGGCGGTGGAGCCCGACCTCAGCCCGGTTCTCTCCGGCGGCGAGCCCGGACCGGGCAACATGATCCAGGGCATCGGCGCAGGGTTCGTTCCGGAGATCCTCGACACCGACCTCATCGACGAGGTGATCACCGTCTCCAACGACGCCGCGTTCGCGATGGCCAAGCTGGCCGCGCACATGGAGGGCCTGCCGTGCGGGATCTCATCCGGAGCCGCGATGGTGGCCGGCTACCAGGTGGCTGCCCGCCCCGACATGGAGGGGAAGACCATGGTGGTCGTGCTCCCTTCGTTCGCCGAACGGTACATCAGCACGCCGCTCTTCGACGGCGCCTGACACCCCCGGGGGTGAAGGCAGCCGCTAGGCCTTCACCCCCCAGTGGACCGCGGCGATTCCGAGGGTGAGCAGGTGATGGCCGGTCTCGACGAAGCCGGTCGACGCCATGAGCGCCTCCAGGGCCTGCGGTCCCGGGAATTCCCTCACGGACTGCGGCAGATAGGTGTAGGCCCACGGGTGCCCTGAAACCACGCGGCCCACGACCGGGAGCACCCGGTGGAAGTAGAAGTGATACCCCGCCCGCACGAGCGGATTCGGGGGTGTGGTGAACTCCAGGATGACCAGCCGGGCCCCGGGGCGAAGCACGCGTCGGAACTCCTGGAGCCCCTGCGCCAACGCCGCCAGATTCCGCACGCCGAACCCCACGGTGGCACCGTGGAACGTCCCGTCCGCGAAAGGAAGGCGAAGCGTGTCCCCGCAGACCGGGCGGACAGGCCGCCCCGCCAGCTTCGCCGCGCCCGTCATCAACATCGCCTCCGCGAAGTCGGCCGCCACCACCCGGCCACGGAAGCTCGGCCGCCCCGCGAGCTCGAGGGCGAGATCGAACGTGCCCGAGCACGCGTCGAGGAACGTGCCGTCGGGGGTCCGCTCCCAGGCGAGGCGGTCGACCGCGCGCCGCCGCCAGCGGCGGTCCACGTTCATGGAGAGGACGTGGTTGAGCAGGTCGTACCGCGGCGCGATCTCCGAGAAGATCCGCTGGACCTGGCGCTCGCGCTCGCGCCCGGAGAGGGGCGCGGCTGGATCGGGCTTGACCTGCGGGGACGCCATGACAGTCGCGGATCGGTACGGTAAGATTCGTGAGGCCCCAGGTCGAAGAGGGGCCGAAAGTTACGGGAAGGATTCGGAGGGCTCAACGCCAACCGCGAAACCCCGCGTGCCACGGCCGCGTAAGGCGCGCCGATGCTCGCCGACACATCTTCCCTGCTTCGCGCCACCCCCGGGTGGCTGACGCAACCTCGTCCGGACGCGACCCCGCTGCCCTCCCTGGACTACGCGACGCTTGACGACCGGGAGCTCGCCGCAGCCGCGGCCAAGGGCCGTGAGGGTGCGTTCCGTGAGCTCCTGAGGCGTTACGAGCGTCCCGTGTTTTCGCTGATCTACCGGATGGTCCGGGATCGGACGCTCGCCGAGGATCTTGCCCAGGAGGCGTTCATCCGTGCATTCAACGCCATCGCCAGTTACAACACCAGCTACAAGTTCAGCAACTGGATCTTCAAGATCGCCAACAACCATACGATCGACCACCTTCGCAAGCGCAAGCTGGACACGATCTCGATCCACGGCTCGCCCCACGCCACCACGGCCGACGAGGTCAGTCAGACCCGACTCGTCATCGAGTCGGCCGACGAGGACCCTCTCGAGCTCATCGAGCACCGCGAGCTCGGCGACCAGATCGAGAGCGCGATCGGTGAGCTACGCGAGGAGTACCGGACCGTCATCCTCCTGCGTCACGTGGAAGGGTACGCGTACGAGGAGATCGCCGACATCATGGGCCTGCCGCTCGGAACCGTGAAGACCTACCTGCACCGGGCGCGGAACGAGCTCAAGAGCAGGCTGGCGCACCTTACGGCATGAATACCGAAACCCGTTCTCCCGCTTGCGTCTCCGGGCGCGCGCCCAAGGGCGGGATCGGAGCCACTTTTCGTGAAACCCGGATCGAGCGCCGTGCGTAGGGACGGACGGTGGAACCGAGTAGGAGCAGAGGCGTGACCAAGCAGCCACATGAGCATCCGAGCGCCGAGCGACTTCAGGCGCTTCTCGACGGTCAGCTGCCCCCCGAGGGGCGGCTCCGCGTCGAGCAGCACGTGCTCGGCTGTGCGCGCTGCGCCGCCGAGTTGACGGCCTGGCGTGCCCTCTTCGAGGAGCTCGAGGACCTGGCCGTCCTGGCCCCGTCCGCCGGCTTCGCCGAACGGGTCATCGAGGGGATCGAGGACCAGCAGCGCCGCCCGTTGGCGGCCCGGGCCCGCGCGGCCCTGGCGGCTTTCGTCCCGGTGCGCGTGCCACGACACCCGGGCGACGACCGCCTTCAGGACTTCGTCGAGGGACTGCTCTCTCCGCGGCACGCGGCGCGCGTCCAGGCCCATCTCGAGACGTGCGCGAGCTGCTCCTCGAACACGGAGGCGTGGCGTTCCCTGGTCTTCCGTCTCGACGGAGTCGGTCGCTTCGCACCTGCCGAAGGGTTCAGCGACCGCGTCATGGCCCACGTCCGGGTCCGGGCCCCCACCGTGACCCGCGCGGCCCCCGAATGGAGGCGCGCCCTCGAGGTGTTGGGCCGATTGGTCCCCCACACGCGCCAGGCGTGGGCCGCGTTGTCGGGGATCGCGGTCACTCCCGTCGCGACGCTCGGCCTGGTGCTGTGGACCCTGGTCACGCACCCCACGCTCACTGCCGGTGCCCTGGCCTCGTTCGCCTGGTGGAAGACCGCCGAGTTGGCAGGGGCGCTCTGGCGGTCGATCGCGTCCGCCGCGGTGGAGAGCACCGGCCTCTTCGAAGTCTACTCGTTCATCGGCTCCCTGATGGCCTCACCGGCCCTGCTGGTGACCGCGTTCGCCCTGTTGTCCGTCGGGACGCTCTCGGCGGCTTGGATCCTGTACCGCAATCTCGTCTTGACCCAGCCCACGGATGGCCGGTATGCGCATGCGTCGATTTCCTGACCCAAGGGTCGCCCTGACCCTCGCGTTGCTCGCGCTCCCCGCCGTCGTGCGGGCACAGGAGCGAGCGGTCCTGTCGAAGGAGGTCTCGGTCGGACGGGCCGAGGCGACGCTCCGATTGGAGTTCGACGCCGGCCCACCGCTGGAGATCTCGTTGCGGGACCGCGTGGTCTACATCAACGGTTCCGAGTCGGGAGCCTTCGAGCCCGGTGACGAACTGGACGCCGCGTGGAGGTCGCTCCTGGGGGAGGCGGTTTCGCTCGAAGACGGGCCCCTGGCGGAGGCGCTCAGGGATTGGCAGCCGCCCCAGGGGCTGGCGTCCGATCTGGCGTCCGAGGCCGATCGAATCGACACATCGCTCGAACAGGCCCTGTCCGGCGCTTCCGAGCCCGCGGCGTCGGTGGGAGAGGTCGAGGGGGCGGCGCTGGTGCGCGCCCTGATCGGGCAGGCCGGGAGGCTCGACCTGCTGCAGGGCGCGCTCGAAGGGCTGGACGAGAACGTGCGCATCGAGGTCGGACGCGATGTCCATCTCGGCGCCGACGAGCGGGTGCCGACCACGCTGGTCGTGATCCAGGGCGATGCGACGATCGAGGGCTCCGTCGACGGTGACGTGGTGGTCGTCGGTGGCTCTCTGGAGCTCCTCCCGGGAAGCCGGATCCGAGGTGACGTGCGCCTTGCCGAGGCCGAGCTCGTCCGGAACGACGGGCGCGTCGATGGCGAGGTGGTCGACGTCCTGAACCGGCGGGGCGAGCTGGACCGCGACGTGCGGGCGGAGGTCCGCGACGAGATCCGCAACGAACTGCGGGACGAGCTCCGCCGGGAATTGCGTGACGCGGTTCGGGGTCGTGACCAGAGAAGCGGATTCCACGTATTCGGCGCGGTGGCGCAGGCCGTCGGCGGCGTGATGTCGAACCTCGTCGGGGTCCTGCTTCTCGGCCTGATCGGCCTGGGCGTGGTGGCGTTCGCCGGTCCGAACCTCGAGGCGGTCGCCGACACCGCGCGCCGAGCGCCCGGTCGGGCCGCGATGGTCGGCGTGGCGGGCTCGTTCCTCCTCGTCCCGGTATGGGTGCTGGGAGCGGTCGCGCTCGCGGTCTCGATCGTGGGCATCCCGGTCATGATCGCGTGGCTTCCGCTCTTCCCGCTTGCCGCGCTGGCGGCGGCGCTCCTCGGTTACCTGGCGGTCGCCCGCAACGTGGGCGAATGGCTGGCGGGTAGTGGATATCGCTACACGGATTGGATCGTGCCTTCGAACCCGGTCTACACCGTGTTCGGTGGTCTCCTGGGCCTGGCTGCGTTCTTCATCGCGGCCAACCTGCTCTCGATGGTACCGTTCTTCGGATTCCTCCGCGGCCTGCTGGCCTTCGCAGGGGTGATGCTCACCATCGTGGCGGCGGAGATCGGGTTCGGAGCCGTTCTCCTGACCCGCGCGGGGCGGAGGCGGGAGTACGGAGTTCCCGATTTCGACGAAGCCTGGAGCCGGGCCATGGACGTCGAGGTGGAGGTGGAGGGGGAGGACGTCGCATCCGAGGCCGACGACGAGGCGGGGGGGGAGCCCCGATGAGGCTCGCACGGTTGCTCCCGTTGCTGTGGATCGGGGCCTGGGCTCCTGCGAACCTCGGAGCCCAGAGCTGGCGGACCGTCTCGATGTCGCGCCAGGCCTCGGGGGAGAAGCAGCTCGACGTCCAGATCCGTTATGGGGCGGGCCGCTTCACGGTCGGCCCCGCGGAACCGGGGCTCCTGTACAAGATGCAGCTTCGCTACGACGAGGACGCTTTCGAGCCGGTTTCCGAGTTCGACGGACGAAGGCTCCGTCTCGGCGTCGAGGGGGGCGGAGAGGGAATCCGGCTGGGGAAGAACCGCTCGAATGGCGAGCTGGAGATCGAGTTGGCCCGCAACGTCGAGATGGACCTGGACCTCAAGTTCGGTGCCGTGCGCGCAGATCTCGACCTCGGAGGCTTGGCCCTGACGTCCCTGGAGCTGAGCACCGGTGCGTCCGAGTCCGTGGTGAACGTCTCGGAGCCCAACGCCGCGTCGATGCGGAGGGCGAGCTTCGAGGTCGGCGCGGCCGACTTCACGGCCCGTCACCTGGGGAACCTGAACGCCCGGAACATCGAGGTGGACGCCGGCGTCGGCGAGGTGACGCTCTGGTTCAACGGGGACTGGCAGCAGGACGCCGCGGTGGCGGTGAACATGGGCCTGGGCTCGCTGGAGCTCCGCTTCCCGGAAGGGCTGGGCGTGAGGCTGACGAAGAAGAGCTTCCTGAGCTCTCTGGATTCGGAGGGGTTGGTGAAGCGAGGTGATGCGTACTACTCTCTCGACTGGGATACGGCGCAGCACCAGGTGACCGTGGACCTGGACGCTGCATTCGGCAGCGTGCGCGTCGTGTGGGTTCGCTGAATCCGGCCGCGCTCCTGGGAGGCAACCATGATCGGCACGCTCCTGACGTTCTTCGCAGTCGGACTCCTGACCCTGATCGTGGCCGGAATCGTCCTCTCGATCGTGGGAACGGTGTTCTCGCTGACCTTCGGGCTCGCGACCTTCCTGCTCTTCAAGGTCGCCCCGATCCTGCTCGTCGGGTGGGTCGTGGTGAAGGTCTTCCAGAAGGTCCGCGGCTCGGACTCGCTGTCCGCGGCCGACCGGAAGTGGCTCGAGGGCGAGTGAGGGTAGCCAGGGGGCTTCCCTAGGGCACCAGCGCCCCCAGGTTGGCTTCCACGGCAGCGGCGACCGCAGACAGCGCGGCGCCGGCAGCCGACTCCGGAGCCGCCAGCACCGTCGGGCTGCCCTCGTCGCCCGCACTCCGCACGGCAGGATCGAGCGGGACTCGGCCCAAGAAGGGTAGCTTCATCTCGTTGGCGAGCCGCTCCCCACCTCCGGCACCGAACACGTCGACGACCTCACCGCAGTGCGGGCAGGACAGCCCGCTCATGTTCTCGACGACTCCGAGCACCCGCGTGTTCACCCGCTCGAACATCTTCACGGCACGACGCACGTCCCCGGTAGCGACGTCCTGGGGCGTGGTCACCATCACGACACCGTCCACGTCGATGGTCTGAACCAACGATAGTTGGGCGTCGCCCGTTCCGGGCGGCATGTCCACCACCAGCAGGTCCAGGTCGCCCCATGCGACCTGCTCCAGGAACTGCTTGAGGATGCCGGTGATGAGTGGGCCTCGCATGATGGCCGGCTGCTCCTTGTCCAAGAGAAAGCCGAGGCTCATCAGTTGAACCCCGTGGGCCTCGAGGGGCTCGATCATCTCCTTGCCCCGCTCCCCCGTGACCCGCGGCCTTCGGTCCTCTCCGAACATGATCGGGATGTTCGGCCCGTAGATGTCGGCATCCAGCAGCCCGACGCGCCAGCCACGAGTGCGGAACGCCGCCGCGAGGTTCGCCGCCACCATCGACTTCCCCACGCCACCCTTCCCCGAGCTCACCGCCACGACGTGGCGCACGTCCGCGAGGATATCCGGCTTGGGCGTGGGAGCGGGAACCGAGCCCGGCTTCAGGCCACCGCCTCGCGCGCTCGGGGGCCCCATCTGCGGAAGCTGCACGTTCATCTTCACGGAGGTCACTCCCGTGGCTCCCTCGGCCGCGGCCCGCACCTGCTTGACCAGGTCGCCGGGGTCTCCCGCGCGGAGCGTGAACTGGAAGCGGACGGTGCCGTCCTCGAACGCCTCCAGATTCTGGACGTGACCGCTCGTGACCACGTCCTGGCCCCCGTCCGCAGGACGGATCCGCGCCAGCGCGGCCATGACCGAGCGTCGAACCTCTTCTCTGTTCATGCTTTCTGAGATGACGGCCGCCGCGCTCGCGACAGGTCGGCGACCGTGGGAAGTGAGGCCTGTCGGCGGCCTCAGACCGCCGTGACCTCCAGGACACCGGGAACGGTGCTCTTCAGGCGACGCTCGATCCCCTCCTTAAGCGTCATCATCGAGATCGGGCAGCACTCACACGCGCCGAGCAGCCGTACCTCGACGCGCCCCTCCTCCTCACGGTAGGAGAGAAGCTCGACGTCGCCCCCGTCCGCCTGAATGGCGGGTCGGATGGAGTCGAGCACCTCGAGGATCTTCTCTCGGGGGGTCACGGGCCTTTCGGGTCGGGTGTCGGGCAGTCCCGGCCCACCGTCTCCGGTGGGTATGCGGGGGAAAATCTATCCGTCACCCGAGAGGGGGTCAACCGAGATTGTCCTTGGGAATCCGACGCTTACGCGGGATGATCGGGGGCCGGGTTCGCGGACTTTCTGCGATTCTGGCCGGGGCGGCCGGTAGCGGCCAGCAGTGTGCTCGGTACGCGCGTCGATCGCTCGGTTCCGACCGGTTGCGTGAGGGTCTGCCCGGGGTGAGATTCCTTCGAAAATCCTGGCCGGAAGGAGCCGCGGGGGCGGGAGAACGTCGGGTTCCCCCGCCCCCTTCTTAGTTCCGACCCGGCGCCGGCCTACTGAAGACCCGCACTCGGAAGACTATGAGCGGCAACGTGAAGGTCCCACCTCCCATCAACGAGCCCGTCCTTTCCTACGCGCCGGGCACGCCCGAGCGCGCGGCGCTGAAGACGCGCCTTTCGGAGATGTCCGCATCCCCGGTGGAGATCCCGCTCGTGATTGGCGGCCAGGAGATCAAGACCGGGGACACCTTCGACGTGATCGTTCCCCACCAGCACGGTCAGGTCCTCGCGAAAGCCCATCGGGCCGGGCCCGACGAGGTGGTTAAGGCCATCGACGCCGCCGCGCAGGCCCACCACGACTGGTCCTCCATGCGGTGGGAGGATCGCGCGGCCATCTTCCTCCGGGCGGCGGAACTACTCGCGGGCCCCTGGAGGCAGATCCTGAATGCCTCCACGATGCTGTGCCAGAGCAAGACGTCCCATCAGGCCGAGATCGACGCCGCCTGCGAGATGGTCGACTTCCTTCGTTTCAACGTCCACTTTGCCGAGCGCATCTACGCGGAGCAGCCCGTCTCCGATCGCGGCATGTGGAATCGCTCCGAGTATCGGGCGTTGGAAGGCTTCATCTACGCCATCACCCCGTTCAACTTCACCTCGATCGGGGGCAACCTGTCTTCTGCGCCGGCGATGATGGGAAACACGGTCGTCTGGAAGCCCGCGCATTCGGCCATGCTGTCGAACTACTACATGGCCAAGCTCTTCCAGGAGGCCGGGGTCCCGGACGGCGTGATCAACCTCGTGTCCGGGCAGGCGCGGGAGATCACGAAGGAGGTGTTCGCGAGCCCGTCCTTCGCCGGGGTTCACTTCACTGGCTCCACCGGGGTCTTCAACTCCTTCTGGCGCGACATCGGGGCGAACATCGCCAACTACCGTACCTATCCGCGCATCGTCGGAGAGACCGGGGGCAAGGACTTCATCGTGGCCCACCCCAGCGCGGACCCCGATGCGCTGGTCACCGCGATCGTGCGCGGGAGCTTCGAGTACCAGGGACAGAAGTGCAGCGCGGCGTCCAGGGTCTACGTTCCGAAGAGCCTCTGGGCAGAGATCCAGGGCCCCCTGGTCGAGGTCGTGGAGGGCATCACGATGGGCGACCCGACCGACTTCACGAACTTCATGGGCGCCGTGATCGACCGCGCGGCTTTCGACAAGATCAAGGGGTACATCGATCGGGCGCGGGAGTCGGACGACGCGGACATCCTGGCGGGTGGCGAGTGCGACGACTCGGTGGGGTTCTTCGTCCGCCCGACCATCATCCTGAGTAAGACGCCCAAGTACGAGTCCATGTGCGACGAGATCTTCGGGCCCGTCGTGACGGTCTTCGTCTATGACGACGCAGACTGGAGTCGTACCCTCGACCTCGTGAACACCACCTCCCCCTACGCGCTGACCGGAGCGGTGTTCGCGCGTGATCGTCGAGCAACCCGGGAGGCGATGGACGCGCTACGGCATGCAGCGGGGAACTTCTACGTCAACGACAAGCCCACCGGTGCGGTCGTGGGTCAGCAGCCGTTCGGGGGGGCCAGGGCGTCGGGCACCAACGACAAGGCGGGCTCTGCGCTGAACCTGCTTCGCTGGATCAGCGCGCGTTCGATCAAGGAAACCTTCGTCCCGCCGACCGACTACCGGTACCCTTTCATGGGCGGCAAGTAGCCCGGGATCAGGGCGCCCGGCGGCCGGCACCCGGTCAACTCGGGTCCGGCCGCCGGCGACTCAGCCCCGAGCGACCTCGAGGGCCTGCTGAAAGTCGGCCATGAGGTCCCGGACGTCCTCGATCCCTACGCTGATTCTCACGAACCCGTCGTCGATTCCCTGAGACGCCAGCTCCCGGGCCGACATCCCGATATGCGAGGTATAGCGCGGCTGGGACACGAGAGTCTCGACCCCACCCAGGCTCGGGGCCGCAATCGCGAGCTCCAGCGAGCGCATGAAACGGTCCGCAGCCACGCCACCGCCTTCGAGCACGACGGCGAGCATCCCGCCGAAGCCGTCCATGTGCTCCTTCGCGAAGCCGTGGTCGGGATGGTCCTCGAGACCCGGGTAGATGACCCGGCGTACCGCCGGCTGATCGCTAAACCAGCGCGCGAGCACCAATCCGTTCTCATTGTGCCGCTGCACACGGGCCGAAAGCGTGCGCAGCCCGCGATCGAGCAGCCAAGCCGCGTGCGGGTCGAGCGCGGGACCATACAGGCGCGCGACCCTCCCCACCTCCTCGATGAGACCGTGCGGCCCGCACACGACGCCGGCCACGAGGTCGGAGTGACCGCCCAGGTACTTGGTCGCGCTGTGGATGACCGCATCCACACCGAGTGCCACCGGCCTTAGATTGACGGGGGTCGCAAAGGTCGCATCAACAAGGAAGGTCAATCCGCGCTCCCTCGCCAGCGCGGCGATCGGGCGCGGGTCCAGGATGCGCACGGCCGGATTCGTGGGTGTCTCGAGCAGGATGACCCGTGTGTTCGGGCGCACCGCGGCCCGCCATCCACGAACGGTATCCGGGTCGACGAAGGTGGTGCTCACGCCGCGACGCGGAAGCTCATCCCGGAGCAGGGCCCGAGTCGTTCCGTATAGCATCGACGACGCCACCACGTGATCGCCGGACTTGGTGAGGGCGAGAAGCGTCATCGCGGTGGCCGCCATGCCGCTCGCGAGACCGATCGCGGCATCCGTCCCCTCCAGCTCCGCGAGCTTGCGGGCCAGCATCTCCTGGTTCGGGTTGTTTCCGTATCGGCTGTACAGCAGCTCGCCGTCCGAGGGCTTTCCCCAGAAGAAGGTCGAGCTCTGCACGATCGGCGGCACGACCGGCTCGCCAGGCACCCTCGTTCTCCTGGCCCCGTGGACGCCCACCGTCGAGGGACCGGGGCGGCGGAACGACAGATCGTCGGACATGAGGCTCCGGATGTGATCAGCTCTGAGCGCTTGGCGCTAAGCTAAGGGAATCGCCCTCCCGGGCGCGACCCGACCCCCAGTCGCGCGTCAGGTCAGGTGCTCCACCAGGCGGCTGAGTGCGTGGTACCGGCCCGTCACGGGACTCCGGAATGCCAAGCCCCGCTCCGAGAGGGCCTCGAAAGCGCGCACGGGATCCGAGGCGCCGCAGAGGGCATGGGCCTCGTCACGCCCCAGGAACCCCTGATCCTCCAGGTATCGCCAAGCCAGGTCTTCGTCCGGCGATCGGGCGCCGAGCAGCTCGAATCGTCCCGGCCCGGTCTCGGCCACGACGGCGAGCGACTGCCGCTCGAGCACGACCTGGATCTGGTCGCGATGCGGTTCGTGCACGCCACGGAACACGAAGATGGCTTCGAGCCCGGCATCTCCCTGATGCTTCTGCAGGAGCTTCGCCACCACCTCGTCGGCGCACGAGAAATCCAGGATCGTCACCTCCGAGAGGTCGATCAGAGACAGGGAACGCCCGCCGGCCTCGGCGAGTTGTGTCTCGATCGCCATGCGCACGGCCCGCCCCGTGGGCCTCGTGACCAGGTGCGAATAGAGAGACGCCACGGTCCGTTGCAGCAGGTCGCCGACGTCGATGGCGATCGGATCCAGAGGTAGGTCGGTCACGTCTGTCCTCCTTCCTTCGCGGGAAGGACGATGCTGATCTGTGATCCAGGGAAAGGTGCCAGCCCCTCCACGAGGGGGGGCGTATCGTCCCACTCCGGAACCTGGCCGATGCGTGCCGTCCCGCTCCGGATCGTGATCGCTCCGTTCCAGCGCTGCACTTGCCTGCGGATCTGCTGGATGCCTTGGCCACGCCCCGAGTCGGGGAACCGCGTCAGTCCGTGGAGGAAGGCGGCCTCGAGTGCGGTGGCGTCGCTCCAGCGATCTCCGTATCGCGCCGAGTGCTCTTCGGCCAGCGAGCCGCGAAAGCCCCGCCCGATGTCCATGACCGCGATGACCACCACCCAGCGCCCGAGGCGGCGCGCCCAGTTGTAGGCCTGCGCCGCGACCCAGCCTGGCCCGTCCGCGTGCTCGACGATGTTCTGGCACACCTCGGAGAGGATGACGCTGAACTGGACCACCGAAGTTCCCGGGTAACCGAGCTTGGACGACAGGATGGCGCCGGCGCGGGACTGAACGCGGTCCACCACCTCGTGCACGTCGGAGTTGGCCTGGACCGGGGTGATCTCCAGCAGGACGTCGGACGTGCCGCCGGAGCGGCGGGGCGTTCGTTGCTCGATCTCGAACACGCCCGCGACCGAATCGAAGAACGCCATGCGCCCCAGGTAGGACAGTACGTCCGCGCTCTCGGGCAACTCCAGGCGCGGGAGCGTGTCCGAGCGATCACGGGCCACAGTCCCTGCGACCACGAGCCCCACCATCCCGTTCGGGTCGACCCAGCGAACGTGCCGCGCGTCGAAGAGGATTCGGCCGGCGGTACCTTCCGGCGGCACCAGGTCCAGGAGCGCGTCGACGGTCTGGGCGTCCAGCGATCCGGGAACGGGAATGACCTGCACCTTACTCCTCCACGTGGGACAGGCGCCCGGTGAGGTGTCGGAAGAGCCCCCGCGCACCGCGATGGGTGACGTTGCGCGACGCGAGGCGATTCGCCTCCTGCATCGCTGCCTCGAGGCCGTCGCCGGCCAGGATGCGCGCGAAGAACGTCGCACCCCAGACATCCCCGCACCCGGTGGGATCGCCCTCCCGTGCGAGCCCATCGAGAGGCACGCGGGCCGAGCGCGCCCGAAGCGCCGGCTCGACCCCACGCCGGCCGCGCCAGGTGAGGGGGTCCGGCGCCAGGTCGGCCTGAGCGACATACGCCGCTCCGCGGGGCCCGAGGGTCACGGTCATGAGCCTCAGCTCGGGTCCGAGCGCGTCCGCGGCGAGGCGCCAGGGATCGCCCGAGGCCAGGCCCAGCAGCTCGAACTCATCCTCGTTCATCTGGACGGCGTCGAAACAGCGCAGCCAGTCGCGCCAGTCGAGCAGCTCGCGGGGGACCCGCTCGCCGACCCCTGTGATCCCCAGGAACAGCGAATGCAGGTCCGCGTAGGATGGACCGCCGTATCCGGCACGCAGCGCTCTCGCCGTGGGGAGCTCCATCTCGAAGCCCGAGATGAAGTTGACGTAGAGCGCGTCGCAAAGGTCGACCAGCGGTGCCAGCTCGGGCCAGATCCAGGGCGGGACCCCTCCACTCATGCGCTCCGTGCGGCGTTCGGCGCTCGTGTATCGGAGCTCCACCCGATTGTTCGGCTCGGGGACCACGACCACCGCGGACACGTCGGTGCCCGGGATCTCGCGAAGGAACCGGAACGCCTCCTCGGCCAGGTCCCGCCCCACCTTGACGATGGGGAGCACCTTCCAATCGTCCGGGAGAGCCGCACGGAGCGCAGACAGGGCGTACGCCATCCCACCCCACTCCTCCACGGGCCCCGCTCTCCGGTCGCGCTCGACGATCCGGTCCCAGACGAGGGTGCCCAGGGCGCCCAGGGTCCTGCCCCCGCCTCCGGCAGCCCCGGAAGGGGACATCCAGTCGGCTGGCTGTCGGGATCTCACCGCTGGTGACTCAGGAACAAACCGGCCGCCCCGATGACGCCGGCCGTCTCCGGGAGGTCCCCGGGCACGATCCGGCACACGCGCTCGGCGGTTCGGAAGGCCCGACGCCTCACCTCCGAGCGAAGTGGGGCGAACAGGTGCTCGCCCGCGCGGGTCACGCCTCCGACGATCACCACAACATCCGGATTGAGCACGTTCACCAGATTCGCGACCCCTGCCCCCAGGATCTTGGCCGTCTCGGTCATCACCTCGAGGGCGTACGTGTCACCCTGTAGCAGAGCCTCGTAGACCGTGACGGCAGTGATGCGCTCCAGTTCCCCCCCGGCGAGCTCGAGCAGAATCGACTCTGCGCCGGCCTCCACCCCCTCACGCGCCCGGGCTGCAATGTTCGGGCCCGAGGCGTAGGCCTCGAGGCACCCGTAGTTGCCGCACTTGCAGCGACGGCCCGTGAAGTCGATGGTCATGTGCCCGACCTCGCCTGCACTGGCGGATGCCCCGTGGACGAGGCGCCCGTCCAGAATGACGCCGCCACCGATCCCGGTGCCCAGGGTCACTCCGACCAGCGTACGTGCACCCCGGCCGGCGCCAAGCCAGTATTCGCCCCAGGTCGCACAGTTCGCGTCGTTGTCCAGGGAGGTGGCGAGGCCGGTCGCCTCCGCGAGGCGGTCCCGAAGCGGGAAGTCCCTCCACCCAAGGTTGAAGGCGTCCAGCACCACGCCTCGATCGAGGTCGAGAGGACCCGGGGTGCCGATGCCGATCCCGACCACGTCCGCGCGGCTACCCCCCCCATTGGCGACGCCCTGCTCGATCACCTCCTCGATCATGCGCCCCACATGCCCGACCACCTCGTCCTGGCTTCCCAACGAGGCGGTCGCCCGGTTACGAATCGATACGGGGTGACCCCCCGCGGTGGGGATCAGCCCCACCACGACGTTCGTCCCCCCGATGTCCACGCCCACGACCCACGAGCTCATGGGCTCATCCCCTCGAGGCACCGGGTGGCCGCCTCCGAGACCCGCTCGATCGTGATCAGACGCATGCATTCCTCGTGGGCCTCGGCGATCCGGGTCCCCGGGCCCGATCGGGGACACGTGTTCTTGAAACAAGGCCGGCATGGAAGCGGGCCCCCGTCCACGCGGACGTGCCGCGGGCCGGGTGGACCGACTTCCGCCGGGTCGGAGGGACCCCACAGGGTGACGGTCGGCGTGCCGACAGCTCCCGCAACGTGCATGGGGCCCGAATCGTTCGTCACAAGGAGATCGCACATCGAGAGCAGCGCCGCCAGCCCGACCAGATCCGTTGCGCCACCGGCGTCCACCGCCCCCGGCACAGCCGCGGCCACCGCGGCCGTCAACGGCCGCTCCACCGGGCCGCCGATCACGACGACACGGGCGCCATGCCTCACCAAGGCACGCCCGACGGCCCCGAAGCGATCGGTCGGCCAGCGCCGCGCCCGGGCGTTGGAGCCGGGAAAAAGTCCGACGAGGGGAGCGCCGGAGGCACCGACGCGCGCACGCCAGGAGGCGACGACGGCCTCTGGCGGGGTCAGGTGGGGGAGCGACGGCTCTGGATCGAGCTCCTGGTCCAGGAGGAGACGGTACTGGTTCACCCGATGGAGTCCGCCAAGCACCCCTCGCCCGACGCGCTCGGTGAGGAGCCAGGATCGACCGTCGGTGGCCGTGCCGCGAAGGCGTCCGACCCCGCCCCAGCGGAAGAGCCAAGCCGCGCTGAAGGACGGCGTGAGCAGGGTGCCCCGCTCGTAGCCCTCTCGGCGCAGGCGGCGCACGGCCGCCCCCCACCCGACCCAGCCTCGATCCAACGGGATCACCTGGACACCCAGCGCCGCCATCTCCAGCAGCGGCGCCAGCCACCCCCGGACCACCACGTCCACCTGCGCCGCACGCAGCGCCGGCAGCGCCATCACGACGTCGCCGAGGTGGTTGGGCGCGCGGACGACGTGACGCCTCGTGTCCGCTGCGGCCCCCTGCCTCATTCGCCGGACAGATCCAGTACCGCCAGGAACGCTTCCTGGGGGATCTCCACAGAGCCCACCTGCTTCATGCGGCGCTTCCCCTCCTTCTGCTTCTCGAGGAGCTTCCGCTTCCGGGTGATGTCGCCTCCGTAGCACTTCGCCGTCACGTTCTTCCGGAGCGCCTTCACGTTCGTGCGGGCGATGATGTTGTTGCCGATGGCGGCTTGCAGAGCCACCTCGTACTGCTGACGGGGAATGAGGTCCTTGAGCTTTCGAACCAGATCCCGTCCATAGACGAAGGCCTTGTCTTCGTGGATGACGACGCTGAAGGCGTCGACCGGATCACCGTTCACGAGGATGTCGAGCTTCACGAGCGCATCTTCGCGATATTCGAGGAACTCGTAGTCGAGCGCGGCATAACCGCGGGTTCCACTCTTCAGACGATCGTAGAAGTCCAGAACGATCTCCGAGAGCGGAAGCTCGAAGTTCATCTCGACCCTCTGCGGGTCCAGATAGGCCATCCCTCGGTACACGCCACGCCGGTCATAACAGAGCTTCTGCACGTTCCCGATATACTCTGACGGACACACGATATGGGCCTTCACCACGGGCTCGGAGATCGAATCGATGCGGCCGGCGTCGGGCATCGCCGTGGGGCTTTCGATTCGACTCTCCTCCCCGTTCGTGAGCCGTACGTGGTACTCCACGTTCGGGACCGTGGTGATGAGGTCTACGCCAAACTCCCGCTCGAGCCGCTCCTGGACGATCTCCATGTGCAGGAGCCCCAGGAACCCACAGCGGAATCCGAAGCCGAGAGCCACCGAGGTCTCCGGCTCGTAGTGCAGGCTCGCATCGTTGAGCTTGAGCCGCTCCAGAGCGTCGCGCAGGTCCTCGTAGTCGTCGGAGGCGGTGGGGTAGAGCCCCGCGAATACCATGGGTCGCGCTTCCTGATAGCCGGGCAGAAGCTCCGACGCGCGGCGGTCTGCGTCGAGGATGGTGTCCCCCACGCGGGTGTCCGTCACCTCCTTGATGGCGGCCACGACGTACCCGACCTCGCCCGGGGTGAGCTGGGGCTGCGGCTTGCGGCCGAGTCGCAGGTACCCCACCTCGGTCACCTCATAGCGCCGATCCACGTTGCCGAAGGTGATCTGCATGCCGGGCCTGATCGCTCCGTCGACCACGCGAACCGAGGGGACAGCCCCGAGGTACTTGTCGTAGTACGAGTCGAAGATCAGGGCGCGCAGGGGCGCTTCCGGGTCGCCGCTGGGCGGCGGCACCCGCGCGACCACGGCCTCGAGGACCTCGTCGACGCCGATGCCCTCCTTCGCGCTGGCGAGGAGAACAGATCCGGGCTCGACGCCCAGAAGATCCGCCACCTCGTCCCGGCGCCGCTCGGGCTCCGCGCCGGGCAGGTCGATCTTGTTCAGGACCGGAATGATCTCGAGACCGGCGTCCAGTGCCAGGAACAGGTTCGAGAGGGTCTGAGCCTGCACCCCCTGGGTCGCGTCCACCACGAGGATCGCCCCCTCGCAGGCCGCCAGCGAGCGGGACACCTCGTACGTGAAGTCCACGTGCCCCGGGGTGTCGATGAGGTTGAGCTCGTAGTCCCGGCCGTCGACGGACCGATAGGCCATGCGGACGGCGTGGAGCTTGATCGTGATACCCCGCTCACGCTCCAGCTCGTTGTCGTCGAGCACCTGCTCGCGCATCTGACGCTTGTCGAGCGTGGCCGTGCGCTCCAGCAGACGATCGGCCAACGTCGACTTGCCGTGGTCGATGTGAGCGACGATGCAGAAATTGCGGATCTGGTCGAGACGCACGGACACGCGGCGGGTTCGGGGAAGCTCCGGTCGCGGCGACGCACCGCGTGGCGCGGGGCGGACGCAGGCCGGGAAAGTTAACGGCTCGCATCGGCCTGGCGTACACCGAGCGCTCTCCAGAACCCCGGTCCTTCTTTGCGGGGATCGCCTGGCGGCCCCGCGCTCCTAGCTCACGTCCCCTGTCCGATCGTCAGCTGCCGCCCGACTTGCCCTTCGGCTTCGGTCGGGCCGGGCGCGCCGGGGAGCCGGAGGGCTTCCGCGCGGGTGGGCGCGCCGCGGGGCGGGCCCCCGATGTGGGCGGCCGCGACCCCGCGGTCGGCCGCGCCGAAGGCCGTGCCGGAGACCGGCTCGCCCCCGTGTTCCCTCCGCGAACGGGCGGCCGGACCACCCGAGTACCCGCTCCCGGCACCCCCCCGGACGACGGACGGGCGCTGGAACCCCGGGTCGGAGCGACGGACCCCGACGGGCGCGTGGAGCGCGAGGCCGACGGGGGCCTGCGCTCCAACATGGGGCGCTCGCGCGAGGGAGCTACCACGGTGCCCCGCCCCGGCGTGGGGGCTCGGATCACGCGGGAGCCTCCGGACGAGGGGCGGGCGACGCTCCCAGGCGTCGTCCCGGGTCGCGACCCCGTGCGCGTCGTCCCGGGGCCCACCGTGCGGCTCGTTCCTGTCGACTCGCGCCCCCCGGACCTCACCGCATCGCTGGGGACGACCCGACGACGCGGGGGTACGATATCCCCTCCCGGGGGCCGGACGACGGAGGGCTCGACGTACTCCACCCGCCTCACCGGGGGCTGGCGCGTCCTCCAGACGGTGGACCACCCTTCCCCCGGCCCCCGCCGCGTGAACTCGAAGCGCGGCACGGCGCGTCTGGGCGTGGCGTACACCACGCGGGTGCCCCGGTAGCGGTAACGCGGGTAGAAGTACGGGTCATCCCAGACCACCACCCGGAAGCTCGAGCACGCGTAGGTATAGGGGTTCCAGGTCGCATAGCTCTGGAAGCCGTGGCAATCGTAGCAGAGGAACCGTGGGTAGTCGTGGGACTCACCCACGTCGTAGGACACGAAGTCGAGCGCGTACGGGATGTCCTCCCATCCCGGGAGCAGGCTCGCCACGTAGTCGTCCATCGCCACGTAGGGGTCCTGATATACGGTGCGGCCGACGCCCCCCAGGTCCCAGCTGCGGTCGTAGCGCGAGTACGCGAACGGGCTGTAGTCGAACGGCTCGGGCGACGCCAGGATGAAGAAGTAGCCCTGACCGGGGTCCTCGTCGACGTACCAGTATGGCGAGGTCGGGAAGAGCAGCCGGTAGTCTCGCCCACCGCGCACGAGATCGTCGTCGTCCGGGGAGCGGGGAAAGAGAAGCCGAACCGACCCGTCCGTGTCGACGTGGAAGATCGTGACGTAGGCGTCGGCCGAGGTCCGATAGTAGAGCCGCACCCGATCTCCGCGCTGGACCAGGGGCTCTTCGCCGCGGTCCAGCCAGACGCGGGCCTCCAGCGACTCCCCCTGGGCGTATTCCTGGCCGGATGCGCGCGGCACGCCGAAAGCCGACAGCGCGATCAGGGTCCAGGGAAGAACGGTACGCATGGGCGCTCCATCGCGGGGATGCTACCGACGGATCGAGCAGGACCCATGCCAGCCCCGGAGCCCTTTCGCAAGAGGGTCTCGCCTCGACGTCCGTCCCATGGGGTGGACATCCCACCGCCGTCGTTGGGACACACCCCTCTGCGCCCGCGACCGCCGGTTCGCGCACCGGCTCGTGCGGTTGAGCCGCGCGGCCACCACCCCTGGGAGCCTGTCCACGCAATGGGGTGCGGCCGCGCGCAGGGGGCTCGCGAGGCCCACGCGCGGAACGACGAGGAGTCGTAGCCCGGCTACGGCGACAAGGAGAGACAACGCATCAGCCAGCGACTCCCCTGCGCCCGCAACTTCGTGGGATAGCGTGCTCTTACGCGGTTGTGGGTTACGGCGGCACGGCCCCATCTTCGTCGTTGGTTCGCCTCGACGTAGCTTAGGCTATGCCGTCGGCGAACCGCCTTGGATGCGGGCCGTGGCGCTCCCAACGCGGGGTGCCATACCTGTGCAGAGCTTCCCCAGTTTGATCGATCTCATCCGGTGACCCAGGAACGACGCACCCCCTCGGCGGCCGATCGGCCCGACCTCCTCGACCCTGTGACGCTCTCCCAGCTCGGTGGCATCGAGCTGATCGCGCGCGAGGTCGTGGAGGGCTTTCTCATGGGCCTGCACCGCTCGCCCCACCGGGGCTTTTCCGCCGAGTTCGCCGAGCTGAGGGCCTACCAGGCCGGGGACGATCTACGCTACATCGATTGGAGGATGTACGGCCGGTCCGACCGCTACTATGTGAAACAGTTCGAGGAGGAGACGAACCTGAGGGCCCACCTCCTACTGGACGTCAGCGAGTCCATGGGTTGGAGCTCGAACCCGGGTACGCTTCCCACGAAGCTCTGGTACGCGAAGCATCTGGCGGCATGCATCGCACTCGTGCTGCTGCGACAGGGTGACTCGGTCGGAATGGCCGCGTTCCACGACAGGATCGTGGAGCGAGTCCACACGCGGGGAGGCCGCAGGCAGTGGACGGAGCTGGTAAGGCGCATGGCCCCGCTGACTCCGGCGGGGGGCACCGCCGCCGAATCGGCCCTCCGGGACCTGGCGCTCCGTCTGCGGCGGCGCGGCCTCGTGATCCTCCTGTCGGACCTGCTGGTGGCATCCGAGCAGACCCGAACGGCGCTGCGGTTCCTCAGACACCACGGCCACGAGGTCCTGGTCTTCCACCTGGTCGACCCCGGGGAGCGGGAGCTGCCGGCGGCCTCCGAGGCCCGCTTCTTCGACCCCGAGACCGGGGACGAGCTGACCGTCAGCGTGGCGGATATCCGCCGCGACTACCGCGACGCGGTCGGCGCCGCTCTGGCGGAGTGGGAGCGCACGCTGCGACCCCACGGTATCGATTACGAGGTGATCGACACCGCCCAGCCCCTCTCTGCCGCCCTACGCGCGTACCTGCGCAAGCGGGAGCGGCTCGGGTGACCTGGCCCCGGGAGGGACCCGCGTGGGCGCGATAAGCCCGCTGTTTCTGGTTGCGGCGCTCGCGGTTGGCGTACCCATCTTCCTGCACCTGTTCCATCGGCACGAGGCGCAGAGGATCTCTTTTCCGGCGCTTCGCTACCTGGCGCGTACGGAGCGGGAGCACGCACGTCGGATCCGCTCCAGGCAGCTGCTGCTCCTGCTCCTGCGGGTCGCGATCGTGCTGACGCTCGTCGGCGCCGGGGCCGGCCTCTTCTTCAGGGGACGTGGAGGAGACCATCCACCCACGGCCCTCGCGATCGTCCTCGACAACTCGATGAGCAGCGGCTACGTCGAGGGCGAGCAGCGCACGCTCGATCGGCTCAAGGCCGTGGCGCTTCGTACGGTCGACCTCGCCAACGCCGGGGACCGGATCTGGGTGCTCGAGGCCGGACGTCCGTGGCGGACCGCGCTCCCGGGTGGACCCGCCGACGCACGGCGGGAGCTGGCCGGAGTCGATGTCAGCGCCGCCCATGGCGACCTGTCCGCGGCAGTGGCGAGGGCAGCGGACCTGGTTCGAACGGCGGGCATGGGGCAGGCGGAGATCCACGTCCTGTCCGACCTGCAGGCCACGGCGTTCTCGGAGGACCACATGCCCGCCGGCGACGTGCCCGTCGTCGTTTCATGGTACGGCGAGCCTCGGGTGAACCGGGGGCTCACGGATGTGGTCGTGGGCGGGGGCCTCCCGCCCCTTGAAGGTCAGAGGAGCGAGGTCACCGCCCGCTCGGCCTCCCAGGATCCGGCGGACAGCGTCCCGATCTCGGTGAGGGTCGTGATCGAGGAGCGCGTTCGGGGCGCGGGGGGTCTGCCTCCCGGGGCGGCGCTGTCGCTACCACTTCCGCCTACGCCCTCCGGCTGGGTACGCGGCTACGTCGACCAGGACGCGGACGCGCTCCGCGCCGACGACCGGAGGTACTTCGTGTATCACTCCCGGCCTCCGCCGTCGGTGGCCGTGGGCGGGAACCCGGGACTGTTCGTGCTCGAGGCGCTGACCGTGCTGCAGGCGGCCGGGAGACTGACGCTTACGGAGCCCGGCCGCGCGACCGTTCTGCTGTCGGAAGGAGCCGAGGGTGCGGAGGCCCTGCGTGCAGGAGGCGCGATGCTGGTGGTGCCCCCGACCGATCCGACCCAGCTCCCCGCTCTCAACCGTCGCCTCGTGGCGCGCGGGATCCCGTGGCGCGCGGAGCGTCGATCGGAAGAGGGCGAGACCACACTCGACGGCGACGACCTGCCGGAGCCACTGGCCGGCGTCCACGTGCGCCATGCCTACGGGCTCTCACTCGCGGGGGCACCCCCAGCCCCCGCGGCGTCGTTGGCCGACGCCGCCGGAATGCCGTGGCTGGTCGAGGGTACCGACGCCGGCGGTCGACGCTATCTCCTGCTCGCCTCTGCGCTTGACGAATCGTCCACGTCCCTGCCGGTCTCCACGGGAATGGTGCGCTTCGTGGATTGGGTCGCAAGCCAATGGGCAGCCGCCGGTGGGGCCGTGCCGCCACGGGTCGCCGGAATGCCGTTGTCGGCTCCGCGACCCGCCGACAGGGTCGCGCTGCCGTCCGGAGATACGCTGTCCATCGACGGGACACGCATGCTGCGCGACACCGACCAAGCGGGCTTCTACACCTTCCTCGCCGGGGACAGCGTGGTTTCGGTCGAGGCCGTGAATCCGGCCCCCGATGAATCCGACCTCACCCCGGTGGACCCGGCGTCGCTCGACGAACGACTCGGGAGCGAGGTGACGGTGGTCCGTCGAGACGGCGCCTGGGAGCGATCGGTCTTCCGCGCTCGAAGAGGACCGCGGCTGACCAGGGCCTTGCTGCTCTTCACTCTGCTCCTGCTGCTCCTGGAGGCGGCCCTCGCGTCGGCGGGGCGCCGCGCGGCGACGACCCCCACCGCCCCCGAGGCCGGCAAGGCCGTTCGTGGCCCGTCCTGACCCCATCCTGGCGGCGATCGGTAGCTGCCGCCCCTTCGCAGCCCTCTCCGCGGCTCTCCCGGGTCCCGGAGGCACCGCTTCCTTCGGGGGGATCCGCGGGGCGCTCGGCGCCGCTCTGGTGGCCGCCCTGCACCGACACCATCCGGAGCGCGTCTTCGTGGTGATCGCCGCCGGGCCTCGCGAGGCGGCCGGGGTCGAGGCCGACCTCGAGACGCTGTCGGGCGCGGGGGAGGTCGCCCACCTCTTCCCGCAGAGGGAGGCACTCCCTTACGAGGAGACCGAGCCGCACCTGGAGATCGGAGCGCTCCGTGTCGAAGCCGTCGAGGCCCTCTGGTCAGGACGCTGCCGCATCTTGGTCACCACCGCCCGGGCGCTGCAGGAGCGGACCCCGATCCCGTCCGGCCTCGCCGACCTCCGGCTGACGCTGACCGTGGGTCAGCCGGTCGATCTTTCTGCGCTGATCGAGGCGCTCCAGGCCCGCGGTTTCGATCGGGTCCCGCTGGTCGAGGAGGTCGGCCAGTTCGCGGTGCGGGGAGGCATCCTCGATGTCTTCTCCGTCGGATCTTCCGACCCGGTTCGAATCGAGCTCTGGGACGACGAGATCGCGTCGCTGCGCAGCTTCGACATCCTGGATCAGAGATCGGTGGACGAGCTCCCGGAAGCGCGAATCCTCCCGGTGGATCTCCGAGGGGGACGCGATGGCGGGACCGTGTCTCGCTCGCTCGTCGAGCTCCTCCCCACCGACGCCGTCGTGGTCGTGCTCCCTGGCGTAGACGAGCGGGCCGAGGCCCGACGGGGCTGGGAGCGCATCAGCACGTTCTACGACGATCTCGTGCACTCGGGCGCGAGGCCGCCTCGACCCGACTCGCTCTTCCTGAGGCCCGAGGAGTTGGGTGAAGCGCTGGCGCGGCTCCCGAGGCTCGAGCTCACGGGGTCGACCGAAACGGAGCCCGCTTTTCGCTCCGTGCCGCCCCCGGCGATCGAGCGCGACACGTCCCGCCTCGACGACTATCTCCGGATCGGAGCCGCCCGGGGCTTCGAGACACTCGTCCTGTGCGACAACGACGGGCAGCTCCAGCGCCTCGAGGAGATCCTGGGGGGCCCAGAGCGCATCCCCCCTGGTACCCGCCTTGCGATCGGGGCCCTCTCCGAGGGCTTCGAGCTCCCCGACTCGGACCCGCCTCTGAGGGTTCTCAACGATCACGAGATCTTCCGCAGAACCCGACGCCTGCGGCGTTCGCGACGGTTCCGGGGCGCGGTCGCGCTCGAGAGCCTCGCGCAGCTGACGCCGGGTGACTTCGTGGTACACATGGATCACGGCGTCGGCCGTTTCGTGCAGCTCGAGAGGATCGAGGTCCTCGGCGAGGAGATCGAGGCGCTGGCCATCGAGTACGCGGGGGGCGAAGTGCTTCGCCTGCCCGTGTACCGGCTGGACCTCATCGAGCGCTGGGTGGGGGAGACCGACGAAGCCGAGCCCCCCAGCGTGCACCGGATCGGCGGGAAGCGGTGGAAGGCGCTGCGGCGCAAGACCGAGCAGGCGATCGAGCGGATGACGGCGGAGCTGTTGGAGCTGTATGCGCGGCGCTCCGAGGCCGGGGGCTTCGCCTTTCCGTCCGACACTCGCTGGCAAAAGGAGATGGAGTCGGCCTTCCTGTACGACGACACTCCGGACCAGCGCCAGGCGGCCGAGGACGTGAAGCGCGACATGGAGTCGCCAAGGCCGATGGACCGACTCGTCTGTGGCGACGTCGGCTACGGAAAAACCGAGGTCGCCATCCGAGCCGCCTTCAAGGCGGTTCAGGCCGGGAAGCAGGTGGCCGTTCTCGCACCTACCACGATCCTGGTGGAGCAGCACCGGCACACCTTCGAGGAGCGTCTCGCGGACTACCCGGTGCGGGTGGGAGCGCTGAACCGCTTCCGGTCCACCGCGGAAACCAGGGACCTGCTGACCGGACTCGCCGACGGCGCGGTGGACATCGTCGTCGGCACACACCGCATCCTGTCCGACGACGTGATCTTCAAGGACCTGGGGCTCCTGGTGGTCGACGAGGAGCAGCGCTTCGGCGTGCGCCACAAGGAGCGTCTTAAGGCCCTGCGCGCGTCCATCGACGTGCTGACGCTGACGGCCACCCCGATCCCCAGGACCCTCTACCTCTCGCTCTCCGGGATCCGGGATCTCTCGCTGATCCGTACCCCGCCCCGGGACCGGATGCCGATCTTCACCCACGTCCTGCCATGGAACGACCAGGTCCTGGCAGAGGCGCTGCAGCGTGAGCTCGACCGCGGCGGGCAGGCTTTCTTCCTGCACAACCGCATCGAGACGATCTACACCATCGCGGAGGAGCTCCGGGCGCTCATCCCCGAGGCGCGCATCTCCGTGGCCCACGGCCAGATGCCGGGCGCTGAGCTGGACGACATCATGCGCCGGTTCGTGCACGGACGCGTGGATATCCTGGTCTGCTCTTCCATCATCGAGAACGGCCTGGATGTGCCGAACGCGAATACGCTCGTCGTCGACAACGCCGACCGCTTCGGTCTGTCCCAGCTGTATCAGATCCGCGGCCGCGTGGGCCGCTCGGACCGGCGTGCATACTGTTACCTCCTCGTCCCGGAGACGCTCACCGAGGATTCCGAGCGCCGTCTGAAGGTACTGGAGCACTATACGGAGCTCGGAAGCGGCTACTCGGTCGCCCTGCGTGACCTGGAGCTTCGCGGCGCGGGGAACCTTCTGGGCGCCGATCAGTCGGGCTTCGCGCACCAGGTCGGCCTCGACGCCTACCTGAGGTTGATGGAGAAGACGGTGGAACGGCTCCGCAGGGGGCAGGACGTCGAAGAGCACCCTGATCCCGACGTGTCGCTGCCGGGATCTGCCTACCTTCCCGAGGGGTATGTGGGAGATCCCGGCCAGAAGCTGCACCTGTACCGAAGGCTCTCCAAGGTCCGGCATCGCTCGGAGATCGAGGCCCTTTCCCGGGAGATGGCGGATCGCTTCGGCCCGCTCCCCGCTGAGGTCGAGCGACTCCTCCAGGCGGCGGCCCTGCGGCTTCTGGGCAGGCAAGTGGGAGCGGAGCGCATCCTCCTGCAGGAGGGTGCCGCCCGCCTCACCTTCCGAGCCGGCGTCGTGCCCAGGATGGCCGTGATGGACGGACCCCTGCGCCGACGCAACGTGGAGGTCGAGGTGCGGCGCATCGATCCGCTCTCGCTGGTCCTGGAGCAGCGGGGTACGGAGCCGTTGGGAGAGACTTTGGTGCTAGCTTTGGAGGCCCTTAGGGCCGCGAAGCACGCGGCCGCGTAGCGACGTCGAACCCGGAACGTGGAGGGGGACCCCACCCGATGAAGATCTGGCGAACCTCACTGGCCTTGGCGGGCCTGCTCCCGATCGTCGCCTGTGGGGGGTCGGAGCCCGAGGACGGCGTCGTGGCGCGCGCAGGTGCGTCGGTGCTGACCGTACCCCAGCTGGTGGATCTCCTCATGGACGTGGAGAACCTCCCGAACCAGGTGGACGTGGTGCGGGCGCTGGCGGACCTCTGGACCGACTACACGCTCCTCGCCATGGAGGTCGCGCGGGACAGCACGCTCTCCCGTCTGGACCTCGAGCCTCTGGTCCGAGACCAGCTCGGCCAGGAGTTGATCAGCCAACTGGTGGACTCGGTCATCCAGGTCGACACCACGATCGCCGACGAGGAGCTGCGCCAGATGTACGACGCCGAAGCGCCCGAGGCGCGGGTGCGGGCGAGTCACATCCTGCTCGGCTACCCCCAACAGGCGACGCCGGCGCAACGGGACTCGGTGCGTGCGACGATCCAGGGGCTCCGCGAGCGCATCGTGGCGGGAGAGAGCTTCGCCGCGATGGCGCGCCAGCACAGCCAGGATCCGGGCTCCGCGGAGCGGGGTGGTGACCTCGGGGACTTCGGGCGCGGCGACATGGTCCGGCCCCTCGAGGAGGCGGCCTTCTCGCTCGCGCCGGGAGAGCTCAGCGACGTGGTGGAGTCCCCCTACGGGCTGCACCTCATCCGGGTGGACGAACGCAGGGCTCCGGGCTTCGAGCAGATGAGAGAGGCCTTCCGTGCGCGCGTCCGCGATCGGCGCGTCATGAGCGCGGAATCCGCGTTCGTGGCGGCCATCGAGGCCCGAGCCGAGCCCACCACGGCCGCAGGGGCGATCGACGTCCTCAAGGAGCTTGCGCGCGATCCGTCGACCAGGCTCTCGAGCCGCGCGGCGGCGCGTCCCCTGGTCAGCTTCGAGGGAGGCGCGTACACCGTGGGTGACTACCAGCGGTTCATGCAGACCCGTGCCCCCCCGTTCCGCTCCCAGGTGGCGGATGCCCCGGACGACCAGCTCGAGAATTTCCTCCACGCGCTCGTGCAGAGGCAGCTCCTGATCCAGGAGGCGCGCACCGTCGGCCTCGACCCCCCGCGACAGCGCGTCGACTCTCTCGTGGCCGACGCACGCGCTCAGCTCCTGTCGGTCGCTGGCGAGATCGGTCTGAGGCGTCTCGAGCAGGCTCCCGGCGAAGCGTTGGAGCCTGCGATCGGACGAGCCGTGCACGACGCCTTGCAGGACATCCTCACCGGTGCGACCGGACAGGTCCCGCTGGGCCAGATCGCGTATCAGCTCAGGGCCCGGACTCCGGCCACCATCTACGACGCCGGTCTCGGGGAGGTGGTCCTGGCCGTGGGCCGGGTCCGTGCGGAGCGGAGTCCGGCACCCATCGATCAGGTCCCCGACAGCGGAGCCGCTCCGGATAGCGGAGCCGCCCCGGGCGGCGGCGATTGAGGGCTCGCCGACCACGCGGAACCCGCCACATCTGGAGGTTTAGCAGCAGTCATGATCTTCCGTAGCTGCATCGCCGCGTTGACGGCGGCGGCACTCTCATGGGGCACGGCCGCGGCCCAGGCCCAGACCGCCGACGTCGTGGACCGCGTGGTTGCCGTCGTGGGCGACTCCGCCGTGCTCCAGAGCCAGGTGCTGGAGGAGATGGAGTTCCAGCGCTCGCGGGGCACGACCCTGCCGCAACCCGGGACCTCCGCGTACGACGCCCTTCTGCGCCAGGTCCTCGACGAGCTGGTCAATCGGGTCCTCGTACTCCAGGCCGCCGCGCGCGACACGCTCGTCCGGGTCGAGGACGAACAGGTCGAGGAGATCGTCACCCAGGAGCTCGATCGTCGGGCAGAAGCCGTGGGGGGCCAGGTCGCGTTCCAGCAAGCGCTGCAGCGCGAGGGGCTCACGCTCGCCTCCTACCGGGAGATCCTGCGCAGCCAGGTTCGGCAGTCACAGGTCCAGCAGCTCTTCGTGCAGCGAGCGCTCCAGGGAGCGGACCCGGTCGAGGTGAGCGAGGACGAGCTCCTCGAAGCCTTCCAGCAGGCGCGGGCGCAGCTCCAGCAGCGGCCGCGGACGCTCAGCTTCGAGCAGGTGGTGCTCGCGCCGACTCCCTCCCAGGAAGCCAAGGACTCGGCCCGGGCGGAGGCGGAGCGACTCCTGGACAGCATCCACGCAGGGGCGGACTTCGCGGAGCTCGCGCGCAGGTACTCCGACGATCCCGGCACTGCCGAGAACGGTGGAGACCTCGACTGGTTCCGTCGCGGTCAGATGATCCGCGAGTTCGAAGACGCGGCCTTCGCGCTCGCGGACGGGCAGGTCAGCGACGTGGTTGAAACCGAGTTCGGTTACCACATCATCAAGGTCGAGCGCTCACGACTCGGCGAGCGAAGGGGCAGGCACATCCTCATCGTGCCGGAAATGCGAGAAGCGGACGTGAGCCGGCTTCGGGCCCGAGCCGACAGTGTGGCGGATCGCGCCCGTTCCGGTGAATCGATGGCCGATCTGTTCGACGAGTACTCCGACCCCCTGGCCCCGGACACGCTCACGGTGACGTTCGACCAGCTGGACCAGCTGCCGCCGGGATACGGGGCGCTCCGGACGGTCGGCCAGGGACAGGTCGTGGGCCCGCTGGAATACGTGACCGCGCGCAACGAGACCAGGTTGGCCGTCGTGCGCGTGCGAGAGATCCGCGAAGCGGGGGCGTACACCTACGAGGAGGTCAAGCCGCAGCTGGCCCAACAGCTTCAGCGCACGAGGCTCCTGGAGCGAATGATCGCCCGGCTCAAGGAGCGCACCCACATCGAGATCCGGATGTAGGGCGGTTTTGACCGCGTCCGCCGCGAGCGCGCGTCGCAGCAGGCTGGCCATCACCCTGGGTGACCCGAGGGGGATCGGCCCCGAGGTGGCACGCCGCGCATGCGCCGCCGTGCTCGAGCAGGAGCCCGAACTGACCGTGGTGATGATCGGCCCCGAGGAGCTCGCGGGCGTGGGCCCCGAACTCTGGGACGTCCATCCCGTTGAAGGTTGGGACAGCACGGAGGAGGGAGCCGGTCGCGTCGCCGGACTCGCGATCGAGGCCGCTACCCGTCTCGCCCTCGATCGAAACGTCGGCGGCATCGTGACCGCCCCGATCCACAAGCCCGCCCTCCACCGAGCAGGGTGGCGGTATCCCGGCCACACGGAGCTTCTGCAGGAGCTGTGCGGCAGCCACCACGTCGGCATGCTGATGTGCGCGAGTCGCACGCATGGAGGTCGCGCGCTTCGCGTGTTGTTGGCCACGACCCACGTCGCCTTCCGGGACGTCCCGTCGCTCCTCGACCGGGACCTCCTGGTCGGACAGACGACGCTGCTGGACGACGCGTTGCGCCGGGACTTCGGACTCGAGGCCCCGCGGATCGCGCTCTGTGCGCTCAACCCCCACGCCTCGGACGAGGGACTGTTCGGAGACGAGGAGGCCCGGTTCTACGCCCCCGCGGTGGACCTGCTGCGCTCACGGGGGATCGACGCCTCCGACCCGCTCCCTGCCGACACGGTGTTCACCCGCGCCCTGAGGGGAGAGTTCGATGCAGTGGTGGCGCCGTACCACGACGTCGGCATGGCGGCCTTCAAGACCGCCTCTTTCGGGAGCGGCGTGAACGTGACGCTCGGCCTTCCGTTCGTTCGCACATCGCCGGATCACGGGACCGCGTTCGACCTCGCCTCACACCCCGGAAGGGCCGACGCGACGTCGATGACGGAGGCGGTCCGTCTCGCCCTCACCATGGCGCGGGCCCGCTTTGACAGTGATTCGCCGGATGTCTAGTGTCCGGTACCCGGCGTTCCCCACCGTCCCAATCCTCCCGGTCCGGTGATCAAGCTCTCCAACGTATCCAAGGAATATCCGAAGCGTGGGTTCGCGCTTCGCGACGTGTCCTTTCAGATCCAGAAGGGTGAGTTCGCATTCCTCATGGGCCACTCGGGCTCGGGAAAGTCGACCACGCTCAGGCTGATCCACATGGCGGACCGGCCCACCTCCGGGGAAGTGCGGGTCACGGGGTACTCTTCGGACAAAATGCCGGACCGCGAGATCTGGAAGGTCAGACGGCGCGTGGGATGCGTGTTCCAGGACTTCAGGCTTCTCCCGGGGCGCTCCGCCCAGGAGAACGTCTCTTTCGCGCTCGAGGTGACCGGCGCCCCGCGGAAGACCATCCAACCGAGGGCCCAGAGGCTACTCAGCCAGGTGGGGCTCGCCCCGAAGGCCGGGGCGCTGGTGCACGAGATCTCCGGGGGTGAGCAGCAGCGCGTGGCGGTGGCTCGCGCGCTCGCCAACGACCCTTTCGTCCTCCTGGCGGACGAGCCGACCGGCAATCTGGACGACCGAGCGACACGCGGCATCGTGGAGCTCTTCTGGGACCTGAACGCCAGGGGGATGGCCGTGCTGATGGCGACGCACGACCTGGAGCTCGTGCGCAGATATCCGAACGCTCGGGTCCTGGAGTTGGACCAGGGGCGGCTCGTCTTCGACTCGAATCCGACCTGACGACGTGTACTCGATTCGCGAAGCGCTCTCGGCCTTCAAGCGTGCACCGCTCCTCACGGGGCTGTCAGCCGCCATGGTCGGACTCGCGCTGTACGTCGTCGGGCTCTTCGGCCTGGCCGCGTTCAACCTGGGCCTGGCGTTGACCTCCATCGAAGAGCGCGTCGAGGTGGTCGTGTACCTGCGCGACGACGTGCGCCAGAGCGAGATCGACCTGGCGCTGGCCGAGTTGGCCGACATCCCCGACGTAGCGCGCGTCCGTTACGTGTCCAAGCGTGACGCGCTGGAGCGCGCACAGCAGGACCTGCCCGAGTTTTCGGAGCTGTTCGGGGGCGCCGATGTCAACCCGCTTCCGCAGTCGTTGGAGGTGGAACTCCGGCCGGGGTCCAGGACCCGCGAGGGCGTGGAGCGCGTCGCGGCCGACGCAGGCAAATATCCATTCGTCGAGGATGTCCGCTACGGTCAGGAGTGGGTCGACAAGCTCTTCACGCTCCGCAGAATCGGGGCCGTGAGTGCCCTCGTGCTCGGGGCCGCGTTCTTCGCGGTCGCCGCGCTGATCATCGGCACGGCGCTGCGCATCGCGATCTTCGCGCGGCGTGACGAGATCTACGTCATGCGCCTGGTCGGCGCGACCAACGGGTTCATTCGACGCCCCTTCCTGTTCGAGGGAGCCATGGCGGGTATGCTGGGAGGCATCATGGCCTGGCTCGCCACCTGGGCAACCTACCGGGGCGTCTACGCGTTCCTCTTCGCCGTGGCTTGGATTCCGGGAGTCTGGGTCGCGCTCGGGCTCGCCGCGGGCATCGCGTTCGGGGTACTCGCCAGCGGCCTCGCGATCCGGCGATACCTCCGGGAGGTGTGAGGTGGGAGGAACCCCGGGCAGGCCTTGGGGGCGCGCCGCCGCTCTGGGGATCGTGGCGTGGACCCTGTGCTCGCTGGCGGGCCCGGGCCACTTATCGGCACAGACGGACCTCCGACGTGAGATCCTCGAGAGCCAGCGTCGCCTCGAGGAGATCCGAGCGGAGCGGGCTAGATTGCAGGAGGAGATGGAGGGCGTGCGCATCCGCGTGCGCGACGTATCCGCGGACCTCGCCAACGTCGAGCGTCGGCTGTCCGCCTCCCGGTCCGTGCTCGCCGAGATCGAGTTCCAGTCCGACGCCGTCGCCGAGCGGATCCAGGGGACGACCCGCGACCTGCTGCTGACCCGGGAAGAGGAGGCCGAGAGCAAGGCGGTCCTCCGCCGACGTCTGCGGGACATCTACAAGATGGGTCCCCTCCACAGCGTTCGCGTCCTCCTGGGAGCCTCGTCCTTCACCGACCTCCTCAACCGGTATCGGTATCTCCAGAGAGTGGCATCCTTCGATCGGGCTTTGGTCGACCGTGTCGAGGAGCTCGGTCGCGCCCTTGCCACCCAGAACGAGGAGCTCCAGGAGCGCATGGCCGAACTGGGCTCGCTGAGGCAGAACCGCTTGAGCGAGGTCGTCCAGCTGAGGGCCGTGGAGTCGGAGCGGCAGCAGACCCTTCAGGAGTTCCGGAGCAGGGAGCGAAGCACGGAGAGCCGACTCGGGCAGCTCGACGCGGACGAGGGACGCATGACCGACCTGATCTCCGCGCTGGAGCGTCGGCGAATCGAGGCGGAGCGTGCGCGCGTCGCTGCCGGTGACGCCGACGCGCTCACCCCCGAGGACGCGGGCACGCTCGACTGGCCCGTGGAGGGTGAGATCCTCTACCGCTTCGGCCGGGAGCGAAGACCCAACGGGCTCGTACTGCGCTGGCACGGCATCGGGATCCGCGCGCCGACCGGGACTCCGGTACGCGCGGTGCGATCAGGACGCGTCGTGCTCGCCGGGCCCTTCGAAGGGTACGGACCCACGGTCATCCTGAGCCACGGCAACGGATTCTACACCCTGTATCTCTATCTCGAGGAGATCGGGGTCGTGGAAGGGCGCACGGTCACGGTGGGCCAGGTCGTGGGAACGGTGGGCGGCGCGGAGACGCCCGAGGGTTCCCACGTGGAGTTCCAGATCCGTGCCCCGGTGGACGGGGGCACGCCGCAGGCCCAGGACCCGATGTTGTGGCTACGACCCGCGGGCCGTCGGTGACCCACCTTCACCCAGTGGCCGGGCACGAGGAGCCGAGACGGGTCCTGGCCCGCGCGCACGCGACGGGGGGGCTTCCGGGCGCCATCCTCCTTCACGGCTCGCGCGGCGTGGGCAAGCAGCGAATGGCGCTCTGGATCGCTCAGCTCCAATTGTGCGAGCGACCGGGTCCGGACGGTCCGTGCGAGGCGTGTCGAGCCTGCCGCCTGGCGCTCGGTCTGGAGCATCCTGATCTCCATTGGTATTTCCCGTTGGCCCGTCCGAAGGGGGTGGGCGGGGATCGGCTCGGCGACGCGCTTGAGGCGGCACGGGCCGACGCGCTCATCGAGCTTCGGGCCCGCCCCCTCCGGCCGAGCCAAGCGGACGAGCTGCGCGGCCTCTACCTCGCGCTCGTGCACGGCCTCAGAAAGCGGGCGCTCCAGCTCCCCTCCGAGAGTCGGGTTCAGGTCTTCGTCATCGGAGATGCCGAGTACCTCGTACCGCAGGAGGCCAGCCCCGAAGCGGCCAACGCGCTGCTCAAGCTGCTCGAGGAGCCTCCGGCAGGGACGCGCTTCGTCCTCACCTCGAGCGAGCCGGGGCGCCTCCTGCCCACGATCAGATCGAGATCGGTCCCCATGCTGCTGTCCCCCCTCGCGACGGAGCGGGTCGCGGCTTTCCTGGTCGAGCACGCGGCCGCGGACGAACCGACCGCCCGACGCGCGGCCGCTCTGTCCCAGGGCTCGATCGGACGAGCGTTGGGGTTCCTCCCGGACGGGGACGACCCCGGTCCGGCGGAGGCTCTGCGGCGGGAGGCCCTGAGAATCGTGGAGGCGGCACTGGCCCCGGATCGAGGGAGGTCCTACCTGACCGCCTTGGAGTTCCCCGTGGCTGGGGCAAGGACGCTGGTGGAGCTGTTCGGCCACGTCGAAGAGTGGATCCGCGACGTTGCCGCGCTGTCGTCCGGCGCACGCGACCGCATCCTGAACGCGGATGCGATCACGCACCTCGAGAAACTGTTGCGCGACTCGCCTCTCGAGGCCTCCCGGGTCGCCGCATCGATGCCCGCGCTCGAGCAGGCCCGGGAGCTCGCCCGGGGCAACGTCAACCCCCAGCTCGTGGTCTCCGGCCTGGTGCGCCGGCTGCGGCGGGAGCTGGGCGCCCGCGAAGCCGTCGTGGGAGGAGGGTGATGTGACTCCGGACAGTCTTACGCATTTCGACGAGTCGGGTCGACCCAGGATGGTCGATGTCACGGGCAAGGCCGTCACCGACCGCCGTGCCGTGGCGGTCGGGAGCATCCTGATGGCCCCCGAGACGCTGCGCCGCATTCTGGACGGTACGACCCCGAAGGGGGACCCGCTCCAGATCGCGCGGATCGCGGGGATCATGGCGGGCAAGAAGACGTCGGAGCTCATCCCCCTTTGTCACCAGCTACCGGACGCCCACCTGGACGTGGAGCTGGAGGTGGACGAGTCCCTCCCGGGCATTCGCGGCCGCGCGGAGGCCCGCGTCGCGGGACGGACCGGCGTCGAGATGGAGGCGCTCGTGGCCGTGTCGGCCGCTCTGCTCACCGTCTACGACATGGTCAAGGCGGTGGACCGCGGCATGAGGCTGGAAGGCGTGCGACTGCTCGCGAAGGAGGGGGGACGCTCCGGAAGCTGGTCCGCGGAGCCCTGAATCAGCGTCCGCGTCGCGGTACGATCGGAACCGTGATGCGCTGGCCGATCTGGAGCCGACGGGGCTCCACCCCCGGGTTCGCCGCCCGGAGCTCGGTGAGGGCGACCCCATACCGGCGCGCGATGTGCGTGAACGTCTCGCCCTGCGTGACCCGATGCTCGACGACCGTGACGCGCTCGTCCGGTGGAATCCGGGCGTACCCTTCGGCGAACGACGCACCGCGTCCCTGTGGAACCCGGAGCCTCGTGGTCTTTCCCGGCGGCGTGATCCCGCGCACGATCTCGGGGTTGAGCCGCTCGATCTCCTCCTGATCGCTGTCCGCCGCCTCGGCGACCACATCCAGGGTCGTGGCGTCGGGAACGGTGACCTCGTCGAACACGAAGTCACCCGGTGTCGGCGGCGCGAAGCCGTAGGCCGTAGGGTCGGATGCGAGGGCCGCCGCCGCGAAGAACCGGGGCAGGAATTCGCGGGTCTCTCGGGGCAGATGGGCACGGATCTCCCAGTACAGCTGGTCGCTGCGTGGAGCCAGGGGAGCGTGCGTGTCCAGAACCCGGGCAATCCGGTTGGGGCCGGCATTGTATGCGGCCAGCGCGAGGAACCACGAGCCGAACCGCGCCCGGAGTGAGCCCAGGTACTCCCCCGCGGCGTCCGTCGCGAGGAACGGATTTCGACGCTCGTCCACGAGGGGGCCCACCTGCATCCCGAATCCGCGCGCCGTGGGCGCGGTGAACTGCCAGAGTCCGACCGCCGCCGCCCGGCTCACCGCCCTCGGGTTGTACCCGCTCTCGACGATGGGTAGGTAGCGCAACGAGGGAGGAAGCCCGCGAGCGGCCAGAGCGGAGTCCACGGTGGAGACGAACCAGGTCATCCTGTTCAGGTAGTCCGGAAACCAGCGCGCCCCGGGCCCGCGCCAGAACTCCATCCAACGCGTCACTTCCCGTTGAAAGTCCGGGTCCCTCAGCACCGGCGACGCCAGAAGGTCGTCGTCGACCGCCGAAGGGTAGACGGGCCGCGGGAGGTGGAGCTCCCCCAGCTCCACGTCGAGCGCCGGCGCCTTCGCGTCGATGGAGGGCAGGGTCACCGGCTCGGGTACGCCGGGGATGGGCGTCGTCCCGCCGCACGCCGAGGCGGCCGAAGCGAGGCCGGCCAGCAAGGTCTTCCGAGCCCCCGTCAGCACCCCTCCCCTCCCCCTGCGGTCAGTCCAGAAGCTCGTCGATGGCGGCGAGGAGGCGGTCGACGTTCTCGTGGGTAGCTCCGGCACCCATGAGACCGACGCGCCAGATCCTGCCCTTCGCGGGCCCGAGACCACCCCCGACCTCGATGTCGAATCGATCCAGCAGCGCCCGGCGAAGAGGCGCCTCGTCGCGACCGCCGGGAAGCGCGGCCGCCGTGAGCTGGGGCAGGCGATGACCTTCCTGGGCGAAGAGCTCGAAGCCTCGCTCGACGAGCTCCGCTTGCAGTCGTCGTCCGACATCCAGGTGCCGCCCGTACCGCGCTTCAAGACCCTCCTCCTCGACGGCCACCAGCCCCTCGTGCAAGGCGTACATCATGTTGATGGGCGCGGTGTGGTGATAGCGTCGCTCGGACCCCTCTCCCACGTAGGCGGCCAGCAGAGCCGCGTCCAGGTACCAGCTCTGGCAAGGCTGCCGCCTGGAACGGATACGCGCCATGGCTCGATGGGAAAAGGTCAGGGGCGCGAGTCCGGGTGGCACCCCGAGACACTTCTGGGTTCCGGAGTAGGCCACGTCGATCCGGTTGCGGTCGACCTCGACGGGAACGCCACCCAACGAGGTGACCGTGTCCACCAGGAAGAGCGTGTCGGTTCCAGAAACGTAGGTGCCTAGGTCCTCGAGAGGTTGCCAGGCACCCGTCGACGTCTCGGCGTGCACCACCGCCAGCACCCTGGCGTCCGGATGCCTCCCTAGGACCTCGATGAGTCGATCGGGAGAGAAGACGCGACCCCATTCCTCCTCGACGGTGACGACGTCGCACCCCATGCGCCTGGCCATCTCCGCCAGGCGACCGCCGAACACGCCGTTGACACCGATCACCACCTTGTCGCCCGGCTCCACGACGTTGGCCAGGGCTGCTTCCTGGGCTGCCGAGCCGGTGCCAGACACGGGAAACGTGAGCGCGTTCGAGGTCCCGAAGGTCCGTCTCAGCCGCTCGTTCACGTCATCCATGACGGCGAGGAACTGCGGGTCCAGGTGTCCGACGGTGGGGCGCGAGAGCGCCTCGAGCACCCGATCGGCAACGGGCGACGGACCGGGGCCGAGCAAGAGTCGAGGCCGAATGGGGAACGGTGTGGTCATCGGGATCGGGATACGTTGAGGTTGGTCAGGCTACGGGGCCCGGCCGCGCGGTCTGCCCCGCGGGGTCTGCTAGAGCCGATAGTTGGGCGCCTCGCGCGTGATCGTAACATCGTGAGGATGCGACTCCCGCAATCCGCCGTGGGTGATGCGAACGAATCGGGCTCGTCGGTGCAGCTCTGCCAGGGATGCCGCGCCGCAGTAGCCCATCCCGCTGCGCAGCCCTCCGACCAGCTGATAGATCGTGTCCGACACCGGGCCTTTGTAGGGGACGCGGGCCTCGATCCCCTCCGGAACGAGCTTGCGCCCGTCCCCCGCATCCTCCTGGAAGTACCGATCCGCCGAGCCTTCCTCCATGGCAGACAAGGATCCCATTCCGCGGATCGTCTTGAAGCGACGCCCCTCGAGCAGGAAGCTCTCCCCGGGCGACTCGTCCGTCCCGGCGAACATCGAGCCCATCATCACCGAGTCGGCTCCCGCCGCCAGCGCCTTGACCACGTCGCCCGAGTAACGGACGCCTCCGTCCGCGATGATCGGGATCGAGCCCCCGACCCCCTCCACGGCGTCCATGATCGCCGTCAGCTGCGGTAGCCCCACGCCGGTCACGACGCGCGTCGTGCAGATCGACCCGGGTCCCACGCCTACCTTCACCGCGTCCACCCCCCGTTCGGCGAGGGCGCGCGCCCCGTCGGTCGTGCCTACGTTCCCACCGATCAGCTGGATGTCCGGATGGCGCTCGCGCACGCGCGCAACGGCGGCGAGCACTCCCTCCGAGTGACCATGGGCCGTGTCGACGACCAGCACGTCCACACCGGCATCCACCAGGGCCGCGGCCCGCTCGAGGTCCTTCAGGGAGGCACCGACCGCGGCCCCCACGCGCAGGCGTCCATGCTCGTCCTTGCACGCGTCCGGGTACTGCTTGCGCTTGAAGATGTCCTTGACGGTGATCAGTCCCTTGAGGTTCCCCGTACCGTCCACCACGGGAAGCTTCTCGATGCGGTGCCGATGGAGCAGGGCCTGCGCTTCGTCCAGGGTCGTCCCCACCGGGACCGTGACCAGTCCCTCCGAGGTCATCACGCCACGGATCGGCCGATCGAGATCGGTTTCGAACTGCAGGTCCCGGTTCGTAACGATCCCCACCAGGCGACCGCCGTTCTCCACGATCGGGACTCCGCTGATCGAGAAGCTCGCCATGAGCCGGTGGGCGTCCCTCAGGGTCGCATCCGGCGTGAGCGTGATCGGGTTGAGGATCATCCCGCTCTCGGAGCGCTTCACGCGGTCCACGGCCTCGGCCTGCCGCTCGGGATCGAGGTTCTTGTGGACGATCCCGATTCCGCCCTCCCGTGCCATCTGGATCGCCATGCGCGACTCGGTCACTGTATCCATCGCGGCCGAGACGAGTGGGATCTTCAGCTCGATTCCACGAGTCAGCCGCGAGGACACGTCGGTGTCCTTCGGATGCACGGTGGAGTGGTTGGGGACAAGCAGAACGTCGTCGAAGGTCAGCGCCTCACCCACGATGGCGTCGTGACCGGGACCGGCATCGACTGTCGAAGATGTTGGGCTCATCGGGACCCATTTCCTATGCGACGCGCCCGCCTCTCGAGGCCGCGTGGGCAGCGACGAGGGACGGGCGCGGACCCGCTCGTTGGAGCGTCGGATGCTTCCATGGGTGAGGATATTCGAAGGGCGTCAGACCGTCAACCGGATCGCCGGGCTTCGCTCCGGCGGCTTCTAACCGCCCCCACCCCCTCCCTCGGAGTCGCCCCGATCCGCGTCGGTCGGGGCCGGCACGCGGCCGCGCGTCGGGGGGGAGGCGGGCCCTTCGAGGGCCTCGCCGAGCTCGGACAGGATCTGCTTTCCGGCCGACGACACGCCGGAGAGCACCCGGTCCGCAGCCGAGATGAGCTGGAACGCCTCGCGGATGGTCGCCGGGCTGACGGCCCGCCGTCGGAGCCGGTCCTCCAGGTTCTCCGCGAACTTCTGGAGCCCGCTGGCGTGCTCCGCCGGAGCCTGGGCGTACTTCGACTCCAGGAACTCGATGAAGTCCAGCACCTGATAGATCTGCTGCTCCGGCAGGCTCTCGATCCGACGAAGCAGGCGTTGCCGCAGGACGTCGTGCATGTTGATTCCGGTTCAGGCTCGCGGCTCAGGACAGGTGTCGGTCCGCCTGAGTAGTCTAAAGCCTTGCGCGTCGCGGCGCAGTCCTCGCGTGGGACAGGAACCCATCCGGGCCCCCGGGTACTTGAAGGCCGGATCCTCAGCCGGGTACCCATCACCACCGACACCATGCCCTTCCTGCCCTTGAGGCCGGTGCCGATCGCGCCCGAGGCCTCGTCCCTGTACGACGACTGGCTCGCGTGGCTGGAGGGCGAGCTCGAGCGGCCGGACTGCGATCGGAACGAGCTTTGCCGTCGAATCCTCACCGACATCTACTATCCGCGGCTCGCCGATCTCGACCCGTCGGAGCTCCCGGAAACCGTTCGCGTGGCGCTGGCCCACATGGACCCCCGCAACGTCACGCTCGAGCCCGAGTACTACCAGGAGCTCGACGAGGCCTTGTACGCGCCACGCAAGCCGCTTCTGTGGCTCTGGGAGATGTTCGACCGCAGCGCGCTGGGGGAGAACGTCCACCTCGGCATCAAGTTCCGACGCCTCCTGGCGCGTCACGTCTTCAAGCGCTGCGGCAGGAACTTCAAGGCGTTCCCGCACGTGCGCGTATCCTTCGGCTACAACCTCGAGGTGGGAGACGGCGTCGTCATCCACCGCCATGTGCTGCTCGACGACCGAGGGGGGATCGAGATCGGGAACGGAGCGTCGGTATCCGACTTCGCGAACGTGTACTCGCACAGCCACGACATCGTGGACGGGCGCATCGTCTTCACGCCAAGGACCGTCATCGGTGCCGGGGTCCGGATCACGTATCACGCCACGATTCTGGCGGGAACCACTGTCGCAGAGGACTCGATGGTCGGTGCGGGCTCGATCCTTACCCGCGACACGAAACCGCACTGGGTCTTCGTCGGCGTTCCCGCCCGCCCCGTCAAGGAGAAGTCGGCCGAGGAACGGGCGGCCAAGGCTCCGCCCACGACCGACCCGCTCGCCGACGAAGCCTGAGCGCTACTCCTCCTCGGCGTACATCTTCTGCAGACGTGCCACCACCGCGGGGTCCGCCAACGTGGTCGTGTCCCCCACGGTCCGCCCTTCGGCGATATCCCTCAACAAGCGCCGCATGATCTTCCCCGAGCGAGTCTTGGGGAGGTCGGCCGAGAAGATCACCAGCTCCGGCTTCGCGATCGCGCCGATCTTCCTGCCGACGTGCTCCCTGAGCTCCTCCTCGAGGGCGTCGGTGCCCTCGAAGCCCTCCTTGAGGGTAACGAACGCGGCGATCGACTGGCCCTTGATGTCGTGGCTCTTCCCCACCACGGCGGATTCCGCGACCGCGTGATGGTCGACGAGGGCGCTCTCCACTTCCATGGTCCCGATCCGGTGGCCTGCCACGTTGAGCACGTCGTCCACCCTCCCCAGGATCCACAGGTATCCGTCCTGGTCCCGCTTGGCGCCGTCCCCGGGGAAGTAGACGTTCGGCCACCGGGACCAGTAGGTCGCCCGGTACCGATCGTCGTCGCCCCACACGGTGCGGAGCATGGAGGGCCAGGGAGAGGTGACAGCGAGGTATCCAGCGCTCGTCTCCTCACCATTGTTGTCCAGGATCGTCGCTTCGATCCCGGGGAACGGCAGCGCGGCCGTGCCGGGCTTCGTGTCGGTCAATCCGGGAAGAGGGGTGATCATGATGGCCCCGGTCTCGGTTTGCCACCACGTATCGACTATGGGGCAACGCTCACCGCCGATCGCGCGGTGGTACCACATCCACGCTTCGGGGTTTATCGGCTCTCCCACAGTCCCGAGGAGGCGGAGGCCCGACAAGTCGTACCTCCCGGGCCATTGATCGCCCCAGCGCATGAAGGCCCGGATCGCGGTCGGCGCCGTGTAGAAGACGGTGACGCCGTAGCGCTGGCAGATGTCCCAGAAGCGTCCACGATCCGGCGTGTCGGGCGCACCCTCGTACATGAGGACGGTGGCCCCGTTCGCGAGCGGTCCATACACGATGTAGGAGTGCCCGGTCACCCATCCCACGTCCGCGGTGCACCAGTAGACGTCGTCCTCCTTGAGGTCGAACACCGCCCGGGTCGTGGCATAGACCTGGGTGAGGTAGCCACCGGTCGTATGAACGACCCCTTTCGGCTTCCCCGTCGTTCCCGACGTGTAGAGGATGTAGAGGATGTCCTCGGAGTCCATCGACTCCGGCTCGGATTCCGGGGAGGCCCCCGCCAACAGGTCGTGATACCAGTGATCACGCCCGTCCTGTAGCCCCGTCGCTACCTTCTCGGAAAGCTCACCGCCCCTGCGGACCACGACCACATGCTCGATCGTGGGCGAATCGCGCAGCGCCTCGTCGGCATTCGCCTTCAGGGGGACGATTCCTCCCCGGCGCCAGCCACCGTCCGCCGTGATCAGGACCTTCGACTTCGCGTCGTTGTTGCGGTCCGCGAGCGACTCGGGGCTGAAGCCCCCGAAAACGACCGAGTGGATGGCCCCGATCCGCGCGCACGCGAGCATCGCCACCGCGGCTTCGGGAATCATCGGAAGGTAGATGGTCACCCGATCCCCCTTCTCCACCCCCAGTCCTCGCAGAGCGTTGGCGAAGCGGCAGACCTCCGCGTGGAGCTGCTGGTAGGTGTATCGCCGCACGTCTCCCGGTTCGCCCTCCCACAACAGCGCCGTCTTGTCACGCCGAGCGCCGCTCAGGTGACGGTCGAGGCAGTTGTGCGACACGTTGAGGCGGCCACCGAGGAACCATTTCGCGTGGGGCGGTGACCATTCGAGGACTGTGTGCCAGGGCTCGAACCAGTCCAGCTCCCCGGCCCATTCGGCCCAGTACACCTCCCGGTTCTCCGCGGCCTTCCGGTAGATTTCGGGATCGCGCACGACCGCGGCGGCGGAGAAGTCGGCGGGGGGTGGGAATCGACGATCCTCGGAGAGGAGTGCATCGAGCGCACCGGTGTCGCTCTTCATGACCAACCTTCGCCTGGAGAGGAATGGAATGGGCCGGGGTCCTGGCAATCTGCACCCCGCACCGCCTGCGGCAAGCCGGTCTGGGCCCCATGGGCGCTTGATCCGCTCCTCGCCGAGAACGATAATCGAGAACGATTCTCGATAAGGAACCCCACGAGGGACGGCATGCCGACAGCGGTACCGGAGCACGAGAAGTGGCGGGCCGAGGGCATCTCGGCGGGGCTGTGCCTCGTGGCACTGCTGTCCGGGGTGGCCCTCGAGCGTCTCGGCTCCCCGCTCGGCTCATCGGCCGCGGGGGTGGTGGCGTACGCGGCCGGCGGATGGAGCGCCGCGCGGCGATCGGCCGCGGCGCTGCGCCGCCTTGAGCTCGACGTCGATCTCCTCATGGTGGTCGCCGCCCTGGGCGCGGCCAGCGTCGGGCACTGGATCGAGGGCGCGATCCTCCTCTTCCTGTTCGCGACGGGCAACACCCTCCAGACGTACGCCTTCGGTCGAACCCGCAGGTCCATCCGCGCCCTCATGGACCTGCGGCCCGAAGACGCCAGCGTGATCGTGGAGGGGGAGGAGGTCCGCCTGCCGGTCGTCAGCCTGCTCCCCGGCCAGCTCGTTCGGGTGCGCCCGGGCGACCGCATCCCGGTGGACGGAGCCGTCGAGGGCGGCCGCTCTTCGGTGGACGAATCCACCCTCACCGGCGAGCCCGTCCCCGTTCGGAAGGAGGTCGGTGCCCCGGTGTTCGCCGGTACGCTCAACGGCTCGGGCTCGTTGGACATCCGGGTGACCCGCGCCGCCGACGACACGGCGCTCGCGCGGGTCATAAAGCTCGTGGAGCACGCCCGAGAGGCCAGGGCACCCACCCAGGGGTGGATCGAATCCGTAGAGGGAACGTACGCGGGAGGCGTCCTGGTCGCCTCGGCGCTGGCCGTGCTCCTGCCCTGGCTGGTCCTGGGATGGAGCTTCGACGCCGCCCTGTACCGCGCGATGACGCTCCTCGTCGTCGCTTCGCCGTGCGCTCTCGTGATCTCGATCCCGGCCACGATCGTCTCCGCTGTGGCGAACGGCGCGCGACGCGGCGTCCTCTTCAAGGGAGGTGCGCATCTGGACGCTCTCGCCTCGGTGCGGGTGGTCGCCGTGGACAAGACGGGGACGCTCACCGAGGGGCGACCCGAGGTCGCCGGCATCGCCGTGCGCACCGACGCCCTCTCTGCCGAGCCGGTGGCCGCGGGGAGGATCGCCACCGATCCCGGCGAGGAGAGGGAGATCGAGCTGCTCCGCCTGGCCGCGGCCGTGGAATCTCTGTCCGAGCATCCCCTGGGAGACGCGATCCGTCGCGCCGCCGAGGCGCGGGGCATCGAGCTTCCCGCGGCGCGTGACTTCCAGTCCCTGGCCGGCCGCGGAGTCCAGGCCGAGGTAGAGGGTCGATTGGTGCGCGTGGGGCGCCCGAGCTGGATCGGGACGTCGACCTCATCGTCCACCCCTCCCGAGCTGGAACGGTGGATGTCCATGGAGGAGCGCCGCGCCGCCACGCCGGTGATGGTCGCCATAGACGACCGATCGGCCGGCGCCCTGGCGATCGCGGACCGCATCCGGCCCGGAGCCAGGGCTGCGTTGGATGCGCTGCGCCGTCAGGGCGTCACCCACGTCGCGATCCTGACCGGCGACGACGAGGACACGGCCGACGCCGTCGCCACGGAGCTCGGAGTGGACAGCGTCCACGCGGAACTGCTTCCGGAAGACAAGAGCAGGGTGCTCGAGTCGCTCCGCCGGCGCCACGGGCCGGTCGCCATGATCGGCGATGGCGTCAACGACGCCCCGGCGCTCGCGTCCGCGGACGTGGGCATCGCCATCGGAGCGGTCGGGACGGACGTCGCGATGGAGACGGCGGACCTGGTGCTCATGGGAGACGATCTGGGGGCGCTGTCCCACGGGCTCGGGCTCGCACGCCGCGCGCGCGCGATCGTTCGTCAGAACCTCGTCTTCGCGGTCTCCGTGATGGGAACGCTGGTGGCCCTGGCCCTGGCGGGGCAGATCGGCCTCACGGCCGGCGTGATCGGACACGAGGGGAGCACGGTCGTCGTCGTCTTCAACGGGCTGCGCCTGTTGGCGCATCGCGGCACCTGAGGGCCCCGGGGGGCGCACCACCCGTCACTCGAGAAACGGAATGAGGCCGGGATCGGATACGATGCTCACGAATGCCGACGCGGTGGCCGAGGCGAGCGACGTCAGCACGCGTCCACCCGCGTGGATCGCGACTTCCGGGATCCGCAGCTTGAACCGGATCTCCGTGCTCGCGCTCCCGGGCGTGTCGTCGGGATGCTCCAGGCGGAACCGCACGCTCAGGGGTCGTTGACACCCGTCCGGGAGGAATCCAGCCGTCAAGCGGCTCAGGTCCGCCAGGAGAGCGCGTGCGTCCCCGAGCGCTCCCAGTCGCTTCCCGTCGACCACCAGAGCGAAGTCGCCGGACAACCCCCGCGACGTCTCGTCCAGGAAGACGTCCAGCTCCGCCCAGTCGGGACCCTCGGGTCGGTGGAAGAAGAGGTATGCGCTGCGCGTGGAGTCGCCGGCCCAGCGGCCTTCGTAGTGGTGACTCGTCGTCTTCTGGAGTCCGGACAGCTCCCAGCCTGCCGAACGGATCCCGTCCTGGACGGCGTCGATGACCGGCTCGAGAGTGTCGAGGTCCCCGCCTCCGGGCTTGGTTGACACGTTTTTTTTCCGATCTTTAGTTTCGAGCGTGAACGACGGGTACCGGGCATGCGCCCGGCAGGAGGATTCTTTGGAGAAGACGGGTCATCCGACGAGGCCGGGCGAGACGATCCTTCGCGAGGCGCTGGAGAGCAACGGACAGCGCTTCACAGAGCAGAGGGCCGCGGTCTTCCGGTTCCTCCGCTCCACCGACGTACACCCCTCGGCCGACGAGGTCTTCTCCACGGTTCGCCGCGAGCTTCCCGGAATCTCGCTCGCAACGGTGTACAAGAGCCTCGAGACCCTGGTCGGATGCGGGCTCGCCGTCAAGCTCACCTACTCCGACGGCTCCGCCCGCTACGACGGGCGGACGGACCCGCACCATCACGCGCGCTGTCTGGCGTGTGGCCGCGTGATGGACGTCGCTGGATCCATCCCGGACCGCAACCTCGCCGAGCTCCGCGGCAGTGTCGGCGGCTTCCACGTCACCGGCTACCGTCTGGAGCTGTCCGGGTACTGTGGCTCCTGCGCCCCCGAAGAAATCGCCATCGCCTAGCGCGGAGTCCGGGTCTGAACCCACCGACGGGCTCGCCTTTCCAACGCGATGGCGCAGCCCTGGGCACCGGGGTATCATGGGCCGCCCCGAACGGCTCCACGGCCCCACGGGAGGGGGCGCGGGAAGGCCTGCCGCATCACGAGGTGCTGCCGCGGAGCGGGCGGGTGGCGTACTTTGATGGAATAGAGGGCATCCTCGGGAGGAGCCCGACGGATGCGATCGTCTCGGGCACGCCGGGAACGGACACGTGCACGCGAACCCCCTGATCGTCCTCCGCCAGCGCGCGCGGCGCCATCCGCTCTGTTCGCCCGCCGACCCGACGGTCGGGCGTGGCCCGGAGCGCGGTCGCCGGCACCGCCGTGTTCGCGTCGTCTTGGCGTTCCGGGCGGCCCGGTGCTCGCCGTGAGCCTGCGCAGAGTCGTATTCGCGGCGGCGGCATTGGCGGTGGCCTTGACCGTGGGCGCCGCGGCGCCGGCGTCGTCGCCCGCCCCCCGGAAGGGAGAGCTCGAGCGGCTCGGGTCGGCGCTGGAGGGCCTTTTGGCCTCGGTCCGCTGGAGCCGCGCCGAGTGGAGCGTCCTCGTGGTCTCCCTCGACCGGGGGGACACCCTGTTCGCCCACGAGCCAGAGACGCCGCGGGCGCCTGCCTCCAACCTCAAGCTGCTGACGACGGCCGCGGCGCTTCGGGAGCTCGGACCGGACTTCCGCTTCCGCACGTATCTGGTGACCACCGGGATGGTGAGCGACTCGGTTCTCCGCGGTGATTTGATCCTCTATGGGACAGGCGACCCGGGGATCTCGGACCGTTTCTACCGGGACCGCAACGCGGTCTTCGTCGAGCTTGCCCAGCAACTCCTGGCCCGGGGGATTCGAGCCGTGGAAGGCGACCTGGTCGGAGACGCGTCCCTGCTCCCCGGACCGGTGCGTCCCGAGGGATGGGACGCGGCGGACCTGAACGACCACTTCGCGCCCGGCATCTCCGCGGTCTCCTTCAACGAGAACGTCGTCAGTATAAGGATCGAGCCGGCGCCGCGGGCGGGTTGGCGTCCCATCGTCCATTCCCTGCCCGACCACGCGGATCTGCCCATCGACAACCAGGCCGTCACCGTCGAGGGGAGGGGTCGGGTATTCATCAGCCGTGACCACCCCCTCGACTCGATCCGGGTGATCGGCGAGATCCAACGCCAGGGCCGTGACGTCTGGAGACAGCTCACGGTTCCGGATCCCACCCGGTTCACGATGTCCGTCTTCCGGTCGGTGCTGGAGGATCAGGGCATCACGATTCGCGGGTCGACGCGCGCGGTCACCGAGGAGTCTTCGTCCGTGGTCACAGGTCGCCGGGTCGCCGCCCCTGCGCGCGACTTCGTGCCCCGCGCCCGCATCCTGGCCACCCACGTGTCGCCGCCACTGCGCGACTACCTCGCCGTGGTCAACAAGCGCAGCAACAACCTCTTCGCCGAGCTGATCTTCCGGACCCTCGGGAGGGTCCGCTACGGCGAGGCCTCCCCTGAGGCATCGGCGCGCGTGATGGCCGAAGCTGCGGCAGGGCTTGGCGTCGATACCACCGGGCTGGTCCTTCTGGACGGCTCGGGGCTGTCGGCAGGCAACCGTGTGCGCGCCTCCACCTTCGTGTCGATCCTGGAAGGAATGGCTGACACCGACCTGTGGAGCGAGTACTGGCAGACCCTCCCCGAGGCCGGAAACCGGCGGGAGCTGCCGCGCATGTACCGGACCGCCGCCGCGGGCAACCTACGGGCCAAGACCGGGACCATCGCGCGTGTTTCCGCTCTGAGCGGCGTGGTCCAGTCCCGCGACGGAGAACGACTGGCTTTCTCGATTCTGGTCAACGGAACGCCGTCCACCAACGGTGCGAAGCGGATCGAGAACGAGATCGGGGTGCGACTGGCGTCCTTCGAACGGGGCGTCGACGACGGCGCCCTCCCTCTGTCGGTGGCCCAGCTCCCACCACCGCCGGTTCCAGTGGATTCCGGCGGCCCATCGAGGCACCAGGTGTCAGCCGGGGAATCCTTCGACGTGATCGCGCGCCGGTACGGGGTCGGTCTGGAGGAGCTGATCGCCGCCAACCCGGGCATTGAGCCGAGAGCGCTACGGATCGGCGACTGGCTCGAGATCCCGCCCCTTTCCTCCGCAGACGGCGGGGTCAGGGCGCGCTGAGCGCGGGCGTGGCTCAGTCCGCTGGGGTCGCCGACCCAGCCCGACCGGTCGCCGAGCGCAGGCGGCGTCTCAACTCCACCAAAGACATCGTTCCCAGGGCTCGGTCGGCCGCCTTCCGGCTGTTCCAGCGGACGTCCACCAGAGACGCCGGGGCCCCGTCGTCGGGCTCCATGACCAGGAAATAGCGGCCCTTGTAGTCGTTGCCCGGGCGCTCGCCGAGGCGAGCGGTCCAGCGGCGTCCTTCCTGATCCTCGAACTGCCTCATTTTTCGACCCCCGGGGTTCTCTCCTCCTCCGAGGCGGAAGATAGGACGAGCCTCGGGGGCGTTCCAGGGGACGCCGGCCATGGACACCGCTCGGCGCCCGGATAGCTTCACGCACCGCTTCACCCTCCGAGTTTTCCGCTCATGACGGACCCTCACCGAGATCTGGCGACCGACCTGGGCCTGCTCGCCCTGACCGTGATCTGGGGCGTCAACTTCTCCGTGGTGAAGGTCATTCTCGAGACCGTCGATCCCCTGGCGCTGAACGCACTGCGATTCCCCCTCGCCGCCGGCGTCCTCGCGGTGCTCCTCCGTCGCTCCCCGGGGCTGCGCCTCGCGCGCGCCGACCTCCCCCGACTGGTCGCGCTCGGAATGCTCGGAAACGTGGCGTACCAGCTCTGTTTCGTGATCGGCCTGGACCGGACCCTGGCGGGCAACGCAAGCCTGCTGCTTGCCAGCTCACCAGTGTGGACCGTGCTCTTTTCCGCGATGGTCGGTCACGAGCGCCCCACGCTGCTGGTCGCGGGCGGATCCGGGCTGACCCTGGCGGGGATGGTTCTGGTAGTCCTCGGGAGCGGCGACGGCCTCTCGCTGGGCGCCGAGACCCTCGAGGGAGATCTGCTCATGGTGGGCGCCGCGGTCCTGTGGGCGATCTATACCGTCGGCTCCGCGGGGCTCGTCCGAAGGTATGGTTCGCTGCGCGCCACCGCGTGGACGCTCTGGTCGGGCACCCCCGTGCTGGTAGTGGTCGGGACCCCGTCCCTGCTACACACGCGCTGGGAATCGATGTCCGCGTGGATCTGGGCGGGGGTCGCGTACGCGGGAGTCTTCTCGGTGGGGGTCGCGTACCTGCTCTGGTATCGTGGCGTCAGCCGGCTCGGGACCTCGAGGACGGCAGTCTACTCGAACCTGGTCCCGGTGACCGCGCTCCTGACCGCATGGGCGTGGTTGGGCGAGGTACCCACCACGTGGCAGGTCACGGGCGCCGCGATCATCCTGCTGGGGATCTACCTTGCCCGGCGGGGTGGTCAGGCGCCCGGGCCCAGCTCCTTCCGGTGGAGCACGTCGGGGAACTCGTAGTAGAGCACCCCCTCCTTGGAGATCTCGGATCGCACGCGGAAGCCGTCGTCCATCGAGCCGAGGATCTTCTCCGCGGCAGGAAGGGAGAGGTTCATCTCCGCCGCCACCTCAGTGACGGTCAGCGTCCCACCCCGCGCCGTCGCCATCCTTAGGATCCGGCGTTGGAGCCCTTGCATGATCGCCTTGCGCCGGTCCTGAAGGCCTCGCCAACCCCAGTAGAACGCCAACGACCCGCCCGCACCGACCACGCTTCCGACCACGACCGCCGCCATCTCCCACTCGACGAAGCCCATGAGGACCATCAGGCTCGCCAACAACACCATCGCCACGCCCAGGACGCGACGCTTGATGCCGGTGCTCGGGAGGCGCTCGTCGGAGGTCTGGGCCTCGAGCGCCTGTCGCTCGGGCTCGGGACCGGTCAGGGACAAGGCTCTGGAGGCGTGCTCCCATCCCAGGCCGCACCGCGGACAGATCAGGTGCCTGCGCCGCGCCAGCCAGTACACCAGGCCCCCGAAGCCATAGGTGATCACGCTCACGCCTACGAGCAGACCGACGTGGCCTCCCCGGCGGAAGTACGGAATCCCCTCCCCCTGGTACGAGCACCGAGGACAGCGTCGCACCCCCGCAGGCCGGGTCAACACCATCCCCACCGGAGTTCCGGTGCCACAGGTGGGGCACTGGGTCACACCCGGCTGGAGGGTCTCTCCGCAGGTGGAGCAACGCATGGGGTAGATCGACGCCGTCATTCTCGGAAGATTCTGCGAGTTTCTCTCACTACGGGGGCAATCGAGGTAAGATTCATCCACCGCAACAGCCTTCCAACCCCCCCCGGGGCGGCAGGGTCCCTGCGGCGTCCGCGCCGGCTCAGTAGAGTCGGATGACGCGCACGTGGAGCCCCGCCTCCGGGGGTGCCGCAGCACCCCCCTGACCAGCCACGCGCAGGACGACTCGTCCGCCCACCGGGGGCAAGACAATGTAGTGTTGCGGGGAGGCTGACCGCAGTGCACCGGACCGCGCGAAGTCTCCGAAGCCCAGGATCTCCGGGACCAGCGGATACGATCCGTTCGACCCGGCGAGCAAGGCGCGCAGGTCGACCGTCGGGTATTCGGCCGGGTACGACCCGGATCCCAGATCGTCCAGGTAGAGCGCGGCTGCCCAATCCGCGAAGAGCGGCCGCCAGGCGAGGCCGGCCACCGCAGCCACGTTGTCCGCGCCCGTCCTGGTGGTCTTCGTGAGCGCCCCCAGCGTACCGTCGCCGCTCCCTCGATCCCACAGGTAGAGCGTGAACAGCCAACCCGCCCCGCGCTCCTCGAGCGTTCCCTGCCCGGTCGCCACGATGAGGGAGACCGAGGACGTGCTGCTCAGGTAGCGGCGGGCCCTCAGCAGATTGCCGCTGCGGTATCGGTCGCCCGTAGGAGCGTCGTCCCTGCCGTAGTAGGCGCGCGCGACCAGCTCCTCGGACATCTGGGCCAGGCCCTCGGACAGCCAGAGCGCCTCCGTCGAGGCCGCGCCGCGGACCAGGACGCGCTCGTTGAAGTGGATCATGTGCTGGAACTCGTGGGCCAGGATTCCGGGGATCACCTCCAGCACCTGGGTCCTCGAGCGGGGATCCGACAGCGCTCCGTTCGGGTCGGGCACCATGGCGTAGAAGATCTCGCCGTGATTGCTGCCCTCCTGGTCGAGGAGGTCCAGACCGTAGAAGAAGCCACCCACCAGGCTACCGCTCCCGCGGGGGGTGAGCTCATTGACCGTGGCGGTGAAGAGCACGGCCACACGGTCGTTCTCGTCCAGGTCCGACGGCTGCCCGAAGGCACTGGTGACCGTCGGATAGATGACCTCGTCGAAGGCTGCCGAGAAGCTCTGCAGATCGTCGGACGTGAAGCCGCCTGCAGGTGCCGCCTCGTCGACATAGAAAACGGCGCGTTCCCCGACGTATTCCAGCACCGCGGAAACCTCGTCGAAGGTCCTCTCCGCGTTGAGCACCTTGAACGTCCTCCGCTCGCCGAGCTCGGGGACCCGTGCGGGCGCGAGCGTAGGCCCCGACGGAGACGCCGCCCGGCTCTTCAGGAAAGCGGACTCGGTCCGGCGCAGCTCGGTCTCGAAGCTCAGGTCCAGGAGGTGATTCCGCTCGGGACGGGCATCCCCCGGGGCCGACGGCCATCCGGCCGACGGGCCTGCCCCGCTGCCAGCCGCCAGGCCCCTCAGCCCGAAGCCGAACTTGGCCGCTCCCACGGTCCCGGTCGAAGCCACCAGGAGCAGGTAGACCGCCCCGCCGTCCCCACCGAGCGCGACGCAGGTGAAACCCTCCCGGTCGTCCACGTCCACGTAGGAACGTGGCGCGATGTCCATCGGCTCCTCGCCGTTCGACTCCACCGAAAGGGGTAGCGAGCCGCTGACCAGGGGTCCGAGCTGGGCGGTCACCTCGACCTCGCGGGTCTGCAAGCAGCCCGGCACGTCGACGGTCAGGGCGGTCGGCGAAGCGCTCACCACCCGACCACGGATGCCCGAGAACAGGATGATATTGTGCTCCGGGACCGGACTGAAGCCCGATCCCACCAGCTCGATCGACGACCCGGCCTGTGCCTGGGTGACCGAGATGCGGTCGAGCGTCGGCCGGTCGATGACGTACGCGGTGAACTCGGCGGCGGCCTCGGGTCGCCCTCGCACCTCCGCCCGAATGTGCACCTGACCCGGGGAACCTTCCACACGGACCGACGCCGAAACGGTCCCGGACGCGTCGGTGATGCCAGCGGCACCCGACGGAAACGTGGCGGAGCCCTCCGCCACGCTCCAGGTCATCTCCACCCCCGAGACCGGGTCACCGGTCGTCCGGTCGCTCACCCGCACCACCAGGGGCAACCCCAGCTCCCGTCCCGACTCGGCATACTGCCCGTCACCGGATTGGACGGTGACCTCCACCTCTGGCAGGTCCACGCCCGTCGATCCGTCGCCGCAGCCCGCAACGGCAGCGGCCAGGGCCACGCCCAGTAGCGTGCCGCGCGGGATCATCCCGGAGCCCGGGCGCGCTCCATCGTGAGCAGGTCGATGATGGGGGTGCCCGTGAGGGAAGAAGCCCCGGTGCGCACCCGACCGGTGACCGTCAGCCGCTCGAGGGGCACGAGGCCTCCGACCTCGGAGACCCGATCGGGGGGCACCGCGACGTAGACGAACGGCCCATCAGGTCCGCCGAAGCGCGTGAGCAGGAAGGGTTCTCCCTCGTAGAAGTCGGTTCGCACCTTCTCGGCCCGCTCCAGGGAGATGAACTGGAGTTGCCACGAGATCATGCGACCGCGGTATCCGGTGGGGTCGGCGGTGAGCGCCGCCGGCGTGAGGGCCTCGGCGGAGGGGGCGTCTCCCTGGGGACCCGCGGCGCCCGTCGAGGGCAGCCAGGTCCAGCCTTCCAGACGCACCCGCGCCCAGTTGCCCTGCCGCGCCACCACCGCCAGCTCCGCGCTCGGCACGGTGCGGGCCAAGGTGTCTCCGCCCGGTGCGACAAGGATCGACGCGCCCCCCTCGCCGGCGGTGGCGAAGCCGCCACCACCCGCATCCCGCGGGGGCGATCCAGCCGGTTGCGCCGGAGCCACCACCGCAACGGAGGTCTCGGTCACCGAGGCGGACCACACCCAGGCCCGCCGCCTCACCCGAATCCAGCCCGGGCTCCGGTCCACCTCGTGCAGGAGCATTCCACGAGA
>QJYK01000120.1 GCA_003248075.1 Gemmatimonadota bacterium | reverse complement strand
ACGCCGATCCCGCAGGGCTCGGTGGCGCTGAGGGGTGCAACCGTCGTGACCATGCGCGGCGACGAGGTGCTCCGGGACGCGACGATCGTGGTGACCGGAAACCGGATCAGCGCCATCGGACCGTCGAGCTCGGTCGAGGTGCCCCAGGGCGCGCGCGTCGTCGACGTGGCCGGCCGGACCATCATCCCGGGCCTCATCGACGCCCACGCCCACATCCGTGGAATGCCTCGGGACGTGCTCGTCGACATCGCGCCGGAGCCGCTGGTCAACCTGGCGTTCGGCGTGACCATGTCCCGCGACGTGAACGCCTCGACGGACCAGTTCCACTACCGGGAGCTGATCGCGGCCGGCCGGATGCTGGGCCCCCGGATCTTCATGACCGGGCCGTCGCAGACCTCCGGCGCCGTGAAGATCGACCGCTACGAGGATGCCCTCGCCGGCGTGAAGCGGTACGTCGATCGCGGCTCGTTCTCGATCAAGCAGTACCTGCAGCCGCAGCGGCGACAGATCCAGTGGATGCTCCAGGCGGCGGACGAGCTGGGGATCAACGCCACGGCCGAGGGTGGGGGCGTCATGCGAGAGGTGGCGATGATCCTGGACGGGTACACCGCTGTCGAGCACGCTCCCACCGACTGGGTCAACCTCTACGACGACTTCGTGCAGCTCTATGCCCGATCCGGCACGATGTACACGCCGACCCTGGTCGTCGCCGCCCCCATGACCTACCAGGGCGAGCTGTATTGGTACCAGACCACCGACGTGCACGCCGACAAGAAGCTCGCCCATTTTCTCACCCATGCGGCCCTGGACCACAAATCGCGCACGAGTCAGCGGTTCGCGCCCGACGAGTACTGGTTCCTGAACGGCGGCGGCGGGGCGGCTCCGATCGCCAACGCCGGCGGCCTGGTCGCGGCAGGCGGACACGGACAGGTCCACGGCCTGGCGGTGCACTGGGAGCTGTGGATGCTCGAGATGACTGGCATGACGCCGCACCAGGCTCTTCGAGCGGCCAGCCTCAACGTCGCCACGGGCATGGGGATGGCGGCAGACTTCGGGAGCCTCGAGGTCGGCAAGGTCGCCGACCTCATGGTGCTCGACGCGGACCCGCTCGCGGACATCAGGAACAGCACATCGATCCGCTACGTGATGAAGGGTGGTGAGCTCTACGACGGGGACACGCTGGACATGATCTGGCCGAGGCAGCAGCCGCTACGTCCGTTCAAGCATGTCGACTTCGGCCCGCCGCCGAGCTCCGCCTGGATCCGGTGATGGACTCGCCGCCTCCCCGGGCCACGAGGCAAAAGGGATTCGACCCCTCCAACCGGAACGGACCGATGACGCTCCATCGACGGGTCCTCGCGCTGGTCGCCCTGCTCCCCCTCGCGGTCTGCGCAGCGTGCGCGCAGTCCCGCCCACCGGACCGCGCGGCTGCGGACGTGGGGGACCCCGCCACCGACGCCGCGGCGTTGCGCGCGCTGCTCGACGACTTCCTGGCCCACGCGGACGTGGCCTCGGCCCACGAGCGCTTCTGGGCGGACGACCTGGTGTACACGTCGTCGGACGGGACCCGCACCGACAAGGCCGAGATCCTGGCTGGCCTCCAGGACGGGGCCGAGGACACGGGTCCCGGCCCGCGCTACTCCGGGGAGGACGTGGATATCCGACTCTACGGCACCACGGCCGTCGTGGCCTTTCGGCTCGTGATCGCGCCGCCGGAGGGCTCCGGCGAGCCCGTGCGCTACAACCTGAACACCGGGACGTTCCTGAAACGTGACGGTGTCTGGCGAGCCGTCGCCTGGCAGTCCACGCGGGGCGCGGAATAGCGACGCCGCTGTCCTGCGCCCCATAGCGACCTGCTCGAGCGGAGCGAACGCATGAGCGACCGGGGGTGGATCCGACAGTTCGCACGTCGCCCCGACGACTCGGACGAGGTGGCCTTCTCGAAGGCCCTGGTCCTGGTGATCGCGCTGAGCTGCTCCGCCTGCGGGATCGTCTGGGGGCTTCTGTACGCCTCGGTGTTCGGTCCCGGACCCACCATGGCCCTCGCCTTCCTCTTTGTCGCCATCGTCGGGGCCGCCATCGCGGTGTCCGCTCGGGTAAGGGACCATCGCCCGCTGATCTACGCGCAGATCGCGTGCATCACGTGGATCCCGGCGTTCATCGAATGGACCATCGGCAACACCGCGTCGTCGGGGCTCGTCATCGCCTGGAGCTTCCTCGGCCCCATCGGCGCGCTCATGTTCCTGTCCTTCCGCCAGGCCTTGCTCTGGATGGGC
>QJYK01000124.1 GCA_003248075.1 Gemmatimonadota bacterium | reverse complement strand
CGGAGACGTCGACCGGCTCCTGGTCGCTGCCCGCGATGGAGGCTCCGCGCACGCGGCTGTCGTCGTCCTGCACGAGGCCGACAACCGAGCGGCCGTGGACCACCTCGGCGCCGGCCGCCACGGCGGCGTCCACGAGGAGGGCATCGAGGACGGTCCGCCTGGGAGCGTACAGGGCATCGACCCCGTCCCGGGATTTGATGGAGACCTCGATCGACTCCTCGCCGTAATGAAACGTCGTGGATGAGATCGCCGGGGTGCCCGCCGCGCGCACGTCGTCGAGCAATCCCCAGCGCCGCAACTGGAGCACGGCCCCACGCATGAGCGCGTGCGTCGAGAGCGTGTCGCTTCCATACCGGGCGGGATCCACCACGAGCACCCGGAGCCCCGCGCGCGCGAGGAGCATCGCGGTCGACGCACCCGCGCATCGCGCTCCGGCGACGACGACGTCGTAGTGGGCTCGCTCGAAGGGCTCGCTCATGTGGTCCGGGCGTCTGCAGGCGTGCGGCATCCGAACATGCGCGCCGTCGCGAGCTCCATCAAGGCGGACGATTGGCGCCGAGCGCGCTCACTGGCTACTCTGGGCCTCGCGACCCTCTCACGCCGATACCAAGGAGGCACCATGGGAACGGCTACCACTCCGGTCGACAACGGCGTCAACGTTCAGGCTCTCCTCGACGCACGCGGGGCGCTCGCGGAGGCACCCCAGGCCGCCCAGTTCAAATGGCGAGCAACCTGCACATGGGTGAAGGGCACGCACAGTCGCTCCGCGGTCGAGGGTTTCTTCGGGCTCGGCGAGGAACAGAAGCACAAGACAATGTTCACGTTCGACGCCGATCACCCGGAGGTCTTCGCCTCGGAGGACCACGGAGCCACGCCGGTGGAGCTCGTGCTCGCCGGACTCGCGAGCTGCCTGACTGCCGGAGTCGCCTCCGTGGCGCAGCTTCGTGAGATCCAGCTCCACTCGGTAAAGGCGACGCTCGAGGGCAACATGGACATCCAGGGCATCCTCGGGATGGACACCGACGTACGCCCCGGCTTCGACGGGATCAAGGTCAAGTTCGACATCGACGCGGATGCGACCCCCGACGAGATCAGGGCCCTCGTGGCGCAGTCGCAGAAGAGGTCGGCCGTGTTCGACGTCATCACCAACCCGACGAACGTCTCGGTCGAGGTGAACTAGCCGGACGCGTGGTCTGCCGGACGACGTCCGGTGCGCACAGCGACTGTCGTCATCGGCGCCGGTCACGCAGGTCTGGCCATGAGTCGCTGCCTCACCCAGCGCTCGATCGACCACGTGGTCCTCGAGCGCGGTGAGGTCGCGAACTCCTGGAAGACCGAGCGATGGGACTCGCTCCGTCTCCTCACCCCGAACTGGCAGAGCCGGCTGCCGGGGTTCGGCTACGAGGGCGATGAGCCCGATGGCTACCGAGACATGCCCCAGACCATCTCTTTTCTGGAGCGCTACGCGCGGGCGATCTCGGCCCCTGTCCATACCCACACGACCGTCACGAACGTCCGAGCCGTCGACGGGGGCTATGTCGTAGCTACGGACCGCGGGTCCTTCACGACGAGGGCGCTGGTGATCGCGAGCGGCGCGTGTAACCTGCCGAGCGTTCCTGCGGTCGCGGAGCTCGTGCCGGCGACCGTCGCCCGGCTCACCTCGATGGAGTATCGCAACGCGTCCAGGCTGGACGAGGGGGGCGTGCTCGTCGTCGGCGCCTCGGCCACGGGAACCCAGATCGCCGACGAAGTGCACCGTTCCGGAAGGCCTGTCACGTTGGCGGTGGGCGAACATGTGCGCGTACCCCGCACCTACCGCGGCCTGGATATCAAGTGGTGGATGGACAAGGTCGGGATCCTCGACGAGCGGTACGACGAGTTCGACAGCCTGGAGCGGGTGCGTAATCTTCCGTCGTTGCAGCTGACGGGATCCGACGATCGTCACACCCTCGACCTGAACGCGCTCACCGACCAAGGCGTCAGGTTGGTCGGTCGTTTCGTCGGAATGCGTGGCGGCAAGGCGCAGTTCTCGGGATCGCTGCGAAACGTGTGTGAGCTGGCGGACCTGAAGATGAACCGGCTGCTGGATCGAATCGACGAGTGGGCGATCCAGGGCGGTCACGATGAAGGACTGGAGCGGCCGCACCGCTTCGAGCCGACCCGAGTCGAGGCGTCTCCGCCCCTCGAGCTCGACCTCGGGACCAACGACATCAGGACCGTGATCTGGGCGACTGGATACCGGCCCGATCACTCCTGGCTCGATGTCCCCGTGTTCGACCGAAAGGGGCGAGTGCGGCACGACGGCGGCGTGGCCGAGGCTCCCGGGATGTACCTCATGGGGATCCCTTTCCTTCGCCGTCGAAAGTCGAGCCTCATCGACGGGGCGGCGGACGACGCGCGCGATCTCAGCGCGCACTTGGCGCGCTTCCTGGGAGCCGACAAAGGTCGCGCCCGGAGGCCGAAGCCCCCGGGCGCGTCAGATGAGCGCGCGGAATAAGCCGAGTTCTGTCCCCTCGCGGGGGAGGATCATTCATCTGGGGCTGCCGTCTCCGGCAGCCTCGTGCGGCCTACCCGGGACTCGGACGGGGCGGGCCACCCCTCGTCCCCTACGTGGCCTTGCTCCGGGTGGGGTTTGCCGTGCGACCTCTGTTGCCAGCGGCCCGGTGCGCTCTTACCGCACCGTTTCACCCTTGCCTGTGCCCCGAGGGGCCATCGGCGGTCTGCTCTCTGTTGCACTTTCCGTCGCCTCTCGGCGCCCGGGCGTTACCCGGCACCCTGCCCTGTGGAGCTCGGACTTTCCTCCCACGGTCGGCGAGCCGCCGCGGGCGATCCTCACTCGCACGCTCGTCGGGGGGTACACGCGAGCGGGCGTCACGGGTCCCGACCTGGGGTCTACCGTCGCGTGAGAGGGTAGCGCAGCACGACCGGGTTGCCCCCGGCCTCGGTGCCGACCCCGACCACGTAGCCCCTTCCGACCTCCCAGAGGACGAACCCCGTCGGCACCTCCACGAGCCCGCGCAGCGCCCCGGCCGCATCGAACACGATCCAGTTGCGGGGCGGGTCGTCACCCGCGACGTGCTCCGCAACCCATAGGCTCCCCGTCGAGTCGAGGAGGAAGCCGGTGTAGGCCGGACGGGTCGCGGGGACGGCCTCCCAGAATCGTTCCATCCAGGGTTCCAGGGGGCCGCCGTCCGCCCCGTGGCTGGGTTTCGACGCCTCGATCAGCGCCGGCGTGATCTGGAGGTCCACGCCTTCGAGGCGAATGATCTCCCTCAGCGTGCCGTCGGGGTCGAGCCCACGGATCTCGAACGAGACCTGGTCCCCGACGTACCATCGTCCCGCTCCGACCTCGGCGCTCGTCGCCCTCCCGAACGGCGGCAGTCCGACCCAGGTGAGGGAGTCGGTCTCCACGACCCGCGTCTCATCGAAGGGGAAGAGCCCGACCGTCGCGGTGTCGCCGGTCGCGGGCCACCACCGATACCAGGCGGCGGTATCACGTCGAACACCTTCGACCGGCGCGGCACGATGGCGCGCCAGCGACCACCGGGGACGCAGGAGGAAGGAGCCGTCCCCGAAACGGCCCACGACGTCCCCGAGAGGCGGCGCGTCCGCGACTTCCTGCTCCGATTGACCGCGCAAGGTCGTCAGGCGAAGGGCACCGGCATCGAAGACCCAGAAGCCGTCGCCGGCCCGACCGAGCGCCGTCAGCTCCCTGAACCGCCGGATTCCCACCCCTCCGCGCTCCACACCCAGCGGCTCGCCGTCCGCGGCGTGGAAGCTGATCAAGCGGTTCCCCGCGTCGGCGATGGCGATCGCCCCGTCGGTTCCCGTCCGGACACCCACGACGGCCCGGAACGGCGGCCGGTCCTCGCCCGCGGCGTTCGTCAGCTCCAGGTCGGGCTCGCTCGCTACGGTGGCGTAGATGGGGACCCCCCCGGGAGGAATCCGGTTCCTGACGACGCGTATCCCGGCCGAATCGGATACGATCGCCTCCGATCCCGGCGATCGCTCGCCCGTGCAGGCCGCCGCACCGAGGAGCAGCAACGCGGAGATGGGGAGGGTCGGGTCGACGGGTACACGCATCTTCGAGCTCGGTCGCGGTGAGCGCGCCGGACGGCGCGGGACCCGATACGTTGTGGGCTCGGCCGCCCCGTGAAAAGGCCCGGCTCGCGGGCAACGGCGTCGTACCCTATGGTCCCCCGCATGACGCCCAACCCTGCCTACGATCTGAGCTCGGTGCGCCGGCAGATCCCGCAGCTCGCCAACCAGATCCCGATGAACGCCTGCTCGCAGTCGCCGCAGTCCGACCGGGCGCGCCGGGCTGCCGATGCGTATTTGGACTCCTGGCGAACGGAAGGAATGGACTGGGAGGCCTGGCTGACCGAGGTCGAAGCCGCCCGCGCATCGTTCGCCCGCCTGATCGGCGGCGTACCGGAAGACGTCGCCGTGGCCGGATCGGTGTCCCAGGCCACCGCCAGCGTCGCGACCGGCCTGGACTTCAGCGGGCGCCGACACCGCATCGTGGTGAGCGCGGCCGAGTTTCCCACCGTGAGCCAGGTCTGGCTGGCCCAGAACCGGCTCGGCGCGGAGGTGCGTCGCGTGGAGGCCGACGGCGAGTCGATCCCACTCGACCGCTACGCGGAGGCGATCGACCAAAGCACGCTGCTCGTGTCCGCGGCGCGGGCCTGGTTCCGAAACGGGTGGAAGCAGGACACGCAGGCCATCGCGCAGCTCGCGCATCGACACGACGCCCTCCTGTTCGTGGACGCCTACCAGGCCCTGGGCACCGAGTCGTTCGACGCGCCGTCCTCCGGCGCCGACTTCGTCGCCTCGGGGAACCTCAAGTTCCTGATGGGGATCCCGGGCATCGCATTCCTCTGGGTGCGCCCGGGTCTCGCCCCGCTCCTGCACCCGGCGGTCACGGGGTGGTTCGGGCGCAAGGATCCGTTCGCGTTCGACCCGGAGCGCCTCGACTGGGCCGACGGTGCGCGCCGTCTGGACCTCGGTACACCGCCGATCCTGGAAGCCTACGTGGCTCGGGCGGGAATGGATTGGCTTCAGGAGATCGGCCTGAGCGACGTGCAGGCATGGACCGGGGAGCTCCGGCGCCGTCTGGTCGAAGGGGGGACGGAGCGCGGGCTCTCCGTGCTCGCTCCCGAGGGCGGGTCGGACGCCACCCCCACCACCGCATTCGCCGTCCAGGACGCTCATGCGGTCGAGCAGGCCCTGCGCACCCGGGGCGTCATCGCCTCCGCCCGAGGCCCGGCCATCCGGCTCGCACCGCACTTCTACAGCACGCTCGACGACGTGGACCAGGCCATCGAGGCGCTGGCAGAGGTCGCCGGTCGGGGATGAACGGACCGGCACCCCCGCGCGAGACGTTCGCCTCACGGCTCGGCACGCTCGCGACGATGATCGGCGTCGCGGTGGGGCTCGGCAACGTGTGGCGCTTTCCGTACATGGTGGGCCGGTACGGGGGCGCTGCGTTCGTGCTCCTGTACGTGGCGCTGGCCGCACTCATCGGCGTGCCCGCGCTGATGGCGGAGTGGTCGCTGGGCCGTCACACACGACGCGGGACGCTCGGGGCCTTCCGGGCGGTAGGCCTACCGGGAGGCAGGACCTTCGGCCGACTGCTGTCCTTCACTGTGCTCGCCGCCGTCGCGTACTACAACAACGCGATCGGCTGGGTCCTCTATCACGGGCTCGCCTCCCTGACCACCCCGCTCGGCTTCCCGCTGGACGCCTCGCGCATCCTCCCGCCGGACAACGGCTTCTCGGCCCGCTCGTTCGCGCTCCAGCTCGGCTTCACGGCGCTGGTGCTCCTGGCGCAGGCGGCCGTCCTCCTACGCGGGCTACGCGCGGGCATCGAGCGGGCCAGCCGACTGCTGACGCCGATCCTGTTCGGCTCGCTGCTGCTGCTGATCGCCAGGTCGGTAACGCTGCCGGGCGCGAGCGAGGGCGTGCGCTGGTACCTGGCCTTCGAGCCGAGCAGCGTATCAGCGGCCGTGGTGCTCGCCGCGCTGGGTCAGGTGGTCTTCTCGCTGGCCTTGGGTGGCACGTTCATGGTCACCTACGGATCGTATCTCGCGGGCCGGACCGACGTGCGCGCCGACGCGGCCTGGACCGTCGCAGGCGACACCGCCGCTGGGCTCTTGGCCGGCCTCGCGCTCTTCCCTGCCGTCTTCGCGCTCGGCCTCGAACCCGGCTCCGGACCCGGGCTCCTCTTCACGACGGTCCCAGAGCTGTTCCGCCGACTCCCGGGCGGCATCCTGTTCGGGCCGCTCTTTTACGGGTCGCTGGCCGGCGCCGCGCTCCTCTCCGGGATCGCGGCCTACGAGGTCCTCGTGGCGGGAGCCGGGGACGCGCTGGGCTGGACCCGCCCACGCGCGGTTCGGGTGGTCGGCCTCGCCGCGCTGGTCCTCGCCGTTCCGCCGATGGTCAATCTGCGGGTCTTCGTGCCGTGGGACCTCACCTTCGGATCGGGCGCCCAAACGTTCGGGGCGCTGGTCGCGGTCGTCGCCGCCGGCTGGGCCATGCGCAGGGGGGATCTGCTCCGGGAGCTCGCCGGCGAACGGCCCGGACCCGTGGACCGATTCCTGGTCGGATGGCTCCGCTTCGTGATCCCGGCGACCGTCCTGACGGCATCCGTCTGGTGGCTACTCACCGAGGTCCTCCATACCTTCGCGTCGGTCTGAACGGTGCGGGCCTACCGGGCCCGGGCCTCGAACTCGTCGACGGGCCCTGGTCGCCCGCCCAGCCCTGGAGTCGTCCATGCGCCGCGCCGCCCCGTTCCTCGCCGTGCTCGGCCTCCTCGTCGCCGGGTCCTGCACCCCTCCCGCGCAGGAGCTTTCCGATCCCGTCGTGGTCTACCTCGTACGCCATGCCGAGCGGGCGGAGGACGGGACCAACAACCCCCCTATCTCCGAGGAAGGCCAGGCCCGCGCCGAGCTGCTGGCCACGATGCTCCGGGACGCCGGAATCACCCAGGTGCATACGACCGACTACCTCCGTACCCGTCAGACCGGCGCGCCGCTTCTGACGACCCTCGGCCGCGAGGCCGAAGTGTACGACCCCAGGGATCTGGTCGGCTTCGCGGCGCGCCTGCGCGGGACCCAGGGGCGACACCTGGTGCTCGGGCACTCCAACACCACGCCCGACCTGGTCACGGCGCTGGGAGGCGACGCCGGCAGCCCCATCGAGGAGATGGAGTACGACCGGCTCTACGTGGTCGTCGTGCCTGGCGCCGGGCCGGTGAGCACGACGCTCCTCCGGTATGGCGCGGGCACGTAGCCGCACGCCGGGCTCAGCCGGCGACCGGTGCGAGCAGGACCCCGGCGAGGCGGGCCAGCACGCCGGATGCCATGTCGAAGTGGTCCTCGAGGACGTCGAGAAAGGCCTCGTGCCCCAGCTCGAGCGCCGTGGTGTCGGTCGCGGCGACCGCCTCGAAGGTGTGCCTGGCCCCGGCGAGGGTCGCCGGCATCCCGGGAACTCCACCCGGCCCGATGAGCGATGCGTCACTCCGGCCCGGGCCGACGAAGCGCACGCTACCGCTGCAGATCAGCTGCAGGTGCGTCGCGGGCTCGCCCACCGTCCACAAGCGCTCGCCGGGTGCCAACCGCACCTCGCGGAGGCGGTCCGCGAGCTCGGCGAGCGCGTCCATGCTGGCCGAGGGAAACGCCGGTGAGCGATGCAGCGCCAGGAGCCGGAGCACGCGGTCGAGCCCGGGCCCCAGGGGCTCCTGGTCCACACCGCCACGAGCCGCCGCCAACGTGGCCTCGGGGCTCTCCGCGAGCCGGGCCCCGACCTCCTCCAGGAATCCCGAGAGGATGCCGAAGTGCCGCTCCTGAGCTTCGCGCAGGATGTCCCCGTCCAGGCGAAGGGCGATCGTGTCGACCTCGGCCACCGCTCCTCCCCCCGCCGCCTCCCGCGCCAGCACCTCCAGCAGCCCCACAGCCTCACCCGGACCCACCACGGCCCTCCGCCCACGCTCGACCACGTCCACCAGGCCGTCCACCACCGCGTACACGGCCTGAGCCGGCTCGCGGGGGGACAGGAGGGATTCACCCCGAGGCACCATGATCTCCTCCGCCTCGCCGGCCAGCACCGCGAGCAGGCGCTGAGGAAGTCGCTCGAATCCCCGCGTCGTTCCCAGGTGGAGCAGCGGCCCCACGTGCATCGTACGATCCGTCACGCCGCCGCCCCTCCCCTCAGCTCCGACGCGACCCTGCGGAGGATGGCCCGGTGCTCCTTCGACAGGGGCCTACACCGTTCCACCGCCGGCAGGACCGCGGTGAGCTCGAGCTCCGACGCATGCACCGCGGCCAGCGAGCTGGGCGACTCGAGCCCACATTCGATGAGCTCGCCGAGGGCGCGCGCATACTCGGAGGTCACGGCGCCCTCCCGCAGGGGCTCCTCGACTTCCACGGCGGAGCCGTCGCCCAGAACGTCGTCCACCAGCGTGAGCAGCGGCTTGCGGACCGGCGGGAACACGAGGTGGGGCAGGAGTTCGCGACTTCCATCCCGGGATGCCTGCCTCGGGCTGTGCAGGCCACGATAGATCCGTTGGAACTCCTCGCTCCCCGACTGGAGGTTGAGGAGCCGGAAGGCTCGCTCGAGAGCGTGGTCCTCCTTGTCGCGCAGGAGCGCCGTCAACACGTGGTGGTATTCGGTGTCGAGCTCCGGACGGGCCGCCGCGCCGGCCTCGAGCGCCCTTCGCCAGACCATCCAGCGGAATCCGTTCGTGAGCGCCTGACCGAGGGCGTCGCGCAGGTACGCCACGTCCAGCGGCAGGTGCGGCTGCTTCGTGCGCCACCCCCCGAGCGCCCGCAGGATCTTGAAGCGGATCATCCCGTCGGTTTCTTTGTCCAGATGTCGCAGCAGGTTATCCGCGGCCTGGACCGTCCCCACCAGGGCAATCGCGGCCGGGATGTGGAGCCGCACCGCGTGGGGAACCGATGGGTCACCCATCGCCTCCGTGAGCCGGGCGAGCCCCATCGGGCCGAACGTAGCGAAGCAGGCGCGCACCTCGTCGCGAACCGCCCTTCGGGCCAGCAGCGCGATGAGGGGATCGAGCAAGCCCGGGCTCCACATCTCCGCGGCCGCGCGGATGGCCTGCGTGAGGATCCCCGCGTCCTCCACTCGCAGGAGCTCGACCAACACCGGCTCGAGCACGCCGTGCGCGTGGATCTGCAGGGCGCGGGCGACTGCCTCGTGCACGGCGCCGTCACCGCCACGCATCTCCTCCAGAAGACGCGCTCGGCCCTCCTCGGCCGGAAGCCATCCGCAAGCCACCAGCGCGACGAGCGCCGTGACGCGAACGGGCCTGTCCTCCACGGATGCCGCCTCCTCGAGGGACGCTCGCTCCGGCCTGAGCGCCGACAGGAAGCGGAGCGCGGCGACCCGAACGGCCGGCTCCGGACGATCGATGAGCCGCTCGGCCAGGGGTAGCACGTCCTCGCGCACCGCCTCCTGGAACATGTCCAGCGCGCGCACCACGACGGTCGGGGAAGGGTGGTAGAGAAGAAGACCTGGAACCACGCTGGACTTGCCCTGCTGTCGCAGCAGCTCCAGCGAGGCCACCACCCGCCGCTCGTCCGGCGAGTTGAGAGTGGCCAGCAACGTCTCCAACGACGCCATATCCAGGGATGGGAAGTCCGTCCTCGACTCCGACGTGCTCCCGTCGGCGAGCAGGGTCTCCCGGAACAGGTCCAGGTAGGGCTCTCGCAGCTTGACCGCCACGATCAGCCATGCGGCGGCAGACAGGCACGCCAGGCCGGCGACGACCCCCAGGTCGACGGTGGTGGACAGGATCATCAGGATCGCGATCGAGGCCAGCGCCTGGCCGCCTCGTTGCCCCAACACGTCGATGACTCCCTTGACCTGCGCGCGCAGGCGTTCGGACAGAGGCACGAACAGGAGCTCCGTCCCTGTCCGGTACAGTGAGTGGCGCAGGGTCCCGTCGGCCCCCTTGAGGACCAGCGCCAGTGTGAGTCCTCCGGCCACCGCGAATCCGAGGGTGGACACCAGGAAGATGGCGGGCACGATCGCGACGGTGCTGACCACGCCCACGCGCCTCAGCACCCAGGCGACGCCTCCCACCTGGACCCCGAGGGAGAGCACGTTGAGCACCAGGTACACGCTGGCGAAGAACGACCCCAGCTCGCCGGCGGGCACGAATCGATCCGCCGCGCTCTTGAAGACATAGTCGACCAGGGTGAAGGTCGCGGTCGCGAGGATGACGAGCAGCGCGACCCGCCGGAGGTAGGTGCCGCTCCACACCGTACGCGCGACCCGCCCGAGGTCCCCCACACGTGCCGAGCGACGGCCCGACTCGATGCTCTCCAGCCCCCGGGGCGCCAACGCCGCGACCAGGAAGACCACGCAGGCCGCCAGCACCAGCTGGCGGGCGTCGAGCCGCGTCGTCAGCAGGCGCGCTATCCCGGACCCGAGGATCGCGCCTCCGAGGCTCCCCGAAGCGATCACCGGAAAGACCCGCTTGGCCTGGGCCACGGTGAACCGGCTCGCCAGGATGGTCCAGAAGCGAACGACCACGAGCGAAGCGAGCACGCCGGACCAGACGTAGAGGCCGTAGTAGACCCACGGCCAGCGACCCGCCGTCGCGAGCCAGAAGCCGAAGGTCCCCACCCCGGCGGCGACCAGCCAGCGACTCAGCTCGCTCCCCGCCGAGATCCGCCGCACAACCCTGGGCTCGCGCTGCCCGAGCGCGAGGGCCAAGACCGCGATCGCCAGATAGACCCAGGGGAGCCGGTTCGCCGACAGACGGGCGAGGAACAGCGCGTCACGGGCGGTCTCGAGCAGGGCATGGCCGGCCATGAACCCCATGAGCGTCAGCCCGGAGCGCAAGACCTCGCGCCGCTCGTCCGGACGTATGCGCGCGACCAGGCCCAGGAGACGCGCCGTGAGCCGGTTGGCTCTCCGGACCGCGTCGATGCCACTTTCGATCAGGGTTTGGGACACCGTGGAACCTGGACGGGCGAGGAGCGCTATCCTTGGTGCCCAATCTCGCACCAGACTGAAAGGGCCGGCCACTCCACGCCGGAGTCGGACACGGAGAACCGATGCCGCGCATGCCTTCGCTGACCCGAAGCGCCCTCCTCGCTCTGATGGCCTGGGGAAGCTCGGCGCTCGCGGCGCAGACGCCCGCCTTCCCACCGCCACCCAGCCCGTCGGAGGTCACCGAGGCCCGGGCTGCGCTCGAGGCCATGAAGTCGAACGAGCGAGGTCCGTTCCTGCGCATCCGCTGGTTCTGCGCCGACGGAACCGTTCAGGAGCCCCAGGGCACCCCGTGCGCCGAGCGGGGGGGAGGGGTGCAGCACGCGGAGCATAGCCCGGCGGCGCAGCGGCTCGAGGCACTCGGGTACGACGTCGGCACGATCCTGCAGGCCACCGATTACGACGAGTTCGCGGATGAAGCCCGGGGGGGATACCGCCTCCTCGAGCTCGTCCTGCAGGACTTCCTGGTCGGCGTCGACGACGGTTGGGTTCTGCGGCGGGCACGGTACTATCGGGGCGCGCTGCAGGTGGAGGACGAGGAGCGGGCTGGCAGGGCGCTCCTCGAGCGCCGGCTGGCCGACCACTCCTGGACCGCGGCGAACGCCCTGCTCGCACATCGACTGGTCGCGTCCGTGCCGCACACGCGCCTCGGCACACAGGGCACCACGGACCGGATCCGCGCGCTGGCGACCGAGATCGCCGACGCCGACCCCGGGTTCGTCCGACTCCGCGTCCGGATCCACTCGGCCCCGTCGAGCGCGGACCTGGACGCCGTCGTCGGGTACCTGGCCCGGGCTCCGGAAGCGATGCGGCCCCGGCTCGAAGCGTTGCGGGACGCCCTGCACGACCGTTACGACCCGGCGCGAGCCCTGGCCTCCCTCGACGCGTACGAGCGCAGGCTACCCGAGCTGGCGGCGGAGCTGCGTGCGGTGCGGGACGCCGTGCGCGCGGGCGACGACCCTGCGCTGCTCCGACGGTTGTCCGAGCTGTCGCCGCGCGTTCGTGAGCTGGCCGAGCGGGCCCCCGACGGTCGGCGGGCTCTCGACCTGATGGACCTCCAGGCAGCGCTCCAGGAACGGGCCTTCGTGGCTGCCCAGGAACCGGAGGGCGCCGACGAGCCGTCGCGACTGGAGGCGCTCGAGCGCTACGGTCGCCTCGCCGACCTCGCGTACGGCGCCGGATATCTGTCGGGACGGGAGCGAGCCGCTCTCCACGAAGAGCTGGATCATCTCAGGAGTCGAGGAGCCCTTCCGGCGCTCGAGTACAAGGCCGCGTTGGGGTATCTGTCGCGCGGTCTGGACTGGGCTCGGGCCGGTCTGAGGGGCACGTTCAGCCCAGCCATCGATCGCTACGTCCCGGTCGAGCCCGGTTCGGCGGGGCTGGTGGACGCTCTCGTTCGAGGCTCGGTGCTGCTGCCGGCCTCGCGTACCCTCGACCTGCTGCAGTCGGACGCCGACGCGGCGATCGGCGCTTCGCACGAGATCCTGGGCGTGCCCACCGGCCACGGCGCCCGCGGGCTCAACCCGGGCGTCGCGCTGGCGCCGCTGCGCGTCTTGACCCACCATGACGACCCGGTGGACGCACGCACGATCTACGTCCTTCCCGAGACGCCCCCCGAGCTCAAGCCCGTCGCTGGCGTGCTCACCCTCGACGAGGGCAATCTGCTCAGCCATGTGCAGCTCCTGGCCCGCAACCTGGGGATCCCCAACGCGGCGGTCAGCCCGACGCTGCTACCCCGGCTGAGCGCGGCCGAGGGGCAGCCGGTGTTCTACGCGGTCACCCCCCTGGGTCGCGTCGTCCTGAAGCGGCCGGAGGAGCTTTCGGCCGACGAGCGGGCGCTGGTGGACGTGGGGCAGCCTGGAACGGCAGAGCGCTACCACCTCGACACCTCCCGGCTCCGGCTGGACGCGGTGGCCCCCATCCCCCTGGGTGAGCTGCGCGCCGAGGCATCCGGCGTGGTGGTCGGTCCGAAGGCCGCCAATCTGGGACAGCTCGCGGCGGACTTCCCCGGCCGTGTGTCGCGCGGGGTGGCGCTACCGTTCGGGATGTTCGTCCGCCACGCGTCCCGACCCTTCGGCGGAAGCACCGGCACGGTCCTGGAGGAGCTGCGCGCCGCATACGCGCGGGCCGTGGCGATGAGGGCGGAACGGGTCCCCGGCCCGGACATCGACGCCTTCATGCTCGAGCGGCTCGCTTGGGTCAGGACCGCGATCGAGGGTCTCGATTGGATCCCGGAGGTGCGCAGCCAGGTGGTCCGGGCGCTCGGGGAAACGCTGGGCGGCGACGTGAGCCGGGGGGTCTTCGTGCGCAGTGACACGAACGTGGAGGACCTCCCCCAGTTCTCCGGCGCGGGGCTGAACCTCACGGTGGCGCACCAGACCAGCGTGGAGGATGTGCTCGCCTCCATCAAGCGCGTGTGGACGTCGCCGTTCTCCGAGCGCGCCTACCTGTGGCGGAGCCAGATCCTCGAGGAGCAGGGAGACGTGTATCCGTCGGTGCTGCTGTTGGAAAGCGTGCCCTCGGCCAAGTCCGGCGTCCTGATCACGTCGGGGCTCCAGGAGGGAGGGGCCGAGGACCTCACGGTGGTGACCGCCGAAGGTGTGGGCGGGGCGGTGGAGGGTGAGGACGCCGAGACCCTGGTGGTCGGCTCGGACGGCTCGGTGCGGCTGTTGTCCCAGGCCAAGTCGCCACGTCGCCGTGAGCTCACGAAAGGTGGGACCCGATGGGTCGTGGCCGCGCGTCCGGACACTCTGCTTCAGCCCGCCGAGCTGGAGCAGCTCCGCGGAGTGGTGGCGGCCTGGAAGGAGAAGCTGACCGGCACACCGGACGAACATCGGACCTGGGACATGGAATTCGGATTCGTGGAGGGACGCCTCTGGCTGTTCCAGATCCGGCCGTTCATCCGGTTCCGCAACAGCGACGTGTACGACCGACTCCAGGCGCTGGACGCGCGCGCCCGGGACAACGCCGGAAGGAGCGTGGACTTGAGCCAACAGGTGGGTTCCCCGTGAGGGCGCGTCGGTCGGCGGTGGTCCTCGGCGCCCTGTTCGTGACCCTGCTGCCCGCGGCGCGGCTGGTCCGCGGGTATCCCCTGGACGGATACGAGCGCACCGGCATCCGACGGCTGCGCGCCTACGCGCTCATGCAGGAGGGTGCCATCCCCGGCAACATCCGCCTGCAGCCGGGGGCACGGCTCCCCAGCGCGGCGATCCGGCTCCGGCTGGCGGGCGTGAACGATAGGCTCGATGTGCCCGCCGACATGCCCACGGACCCGGAGCTCCAGGCCGGGATCGAGCGCATCGTGGGGCGACGGCACTCCTCCTACCGGGTCGCCATCCTGGACATCACCGACCCGGGCAGCCCTCGCTACGCGGGGGTCCGGCAGGACCAGGGATACATCCCGGGCAGCGTCGGCAAGCTGCTCGTGGCGACCGGCCTCTTCAACGAGCTGCGCCAGCGCTACCCGAACGACATCGCGGCCCGCGAGCGCCTGCTCCGGGAGACGCACGTGATCGCCGACGACTGGGCGATGCCGAACAGCCACGCGGTCCCCGTGGTGGCGCCCGACTTCTCGTCGGTGACGCACCGTGCCATCCGCCGGGGTGACGACTTCACCCTGTGGGAGTGGCTGGACCACATGCTGTCACCGAGCTCGAACGCGGCCGGCTCCGTGGTGTGGAAGGAGGCCGTGCTCATGGACGCGTTCGGCCCTCGCTACCCTCCGTCTCCGGAGGAAGCGGCCGCCTTCTTCCGGGACACCCCGAAGACCGAGCTGACCGAGCGCTCGATCCGCGTCCTGGAGGAGCCGATGCTGGCCATGGGCCTCGACACCGCCCTCCTCCGACTCCGGACATACTTCACCGCGGGCGCGTCCCGGATCGTGCCGGGACGGTCGAGCCATGCGACCCCCCGGACCCTGGTCCGGTGGCTGGTCAAGCTCGAGCAGGGCAAGGTGGTGGACGGCTGGAGCAGCCTGGAAATCAAGCGCCTTCTGTACTTCACCCGCCGGCGGTACCGGTACGCGGTCTCCCCGGCCCTGAACGACGCCGCCGTCTACTTCAAGTCGGGCTCCCTGTACAGATGTGTGGCGGAAGAGGGGTACCAGTGCGCACAATACATGGGGAACGCGGAGAATCTGATGCACTCGGTGGCGATCGTGGAATCGCCGGCCGGGGCGGAACATCCCCGTGTATATCTTGTTTCGATGATGTCCAACGTCCTCAAGCTCAACTCGGCGGCGGAGCACATGGAGATCGGCACTCAGATCGAGCGGCTGATCTCGTCCCTGCATCCGTCGCCGACTCCCAACCCGTGAGTCGGAGCATGTCGCCGCGATGACCTCCATCAGGCGTCGGTCGATCGTCACGATCGCATTCGCCCTGGGCCTGCTTGGCTCGGGGCTTTCCCTCGCCGGGCAGGCCCCCTCCGGGACCCTGGTGCTCCCCGACCGCGACCCGTCGCTCCAGGCGGCGCTGACCGAGGTTCTCCGGCAGCCGGCCTATCGACGCCTGGCGGAGCAACGACGGATCTCAGTGGCCCTGGTCGACCTCTCGGACCCCGACCACATCCGGTACGCCGGGGTCGAGGACGACCGGATGCGCTACGCGGCGAGCCTGCCCAAGATCGGCATCCTCCTGGGGGTCTTCGACCAGATCGATCGTGGACGCATCCGCTACACCCCCCAGCTCCGTCAGAAGATGGAGGGGATGATCCGTCGCTCGGACAACGCGCTGTCGAGCGAGCTGATCCGGCTCGTGGGCTTCCAGTCCATCGCACAGGCCCTGCGCGACCCACGGCACCAGCTGTACGATCCGTCGCGCAAAGGGGGCCTGTGGGTCGGGCGCGGCTACGGAAACGGCGTCGGACTGTGGCGGCGAGATCCGATCGCCAACCAATCGCACGGCGCCACGGCCCGCCAGACCGCGCGCTTCCTGGTCATGATGGACCGCGGCTTGCTGGTCAGCCCGTGGGCCTCGTCGGAGATGAAGTCGATCCTCGGAGAGCCGGCGATCCATCACAAGTTCGTGAAGGGGCTCGACGAGTCCCATCCGGAGGCACGGGTCTACCGCAAGTCCGGCACCTGGAAGCAATGGCACGCCGATGCGGCGTTGGTCGAGCGGGCCGGTCACAAATACGTCGCCGTGGCGCTGCTGGACTCGCCGACCCAGGCCGGGGGCTCGATCCTGTCGAGCCTCATCGTCCGCCTGGACGACGCCGTCTTCCGGACGGCGCCGGTGGTCCATCGGACGGAGACCCGGTAAGGTACTCCCGGCCGGACTCCGAGCGGGAGTCCGGCGCCCGGTCCCCACGAACCGCGTGACCCGGGGACCCTCGCGCCCGTCCACCAGCGAGCGGAATGCCTGACCGGACAGCCGGCCGCGCCTCACCTCCTGCCCAGACCGTGCTGACCTCCCGCCCGGGAGGGCTGGGCACGTTCGGGGGCGTCTTCACGCCGTCGATTCTGACGATCCTCGGCGTGATCATGTATCTGCGCTTCGGGTGGGTGCTCGCGCAGGTAGGGCTACCGAAGACGCTGCTGATCGTCACGCTCTCCACCTCGATCACGTTCCTGACCGGCCTTTCGGTCGCGGCGATCGCGACGGACCAGCGGGTGCGGGCGGGTGGGGCGTACTACATGATCAGTCGGTCGCTAGGGATCGAGACCGGCGGGGCCGTCGGCATTCCGCTGTACCTGGCGCAGGCACTGTCGGTGGCGCTGTACACGGTGGGGTTCGCCGAGTCCGTGGCCCGCACCTTCCCCTCGGTGGATGCGCGCATGGTCGGGCTCGCGACGACCCTGGCCGTCTCGGGGCTCGCCATCCTGAGCGCCCGCGCGGCGATCCGGGCCCAGTACTTCATCATGGCGGGCATCGCCCTGTCCCTGCTGTCGCTGGGGTTCGGCGGGCCGCTCGAAGGGGTGTCTCCCCAGGGTCTCGGCTCCCCTGACGTCGTGCCCACGGCCAGCTTCTGGGAGGTCTTCGCGGTCTTCTTCCCGGCGGTCACCGGCATCATGGCCGGCGTGAACATGTCGGGGGACCTGGAGGACCCCGGACGCTCGATCCCGACCGGGACGTTCGCCGCCATCGGGGCCGGGTACCTCGTCTATATGACGCTGCCGGTGCTGCTCGCCCTGCGGGTCGACACGTCCTCGCTCCTCTCCGATCCCCTCGTGATGCGGCGCATCTCGGTCTGGGGTGACGCCATCCTGATCGGCGTCTGGGGCGCTACGTTGTCCAGCGCCGTCGGTAGCATCCTGGGGGCGCCGCGCGTCCTGCAGGCCCTGGCTCGCGACGGGATCCTGCCACGCCCGTTGCGCTGGCTGGGCAAGGGAAGCGGGCCCGACGACGCGCCTCGGCTGGGGACGGCGCTCACGCTCGCCATCGCCCTGGTGGCGGTCTGGTTCGGCGACCTCAACCTGATCGCGCCGGTCCTGACCATGTTCTTCCTCACCACCTACGGCGTCCTCAACGTCGCAGCCGGCCTCGAGCGCTTTCTCGGCAGCCCGTCGTTCCGCCCTCGGTTCCAGGTCCATTGGAATCTGTCCCTCCTGGGCGCCGTCGGCTGTGCGATGGTGATGTTCCTGATCAACCCGGCAGCCACGGGTGTGGCGGTGCTCTTCGTCGGAGCCGTCTTCCTGCTGCTCGAGCGTCAGGGCCTCGAGGCCGCCTGGGGGGACGTTCGGCGCGGCATCTGGATGGCCATCACCCGCGCCGGACTGCTCCAGCTACGAGGCTCCCCGACGGACCCACGGAACTGGCGCCCGCACTTCCTGGTCCTCTCCGGCGCGCCGACGCAACGATGGAACCTCATCGAGCTGGCCGCGGATTTCTCGCACCACAACAAGGGCCTGCTCACCGTGGCCACGATCCTGTCCACGCCGTCCGTGGACCACGATCGGAAGCGCGGGATGGAGCAGAAGATCCAGGACTACCTGGCCCGGCGCGGCATCGAGGGGTTGGTACGGGTGGTGTCCGCGGCGGACCCGTTCCTGGGCACCGAGCTGCTCGTGGAGGCGTACGGGCTCGGCCCGCTCGTCCCCAACACGGTGCTCCTGGGCGACTCGGAGCGCGCGGACGTGCGCGACCGCTATTGCGCCATGGTCGAGCACTTCTGGAGATCCAGGCGCAACGTGGTGATCGTGCGGGACGCCGAGCGCGTCGGGTTCGGGGACCGATCCCGCGTCGACATCTGGTGGGGCGGCCTCCAGGGTAACGGCGCGCTCCTGATGATCCTCGGATACCTGCTGCGCACCAGCTTCGCTTGGCAGAACGCCGACGTTCGCCTGAAGATGGTGGTCCCGACCGCCGCCGCCGCCGAGGACGCGCGTCACAACCTCGCGAGCGTGCTCGAGCGCACCCGGACCGGATTGATCGCCGAGGTCATCGTCGGCGAGGGGCGGCCCTTCCACGAGATCCAGGCCGAGTCATCACGAGGCGCAGACCTCGTGCTCATGGGGATCGCCGAGCCGCGCGACGACGGCTTCGCCCGTTATTACACCGAGCTGAGGGAACGGACCGCTCGCCTGCCCTGCACTGTCTTCGTGCTCGCCGCCGAGAAGGTGGCCTTCCGGGAAGTGTTGTTCCGGGAGTTGGCGCCGTGACGGACGTGCGCCGACCCCCGGCTCAGCGCCCCCCGTCGGCCGTCGTCCTCGCGCGAGTCGCCTCGTCGAAATGCTCGCTGAACCAGACGAACATGCGGCTCCAGTGGTCGGTGAAGTCTTCGGGAGAGCTGGCCCGGCCGGCTCCGTGTCCCCCCTTCATGTAGTTCACCCACACCACCTCCTTTCCCAGCCTCCGGAGTGCGTAGTACATCTCGCGTTGGTTGGTGGCAGGCACGTTCCAGTCCTGCTCTCCGGAGAGCAGGAGCAGGGGCGTCTCGATGCGATCCGCGAACATCACCGCCGAATGTGCGATGTACTTCTGGGGCTGCTCCCACAGGGTTGCCCCGATCCGGTCCTGCCCCTCCTCCGCGGCATTGTAGTTGCGCGTGGCGATTCTCGGGCTGTCCCCCAGGAACGACACGATGTTCACCTTCCCGGAGACGTTGACCGCCGCCGCGAAGCGATCGGTCTGGGTGATGAGCAAGTTCACAGCGTAACCGCCGTAGCTCTGCCCGTAGACGCCGACGCGCTTCTCGTCGACCAGCCCCCGCTCGATGAGCGCGTTGATGCCCGCCGTCACGCCTTTGAGCCAGGCCTCGCCGGGGTATCCGACCTCGAGATGAACCGAGGGACGGAAGCCGAACCACCCCTGAGCGGTCACCAGGTTCATGTTCTCGTTGTAGCCGTTGTCGAAGAAGGTCTCGTAGATCTCGGCCACCAGCGGGTACGGCCTCCCGGGCTCCCACCCCCTCGGGTAGTAGAGGATGCCATAGAGGCGGTTACCATCCACGTCGAGGTAGTCCACGAGCTCGGTGCGGGCCAGCGCGACCTCGCCGAGCTGTGGGTTCAGGTCGGTGAGCCGACGCACGTCGCGGAAGCTCAAGTCGGCGGCGTACAGCTCGTCCGGACGGTCTCCGTCCGACATCCGATAGACGATCCGTCCGCCATCTTCGGACACGTGCCAGTCCGCGTAGACCGCCTCGTCCGCAACCAGGGATTCGGTGGTTCCCGTGGACAGATCTCGCCTCAGGAGGCCTCGCTCCCAGCGGTCGCGGGCCGACGTGGTCAGGAACAGCGTATTGCCGTCCTGGCTCCAGGCCACCGGCTCGATCCGCGGCCGCTCCTCCTCGGTGCCCTCGAACGGCATGGCGAGGCTGAGGCCGGCCCCGCGGGCATCGAGCACGTGCAGCCCGCGCTGTGAGCGCACGAGCAGTGCGTCGCCGTCCTGCCTCCAGAGCTCGACGGTGAACGAGAGCTTCGTCGTGTCGGTGTCGGATACCGGCTCGCGGTAGGCCTCGGTGAGCGTCACCGCCGAATCCGCATCGAGCCAGCGAACGAGGATGTTTCCGCGCTCGGCCCACGCCACCGCCGTCGCCCCGTCGTTCCACACCAGCTCGCGACGCCGTTCCGAAGGCTGGACGACCACGGAGGGCTCACCCCCGGCTACCGTCACACGATATGCGGCGTACTCCGTGCCCTGGCCGCGCTCGTACGACGTGCGCTTCGGAGCGGCGGTCGTGTAGACGAGCTGCGTGCCGTCGGTGGTGAAGCGGCCATCCTGGAGAGGGGTCTCCGGCAAGACCTCTCGCACGGATCCGTCGCGGAGCGAGACCATGGCCGGGATCTGACGGCGGTCGAGGTTGCGCACGCGCTCCCAGTCCAGGAAGTCGTCCCGTCCGTCCTGCACCACCACCGGCCCCTCGGTGAGCTGCAGAAAAGCCGCGCGCGCCTCCTCGGCCCAACCGGACGGACGCAGGGTCACCAGCACCGACGTGCCGTCCGGCGACCACACCAGGGGCGACGCGGACGACAGGCTGCGGTCCGAACGCACACGGATCGCCCGCGTCCGGTTCGAGGCCACGTCGTGTACGTACAGACCGAAGGCGTCGCCTTCGCGCTTGAAGAAGGCGAGTCGGTCGCCGTTCGGCGACCAGGTTGGCTCGCGAACCTGGACGCGCTCTGTGAAGAGCGACCGTTGGGCGCCCGTCTCGGCATCGATCACGATGAGCTCGCCGTACGAGGGGGCCAGGTAGGTCGGATCACCGAAGCGACCGTGGTCCACATTCGAGCGGTCGCGCCGTGTCTGCACGGTGACTGCGAGCCAGTGCCCGTCTTCGGTCACGTCGGATATGCGCGCGGCACGAACGTCCAGGGCGTCCTGCGTGGTGAAGGCCCGCCCCGTCGTCTGCGCGAAGGAGCGAACGGGTGTCGTGGCCAACACGAGCGCAACAGCGACGTAACGCATCCTCATGGGAGCCTCCTGATCAGAAACGAATCCCGTACGACAGCCGTGCCCCGATGTCCGGGCTCGCCCGTGTCCACCCACGAACCACCGAGACGGAGACCCAGCGCTTGTGCCCCGCGCGCACCCCGAGTCGCACCTCCCCCAGGTCTTCGTTACCCCTGAACTCCCGGGCACGGCGCGGGTCGTGCTGACCGGCCACCGCCAGGAGCGCGTCGACCTTCCCCAGGTCGTACTCGCCGCGCAGGCCGAACAGGATCACGTCGACCTGCTCGTTGCGGCGGTCGCGGGTCCCGAGGATGCCCAGCCCGATCTCCGCACCGGCGCGGATCGGGCCACGGTCGACACGGCCGGTCACGAACGAGAAGAAATCGGTCTGGTCGCGCTCCAGGCCCTGCACGTCGTCGGTCGTGGGCAGGCGCACACCGAATCGGAGCGCCACCTTGAGCGGCGCGTCCGGCCCGGTGAGGGCGACCTGGGTGGAGATGCGGTAGTCTCCGGCGTCGGTCCGGGAGCTGCCGTCGGCGCCGCGCACGCCCTCCAGGGGTGGCGCGAAGCTCGCGGTTTCCTCGAACCAGAGCAGCGCGGTCCCGGTGAGCTCGAGGGCGACGCGCCCGAGCCCCCAGGAGGCCCGGAACGAGCCCAATTCCACGAGCCGGCCCCTCAGGCCTGCGAGCGAGGCCTCCTGATCGTCGTACACGCCCACGCCGACCTCGAGGTCGACGCCCTCCTCGTCGAAGGCACGCCAGGGCACGGGCTCCAGCGGTCTGAGCTGCGCGCCTCCCGCCGAGGCGGCGACCGCCAGGAACACGAGCGGCGCGGGCAGGTGCCGGAGCGCGGGGACGACGCCGTTCATGCGCGCCAATATGGGCGGTCAGGCTTCCCCTCGACAGACGACGTCCGTGCGCGTCAGCGTCTCCACGAGCAGCTTCGCCAAGCCCCCCGGGAACCGCCCGCGCCGGTTCAGCAGCACCTGATTGACCTCGATCTCGATCCCCAGATAGCGACCCGGGGGGTGACGACCGCGCAGCCAGGTGGTGAGCCCGTCCGAGCGGCCCAGGTAGGGGTGGTTCCGCCTGATGCGCAGGCCGGCCGCCGCGCCGCGGAGCGCACGGATCCACTCGGAGGTCAGGGCTCGCTCGAGCGGGCGTCGGGGATCGTAGAGGAGCGCGATGTCGGCCTTCCTCGGCACCCCGTGCAACGTGGGCGTGAAGGAGTGGACGGACAGATGCAGGACCACGCCCTCCGTCGCCGCGTCGGCGACGTCCCGGTCCACCCCTCGTCGGTAGGGGTCGTGGAACGCGACCATCAGGTCGAGTCGCTCGGCCCTCGGGAGGACACGCGAGCGCTCGGAGAAGACTCGCGGGTTGTGCGCGGAGCGGTTCAGGTCGACCAGCAGCCTCGTCGTGGTCGCGAAACGGAGCGGAGCCTGCAGCCGACGCGCCAGATCCCGCGCCAGAGCGAGCGCGCCGGGGTCCCAGCCGCGGTGCGAGCGGAGCACGCGGGAAGCGCCCGCGAACAACCCCTGGTAGGCCCTCGGAACCTCATGACCCCCGTGCTCGCACGTCACCAACACGTGGAACGGCCGGGCCGATCGCGAGGGCGCGCTCAGACGTCCTCGAATAGCACGTCGCCGTCCAGGCATTCGCACATGCGGGCGAACACCTCGCGCAGTCGATCGCGGCGGACGGGCTCGCCGACCGCCTCCGCGAGCCGGCGCGCGAGGCATCCCCGCTCCAGGATGGTCTCGAGCGCCGCCGTCCATTCCAGGTTGGGATCGGCAAGGGGAAAACGCTCGAGCAGCGTCCGCCACACCCGGCCCGCCGGGACCGGCGTTTGGGCCAGCCCCAACGTGCGCAGGAGCCCGGGGGCGTCGATCAACGCCTCCTCGGCGCGCACCGTGGTCGCCTCCAGCACCGCGGCGAGCTCGTCGGTCGAGGGATCGGCGCCGACGTCGCGCCCGGAGAGGGGCCCGCGGGCGAGCGCTTCCGCCACCGACGTGACCGCGGCCACGATCGCCAGGTCCGCGGTCGGACACTCCTGGGCATCGATCACCCGGATCTCGATGGCCCCGCGGTCGAAGCGGGCGATGGCGCCCCGGGCGTTCGCCCATTCGTGACGCAGGATGCCCTCGGGGTCGTGAGGGGCCAGGTCCGCGTAGATCCGACCCAGGATCTCCCTCTCGTACTGTTCCCGCGTGAACGCCGGCTCGGGCACGACGGACCCGGTCACCGAGGGGATCTTGCGTGCGTTGCCGCGGTAGGCCACCAGGCGCCGGTCCAGCGCCTGGCCGCGCTGCCCGTCCAGGAACGGCGATGCGGCCGACAGGGCGGGTATGAGCGGGAGCACGAGGCGGATCGCCGCATGTAGGGCGCCGAACTCCCCGTCGTCTGCGAACGGCAGGTTCAGGTGCGTGCTCTGGAGGTTGGACCAGCCGTGGCCGGCGCACCCGAAGATGCGGTCGAAGGTGTGGTAGACCTCGGTGTACTCGTGCGGCCAGAGCACCGTGTCACGGGAAGGGTCCATCCACGGATGCACGGCCCCGGGCATGAGGCGCCCGCCCAGCTCGGCCAGGTGCCGGTTGGCGAGCTTCATGCTCTGGTGAAAACGTTTCGCCAGTCCGGTCAGCGCCGGGGCCGGCCCGTTGGTCTTCAGCTCGAGCACGTGCAGGGTCAGCTCGTTGGACCAGGCCAGATCTCCGAGCTCGACCTCCGATTCTGGTGCGCCCGCGACCCGCTCGATGAGTCGGTCGCAGCACGGAAGCACGTGCAGCGAGCGGGTGTCGACGATCATTGCCTCGATCTCGACGCCGAAGGCCTCGAAGAGGCGCGGACGCCCGTCCTCCGGAAGGGTGGTAGTGGGCTTGCCGCCGTCCTCCGTCACGCCGACGTCCCCTCCCGGCCACGTGCATCCAGGCGCACCCGGAACCACCGGACGATCTCGTCCCAGAGGGCGTCCTTGAGAACGCCATCCTCGTACCCGGCGTCGAGGTTCGGATTGTCGTTGACCTCCATGACCAGGACTCGTCCGTCGACCTCCTTGACGTCGACGCCGTACAGACCATCCCCGATCAGGCGCGCCGCGCGCACGGCCGTCTGCACGACGTCCGCCGGAGCCTCCTCGATCGCGACGGAATCGACGTCCCCGTACCGGCGGTGGCCGCCCTCGGCGCGGACGATCTGCCAGTGGCCCTTGGCCATGTGGTACCGGCACACCCAGAGCGGCTCGCCGCCGAGGATACCGACGCGCCAATCGAAGGAGGACGGCTTGAACTCCTGGGCGACGACCAGCTCCGACTCGGCGAAGAGCGCGGTCAACCGCTCCCGGAGCTCGTCCTCGCTGGTCGCCTTGACCACTCCCGACGAGAAGGATCCGTCCGGCCTCTTGAGAACGCACGGAAGGCCGATCCCGGTCACAACCTCGCCCACGTTTCCTTCGTGCACGACCATCGTGCGGGGCTGCGGGATGCCGTGCCGCTCGAAGAGCTCGGCCTGGTAGACCTTGTTGGAGCACCGGATGATCGACTCCGGATCGTCCAACGCCACCAGACCGAGCGCCACGGCGCGGCTCGCCATGCGGAACGTGTGGTGGTTGACCTGCGTGGTCTCGCGCAGGAAGAGGGCGTCGAACTCGGCGAGCCGCCCGTAGTCGTCGGCCTCGATCAGCTCGACACCGATGTCCTGCCGTCCCGCGGCGCGAACCAGTCGCTTGATCGCCCGCTCGTCGGAGGGTGGCTGCGGATCGTCGGGCGACCAGAGGACGGCCATGTCGTAACGCGGGTCGTGGGCCCGGGGCGCCACGCGGGTCGGCCTCCTGAAGTACTCCCGTGCACGCGCGAGTACGAACTCCCGGTGGGACTCGGGGATGTCCATGCCGGCGATGGGGCGGATCCCCGCCAGACGCCAGCGATCCTGCTCCCAGGTGAAGCGCGCGCGCAGGAAAGGGGCCGGGAACTGGTTGAAGAGCGC
>QJYK01000259.1 GCA_003248075.1 Gemmatimonadota bacterium | reverse complement strand
CTCCTCGAGCAGGCGTGCGATCCCGAAGTCCAGGAGCTTCACCTCGCCGGCCTCCGTCACGAGCACGTTGGACGGCTTGAGGTCGCGGTGCAGCACCAGCTTCCGGTGGGCGTACGAGACGGCATCGCATATCTGCAGGAAGAGCCTCAGCCGAGGCTCCAGGTCGGTGCCGGCCTCGCGACTCCAGTCCTGGAGCGGTCGGCCGCGCACGTACTCCATGACGAACCAGGGGGTGCCGTCCTCGGTGACCCCGGCGTCCAGGAGCCGCGCGATCCCCGGGTGCTCCAGCCGTGCGAGGATGCGCGATTCGCCGACCAGCCGCCGGTGGGCCGCCACGCCTGCGGCGCCTACCGGGAGGATCTTGAGCGCCGCGGTCAGCTTGAAGCGCCCGTCGTCGCGCTCGGCCAGGTACACCGCTCCCATTCCGCCTCGCCCCAGCAGCCTGCCCAGGCGGTACGCTCCGATGCGTCGACCCTCCAGACCCGGTGCCGCGGCCGTATCCCCGCCCGGATCCGTCTCCTGGGTGATGCCGACGCGGTCGGCCAGGCCCGCGAAGTAGTCGTCCGCCTCGTGGGACGCTTCGAGCAGCGCCTCCACCTCCTGGCGGAGCTCGGTGTCGCCGGCACAGGCTTCGGCGAGGTAGAGCCCGCGCTCGCCCGCCGACATCTCCAGCGCCTGGTTGAGAATCCCCTGGACCCGTTCCCAGCGGTCGGCGTCCATGCTCATGGCTGAGCCGGACCCGTCACTGCGGTCTGGTCTTGTCCGCCCCGCGCTGCATCTCCCGATAGAGCCACGCGCGCGCCGCGCTCCAGTCCCGCTTGACCGTGGCCGGTGAGATCTCGAGGGCCTCGGCGGTCTCTTCGACCGTATAGCCCGCGAAGAAGAGGCATTCGACGATACGCGCCTGCCGGTCGCTCATGGCCTCGAGACGCTGCAGTGCCGTGTTCAGTGTGAGCAGCTCGTCCAGCGCCTGGTCGGACACGATGTCGGCGTCGTCCAGGGTCACGTGGGCAGCGCCACCTCCCCGCTTCTTGGCGCTGCGCTTCTCGGCGTAGTTGATGAGCACCTGTCGCATGGCCTGGGCGGCCACCGAAAAGAAGTGTCCGCGGTTCTCGAAGCGGGGGTTCTTCGATGCCGCGACCTTGAGGTAGGCCTCGTGGATCAGCGCCGTGGTCTCGATCGTATCGTTCCCGTGCCAGCGGCGCCGTTGGGATCGGGCCAAGCGCCTGAGGCGCGGGTACACCGAGGCGAACACGTCGTCCATGGCGCCGGGCTGTCCCTCGCCGGCGGCCACCAGGAGACGCGTGATCTGTTCCAGCTCCTCTCGAGGATCCATGGGTCGATCGGGGGCAGGTTCGGCGGTGCAGGGCAGGGAGCTTCGCACGTCGGCGAATCCCTCGACGGCGCACAAGGATACGCCCGCGACCGCGGCCGTCACAACCGCGGCATCGGGAGCCGCCCGGCCGCACCGTACGCCCGACGTTGGCGAGCGTCGGAAGGCCCGGATACCTTGGCGCCATGGGCCGTGAGGCCTCCCTTTCCCCCGACGCGAGCAGCCGTGCCCCTCGGTTCACGAGATCTTCGCGCGCTCATCAGGGAGCTCAGGCGTAGACGCGTGTTCCAGGTCGCCGTCGCGTACGCGGCGGTCGCCTGGGTGGCCATCGACGTCTCGGACACGCTGCTCCCGGCCCTGGGCGCGCCGGAGTGGGCGATCTCGGTCGTGGTCGTGCTCGTGATCCTCGCCTTCCCGCTGGTCCTCGTGCTCGGCTGGATCTACGACCTCACGCCCCACGGGATCGAGCGGACGGAAAGCCTTCCGCCTCCCGAAGCGCCGCAGGCCGCTGCGGCCCCGGCCGCGCGGGCCGGCCCGCGGGAGTCGATCGTCGTCCTTCCGCTCCGCGACCGGAGCCCGGGCGGCGAGCACCAGTTCCTCGGGGACGGCATCACGGAAGAGCTCATCCATGGGCTCGCGAGGGTGGAGGGCCTTCGGGTGGTCTCGCGCACGTCCGCGTTCGCGTTGGCCGACGCCGTGGGCGACGTCCGTGAGCTGGGTGCCAAGCTGGGCGTGGGGAGCGTGGTGGAAGGAAGCGTCCTGGTCCGCGACGACCGCCTGCGCCTCAACGTGCAATTCGTGTCCGCGGAGGACGGCCTGGCGCTCTGGTCCCAGTCGTTCGATCGGCGCATCCACGACGTGTTCGAGATCCAGGAGGACGTGGCGCGGGCAATCGTGAGCGTGGTCGGGCGCAAGCTCGGCTCCGGCGCCGAGGCAGGGTCACGGTCGGGCGAGGCACCGCTGCTGTCGACGTCGACCCGGGACGTGGACGCGTATCAGCTCTATCTGAAGGGCCGGCATCACTGGAACAAGCGCACGGGCGCTTCGTTACGGCGCGCGGTCGAGTTCTTCGAGCGGGCCGTGGGACTGGACGAGGGCTTCGCGCAGGCGTGGGCCGGTTTGGCGGAGAGCTGGTCGCTGCTCATGGAGTACGGCCTGGCGTCGCGGGCGGAGGGGCTGGATCGGGCCCGGGAGGCGGCGACGCGAGCGCTGGGCGCCGGCAGCCGACTCGCCGAGGCGCACGCGGCCGCAGCGCTGGTCCGGCAGCTCGAGCTGGACCTCGGGGGCGCGGTGTCGGAAAGCGAGGCGGCGCTCGCGCTCAACCCCGGATACGCGCCAGCACGCCACCGCTGGTCTCTGATCCTGGCTTGGCTCGGGCGCTTCGACGAGAGTCGGCGCGAGATCGAGGCCGCACGCGAGCTCGACCCCCTGGCGCCGGCGATCGCCGGTACGGCCGGATGGGTGGCGTACTACGACCGGCGTTACCACGACGCGGTCCGCACGTGCTCGGAGGTGCTCGAAGACCATCCGGGCTTCGCGACCGCGCGCATCCCACTGGGGCTGGCCCTCGTGCAGCTCGGCCGCTTCGCGGAGGCGGTCGCGGAGCTCCGGCGTTCGTACCAGGAGTCGGGCTCCCCGGCGTCCGGGCTGGCGCTCGTGGCCTATGCCCACGGTCGCGCCGGAGAAGACGACGAGGCACGGACACTCGCCGCCGAACTCGACGCCCTGGAGAGGGAACGGTTCGTTCCGCTCTATTACCGTGCGCTACCCCCGTTGGGGATGGGACAGCTCGATGTGGCGATCGACATCCTGTCCCGTGCGATGGCGGACCGGGCCCCCCAGCTCGTCTACCTGGGCGTGGATCCCGTCTTCGACCCACTCCACGACCGCCCGGAGTTCACCGCCATCCTCGAGTCGGTCGGGCTCGCGCGCCCCGCCTGAGCCGGTTGCAGCCGGTCTGCGGCCCAGTACTTTCGCAGGACTCACCTTCCCGTCCAGGAGGTTCGCGTGGTGTCGAAGGCTCCGTCCGGGTCGTCTCCGTGCACGTGGATCATGTACCAGGGCTGGCGTGACCTGCTCTTCCTGAGCTGGCCCGTGCCGCTGCCCACGCTCCAGGCGCTCCTCCCTCCCGGCCTCCCCGCCGACACGTTCGACGGATCGGGGTGGGTGACGCTGGTGCCCTTGCGCATGCAGGGACTGCACCTCCGCTGGCTCCCCCCGATCCCGGGGGCGAGCACATTCGGGGAGCTGAACCTGCGTGCCTACGTACGGGTTCGGGGCGAGCCGGGCGTGTACTTCTTCAGCATCGACGCCGCGTCCTGGCTCGGGTCACTGGTCGCGGACTGGGTGTTCCACCTTCCGTACCACGATGCCCACGTCTCCCTGACCGGGACGGACGGGTCCTTCCGTTTCAGGAGCGTGCGAAAAGGTGCGCAGGCGGCGCGCTTCGGGGCCACGTACCGACGCGCCGGATCCCTGACGAATCCGAAGCCCGGCTCGCTCGAGGCATTCCTGTTGGAGCGGTACGCGAGCTTCCAGGGCGCGCCGGACGGTCGGCTCTATCGGGGCCCGCTCAGTCACGACGATTGGCAGGTCGCATCGGCCGAGGCGGAGGTCTCCGAGAACGAGGTGACCGGCCTGGTCGGGCTGCCGGCGCCCGAGAACACGGTCGCGCACTACTCGCCCGGCACCGACACGCACGTGTGCTGGGTCGAGCTCGTCGACGGGGCCTGAGGCGTGGGCCTGTGCGCGCACCTGCCGTGGCTGGTTGCGCAACGCGAGGAAAGCCTCCTCTTCTACAGCTGGCCCGTGGAGCCGTCCGCGCTCAGCGCGCGCATCCCCGCCCAGCTCGAGCTGGAGCGCTTCGACGGGCGCGCGTGGGTCACGCTCATCCCGTTTCGCATGCGCGGCCTGCACGCTCGCTGGCTTCCGCCGGTGCCCGGCACCTCGTCCTTCGATGAGGTCGACTGCTTGACCTGCGTGCGCCACGGGGACCAGCCGGGCATCTGGTTCTTCCGCATCGAGGCCAGCTCGCGCGTCATGGCCTGGAGCGCACGGACGTTCTTCGGACTTCCGTACGTCCACGCACCGGTGCGTGTGGAGTCCGACGGCGACGGGTGGCGCTGCACGGTGGACGACGGTAGCGCCGGTCCGCACCTCGACCTCTCCTACCAGGGGGTCGGGCCGACCTTCGAGGCGCGTCCGGGCACGCTCGCGCACTTCGTGGTCGAGCGCTTCGTGATGTACTCGACGCCGCGGCACGGCACCCTGCTCTGGGGACGCGAGGCCCGACGGCCGCGTCGTATCCGCGACGCCGAGGTCCACGGGCGCGTCGACCAGATCGCGGCCGCTGCCGGTGTGCCCGCGCCCACGGGGGAGGTCGCCACGTGGACGTGCGAGACCTCCTCGATCCGTACGTGGCTGTCCGTGCCGGTCCCGCCTACCAGTCCAGGCCGATGATCTCCGAGCGCGGTGGCCACGAGCACACCGCGTTCGCGCACAGCAGTCCCGACATCACGGCGGACTCCACGCAACCGAGGTTCATGCCGCAGTCCGTCCAGTCTCCGGACAGGTAGCAGTTCACGAACTCCTGGTCGTCGTGGGCGGGCAGCCGGTATGCGTCCGATCCCGGTACCGAGAGCACGTACCGCTCGGTGGGCTCGACGTTGGCGCGGAAGTACTGGCTGACGAAGCGCTGGTCGTCGGTGGGCCGCGGGTTCCGCTGATCCACGAGCCACTCCCAGCGAAATACGCCGGACTCGGGGTTGGCCTCGGGAAAGAGCGGCCGTAGGTGCTCCGTGAGGAGCACCTTGGTCAACACCTCGACCTTCTTGTTCTCCGCTTCCTGGTTGGGGTACGGGGCCTTGGGTCCACACACGGTCATCGGCAGCGGTGGATCGTCCGGCATGACGCCACAGTAGTACGACACGTTGAGCGGGTACTCCTCGCGACCGGGCCGGGCTCCGGCATCCCAGGACTCCCGCTCGATCAGGTGGCTCATGTCGGCCCAGGTGTTCAGCGGCCCCGTGTCGTACCCGGACACGACGGGCTCCTGCATCGGTGCCCAGCCGAGCTCGTACGCGGTGCGCCGATACCAGACCTGGCTCGCCAGGGTCCGCGTCGTGCGCATGCGCTGGATCATGTCCTTCCATTTGCCGGACTTTCCGATAAGATCGCACGCCACGTAGGGCAGGCCGCCGACGGAGATGGCGATCACCACCTCGTCGAAGTCGTCGCCGCGGACGAGGGTCTTCGGGCGGTCGCCCTGCCAGGACGCGCCGTAGCTCTCCAGGTCGATCCCCTCTCGCTCCAGGACATTGCCGTCCACGAGCTGCGCGTAGATGGGCTTGCTGGGCCAACAGGGGAGGCCCTTCACGTCGATGAGGGGGTAGTATCCTCCCAGCGAGCGCATCCGCTCGACGAGCTCCGCCTGCTGGGTCATCTCGACGCGATCGACGGTCTTCCCGTCCGGTGAGGCGAGGATCCGATCCACCCGGTGGAACAGCTCTACCTTCACGCCCCGGCGGCGCAGCACCTGATAGGCGGGCGCGAAGATCGTGTCGCCCATGCCGGCCTGCATCTTCCAGATCGGCGCGCCCCGGTAGGTCAGCGCCTCTCGAACGCACGCGAGCAAGCACTCTCCGGCCTCGATCATCGCGTGCGGAGGCCAGTCGGCTCCCGGGGGCTTGGAGTTGTCGCCGTCCTCGTAGGCGAACATCCCGTCGTAGATGCCGACCATGAACCCGGAGTTGATCATCACCCCGCCGTCGTCCAACGCGTATTTGGCGATCCAGGCCCGGAAGTCCTGCCCGTTGATGACCTTGAAGCCGTCGAGCAGGACGCGGTCCCACACCATGCCCTTGAAGATCGCGAACATCAGCGCGAGCAGCGTCCAACGCTCCTGCTCCACCAGATCCTCGGCGACCTTCTCCTTGTGGCGCCGCCAGTACCACTCGAGGAAGAATTCGTTGATCCACACGAACAGCTTCATGGCCAGGATGAAGGGCGCCGATAGGAACCAGAGGTGGCGCACCAGCCGCGCGGCCATGAGCCAGAAGCGACCCTCGCGGACTCCCTTGCTCACCATCTTCCGACGCTTCTCCGCGTGCGGGAAGCGGATGATCTGGTCGCCCGTGGGCGAGGGGTGCTTGGGCACGCCCCGACCCAGGAAGTTCCGGTAGTACATCTCCAGCCCGAAGCGGAGGTACGTCCACATGGGCAGCAGCCCGCCGTACCCGGGCGGGTAATGGTTCACGGGCGCGTTCCCGATCCAGTGGTGCCATTTCCCGCCGAAGCTGGTCTCGATGCCCGACGTGCCGTGCGGACGGAACGCCTCGGTCCAGCTCGCCAGGGGAGCGTCCGGCGGCCGATTCAGCTCCCTGTACAGCTTGCGCATCATCGCGAAGGCGTTGTCGTAGCACCCGAACCAGATGTGGAGCCCGTGCTCCTCGATCCGGTTGTGCATCCCCGGGGCGGTGTTGCGGCCGCTGGCGCCCTTCCCGCCCAAGCGCCATCCCATCTGGTAGACCGTGACCTCGTAATCGTCGCGGTGTGGATTGTCGGGATCGGTGAGTGCCAGGGCCGTGGTGATGCCCCCGACTCCGCCACCGAGAATCGCGATGCGCTTCTTCGGTCTCTGGGGTGCGTCTTCACTTCGCTTCCGCTCGGCGGTCATGCTGCGTGCTCTCCGTTCTCGATGGGGGGCGGTGGGACGAGGTGGCTCAACAGCCAAGGTGCCGGCATCGACTGCGCGAGGGAGCGCGCCCTCGCGGCGAACCGCTCCCGCTCGGCGGGATCCGACGTCGCGACCGCCAGCTCGACGCTCGCGAGCGCCTCGGTGAGCCCCAGCTCCCGGGCGACCGCGTGGTCGACGGCGGCGCGCCACCGTCGAACCGCACTCCGGCGCCGACCGTGCGCCTCGGCCAGCAGGCCCCGAAGGTAGCCGACCCGGCTACGGTAGACGATCGAGCCGACGGTGGCCAGCTGCGCCAGAGGCGCCAGAGCCTCGCGGGCGGCGGCGATCAGGTCCGGGTCGGCGGTCGCGCGATGGAGCGTCAGCGCGGCCTGGGCGGCAGCGGCATAGCCTTCGACACCGACGGGGTTCGCCCGCTCGAGCCGGATGAGCCGGCGCACCTCCGCCAGGCTCGCCTGTGCCTCCTCGCGCCGTCCCGCCCGAGCGAGCAGCAGCGCGAGCGCGCCGTTCACGTACGTGCGCTCGGCGTAGTACGGCTCTCGGGCATGCAACGCCAGGGCTTCCGCAAGGGTCGCTTCGGCTTCGGCGTCACGACCCTGCAGCCCGAGGACGTGGCCCAGGTGCGCGAGCACCAGGAGCAGCGACTGGGTCGACTCGCGCCGGCGCGAGGAGCGCTCGATCTCCCGGCCCACGGCTTCCGACCCGGCCAGGTCGCCCCGATGCAGCAGATGGTTGCTGTAGGTGAAGCGCACCTCCTCCCACTTCCGCCAGTTGCCCAGCGCCTCGAACCGTCGGGCGCTGCGGTGGAGGGGCTCCTCGACCGACCGCGTCTCACCCACGCTCAGAGCGACCATGCCGCGCACCTGGTCCACGTAGGCGAGCGCCGACGGTTCGTCTCCCGCCTCGGCGACGCGGTCGGCGCGCCGGAAGTACGCCTCGGCGGTCTTGGGCATGAGGAAGATGTTCCGACATACCGCACCGACGTTCGTGTAGGCATTCGCGAGCACGTGGGTCAGATCGGGCGTCTCGCCGGCCAGCTCGGCGAGGTTGAGACCCCGGAAGTTGGCCAGGAAGGCCCCTACGAAGTCGCCGGTGTAGTAGTACGTGTACGTGAGCAGCGCGAGGGCCCGCGCCAGCTCCGCCATCTCCTCCACGTCGGAGTCCGCCGTCCGGAGGAAGATCCGGGGGACCTGCCGGTGGCCGACCTGCCGGAGGATCGCCAGGAGGAGTGCGCCGGCCGCGCGGACCGAGGAAGCCGGGAGCGGGTGCCCCGAGAGCTCGAAGAGCTCCCGCAATCGCTCGCCCGCCCGCGGCACGTCCCCCGAGTAGAAGAGCCCTTCGGCGAGTCGGCGCAGCGAGCGCACGTGGCGCACGCGCTCCCCACCTCCCTGTCCCTTCTCGAGGCGCGCGACCACAGGCTCGAAGAAGGCCACCGCCTCGCGGTTCGCGAAGCTGCGCAGCGCCTGCTCGCCGGCCCGCTCACCGAAGTCCAGCGCTTCCTGCGGGGCGTCGGCGCGCTCCCAGTGATGCGCCAGCAGGGGATAGAACGGGGTCAGGTCGTCGGCGTGGCGCTCCTGGTACCAGGTCGCGACCGCGCGGTGCAGCGTCTGGCGTTGGGCGAAGGTGAGCGTCCCGTACACGACCTCGTGCGTGATCGCGTGCTTGAACGTCCAGCTCGCGCCGCCGCCCGACTCGGAGCGCGTGATGTCGAGGCGCTCGAGCTGGGCCAGGGAATCGGACAGGGTCCCAAGCTCCTCCGGAAGCGGGTGGACCGCCTGGAGGGGCTCCAGCTCGAAGACCCGCCCGAGGACGCTCCCCACCTTGGCGGCCCGCTGGGCCGCGGGTGAGAGTCGGTCCAGCCGGCTCGTGACCAGGCCCTCCAGGGTGTCGGGGAAGTCCGCCATGGTGGTGTCGGCGTCCACGAGGACACCGTGATCGTCCTCGACCCGGAGGACGCCCGCCTCGGACATCGCCAGGACCAGCTCCTCGAGGAAGAGCGGGTTGCCCTCGGCGCGCTCCACCACCACCCGGGCCGCCGCCGGCGGCAGCGTGAGGACGCCGAGCCGGCCGCACGCCAGCGCCAGCGCGTCGTCCGGCGCCAGAGGCGCGAGTCGGAGGCGTACCGTCCGGGGATCGCTGGCCAGATCGACCAGCGCCTCGTGCTGCGCCCCTTCCCGGGCGGCGTCGGCGAGCGGGCGTGACGCCACCACCCGGAGCAGGGGCCTGTCCACCGCCCCGAGCGCCGTGGCGACGCCCCAGGACGCGGAGTCGATCCAGTGGGCGTCCTCGAGCACGATCACCATCGGCGCGGGGTCGGCGGCGAGCACCCGGACCAGGAGATCACGGGTGCGCTCGGCCCGGACGGATGCGTCCATGCGCTGTAGCTCGGGGCTCTCGGGAAGGGGTCCCGGGAGCACCGGATTGAGGAGCGCGGCCAGGGGCTCCAGGGTCGGATCCAGGGCAGCGACCCGGTCGCGCAGTCGGGCGTGGGGCTCGGAGTCCGCGAGCTCGGCCGCGAGCAGGGACGCGAACACCGGTCTCCAGGCCTGGTACGGCCGGTTCCTCTCCACGGAGTCGCCGAGACCGACGAGGACCGACTGTCCGCGCTCCCCGCAGCCCTCCAGGAACGCCCCGATCAGACGGCTCTTCCCGATGCCCGCTTCGCCCTCGATGAGGGCGGTTCCCGACCCCCCCTCGGCGAGCCGGTCCAGGAGACCCTCCAGCTCTCCCAGCTCGGCAGCGCGGCCGACGATGGGGCGCTCCGCGGGCGCGGCCGACGAGGGGGCGGCGGTGACCCGAGGTCCCTCGAGCGCCGCCACCCGCTCCGGCTCCTGCTGGCCCCTCACCTTCAGGGACTCGAGCGGTCCGAATCGGTGACGTCCCGCGCCGCGCGCCACGCGCTCCTGGACCAGGATCTGACCGGGGGCGGCCTGCGCCATGAGGCGAGCGGCCAGGTTCACCGGCTCACCGGTCACCGTGTAGCAGCGGCGCGCCGCCGCCCCACACGCGCCCGACCACACCTGTCCCTGGGCGATGCCGATGCGCGTGGAGCTGACGAAGTCGAGTGCGGGCGGGCGGCGCAGCAGCGCGAGGGCCGCCGCGCACGCGCGGTCGAGGTCGTCCTCGTGCGACCGCGGTGCGCCGAAGGAGGCGTACAAGCTGCTGCCCTTGTCCCCGATCAGCAGGTGCACGAGAGTGCCACCGAATTCGGAGAGCGTGACCTGGGCCCAGCGCAGCCACGCGTCCAGCCTGGCTCCGGCGTTCGGATCGTCGTCGTAGTCGATGCCCTCGAATCCTACGAAGATCGGAACCGCGGGCCTGAGCTCGGTGAGAAAGTCGAGGCCGGCCCCGATGCGCTCTGCCACGTCGGGGATCACCCAGCCCGCCAGCTGCTCGCCGGTGAGCGCGGGTATCGACGGCCACGGGGCGGGCGCCGTGTCGACGGCGGCGTCCATTGGCGGGTCGCACCGGATCTCGCCCACGCCCGCGAGCCGCTCCATCTGCGCGACGCGGGTGAGGGTGTGGCCGGCCAGCGTGTCGATGCGCTGGAGCGAAGGGTCGCCCACCGTGAAGCGGCGCGCCCGTCCCGCGGCGATCCCGATCTTCACGCCGAGCCGGATGACTTCGCCGGCTTCGGTCGCGACGGGGGGGAGGGTCCCGAGGGCTCGCTGCATGGAGCGGGCGGCGGTCCAGGCGCGGCTCGCCCCTGCGTCGGCGGTCGGGTGTCCGGCGAGACTGTCGTCGAACCAGCAGGTGATCGCGTCGCCCGCGAACGACACCACGGCGCCGCCCTGGGCATGCACCGGAGTCACGAGCCGTTCGTAGACCTGGTTCACGTGGACCAGGAGCTGCTCGGCCCCCCGTTTGCGCCCGAGCTCCCGCGCGAGGGCGCCGGTGAGCGCGGTGAAGCCGGATACGTCGGCGAACAGCGCGGCTCCCCGGGCACGGTCCGGCAGCTCCTCGCCCCGAGCGAGGGCGTGGATCCTATCGATGGGGATGAAGGTCTGGATGCCGTCCATGCCCTACGTTTTCGGGGCAGCGCCCGCACGGCGCTTCCCGCGGATCCGCCGGACGAGGCGGGCGGCGTAGGCCAGCATGGTGTTGTGGGGGCGGCCGTGCGGGTAGCACGGCTCGCCCTTGACGACCCACTTCACGAGGAAGGGAGTGGCGTTCCAGACCGCGGCCCGGCCATAGAGGCGCACGAGCTGGGGATGGATGAGCACCAGGTCGAGGCAGCGGGCGGAGGCCTCCTCGAGGGAGTGCCCGCGGTGCATCACGTGCTTCGCTTCACCCGAGGTGAGCGGGTATCGGTCCGGATAGAAGTCGGGCAGGTGCACCAGCAGGTCGACGGACGGCAGCCGAGGGTCGGCGAGGAAGCGGCCGAGCTTCTCGAACTCGACGCCCTCCACCATCCCCTGGGCGAAGAGGAGTCGATAGAGCACGCAGTTGAGGAAGATCTGCTCGGGGCGCGATTCGCCCGGGGCGAGGTCGCTGTGCTCGTGATATCCGGACACGATGCTCGTATTGTGCGCACGATACCAGGTCACGCCGCTGGGGTCGGCGATGTATGCGAGCCACGCCTTGGCGGGGAGGGGCGCGTCGGTCCCGTCCAGCCCCGCTTCGTGGCCCAGTCCTGCCAGCTGACCGTCGTAGAGGAAGGAGAGGTTCACCGCGCGCCACCACGGGGAGCCCCGTCCGGGATCCAGCACCCCCCGGCGGATCTCCCAGCGCATGAAGTCGAGCTCGCTACGGCCGAACCCGAACTTCGCGTCGTCGAGCGCGGGATCGAGCGCCGCCGCGGCGAAGAGCACGTCGGCGAAGCCGTATCTCAGGTAGAAGGCCTCACGCAGCCGCAGCCGGGCGTCGGGATCGTCGGCAACCTCGCGCACCTGCGTGCGCGCGAGCTCCGCAAGGTCGCTCCAGGTCGTCACGCGGACGCGCCCCTTCCGGCCCGGGCTACCACCGCACCGTCATCCGGGCGGTGACCATGCGACCGATGTCGGGGACACCGAGGAACTCGCGGTGCGCCTTTCCCAGCACGTTCAGCGCGTCGACCCGGACCCAGGTCTCCCGGTCCCACGGGAGTCGGACGCCCCCGCCGACGTCGACGATGCCGAACCCCGGCACCACCCCCACGTAGGACGGTGACCGGACCCCGAAGCCGTTGTTCGCACGGGTGCGCAGGTACGCGGTGCGGCCTCCGTCCTCGTCGGCGTACTCGAGGGCGACGTTCCCGCGGTGCCGGGGCGCGTGGAACATGAGGTAGCCAGGGACCTCCCCGAGGCTGGTCGAATCCGTGCTCGTGTACGAGTAGCCTCCGTTCACCGTCAGGCGCTCGCTGGCTCGCCAGGAGGCCGACAGGTCGAAGCCCCAGTAGTCGTAGCTCCCACCCTGGACGGCCGGCGTGAGGATCAGCAGATCGGCCCCGGGGACCTCGTTGGGTGAGATCGTGCCCACGGGGATCGACGCCAGGCCCGTCGCTACCGGGCCCACGGCCTCGGGCGGCAGGAACTGGCCCAGATACTGGGCGAGGCTCGCAGGGTCGAGGAAGACGTTCGGCGTGTTGACGCTCACCTGTGTGCTGAAGACGTGGGTGGCGCGCGTGCGGTACACGTCCAGGGTCGTGAACAGTCGCGGTGCCAGGAATCCCTTGTAGCCCGCCTCGAAGGTGGACTCGAGGGCGCGACGCACGGCCGGCCGGTCACGCACGTCCGCGGGCGACACCGGAAGGAAGGTTCCGGTGGCCGGGCTGAGCGAGGCGAGCACGGTCCCCACCTGCGCCGACGTCGGTGCGGGGATCTGACTCAGGTCGATGCCCTGCGCCTGGAGCAGCGCCACGAGGGTCGGCCACATCAACGTGGCATCGGCCGGAAGGGTCGCGAGCTGACCCCCCGCGAAGGCGGCGGGCACGCGCATGCACAGGCCGCCGCAGCTCCGGTCGAACGTGTAGCCCCGGCCGCCCGAGCCGGACACCCGGATCTCGTAGGGCAGGGGCCCGAGCGGGCCGAGCCTCAGATCCGGGAACAGGTCACGGGAGGTCGGCTGCACGAAGGAGCGGCTCCAGCTCGCCCGAAGCGAGTGCTCCGGCGCCGGCTTCAACACGACCGCGGCCCGGGGCGAGAGGAACCACGGGTCGTCGAGCCTGTTGTGGTGGTCCAACCGAAGCGCCCCGATCAGCTCGACCTTCGGCGACAACGAGGTGCTGGTGTGGACGTAGGCGCCGGTCTCCCGCAGGGCGTCGTCGTCCTCGAAGCGCCCGTAGATCGTGCCGTCGCTGCGCGGGTCCGCATAACGGAAGTCCATGCCGGACAGGAGACGCGACGGTCCGAGTGTGGCCTTGTGCTGGAACTGGGCCCCGAGCAGCCGGGAGTTGTCGATGAGGATGTCGCCGCTGCGCAGATTGTAGGTCTCGCCCGAATCGCTCCAGTTGTAGAGCAGGTTCGCGAAGTAGCTGGGGTGCTCGACCCGCACCTGGCCGTAGGCGAGGACCCACCCGTCGCCCTGGGCCGCACCGGCCTCGTCGCCGGTGGAGGCCCCGGTCCCCCGGCTGAAGCCCGCATCGGACACCACGAGCGCGTCGCCGAGGCGCCAATCGAGCCTGCCCTCGGCCTGGTAGACCTCGGCCCGCTCGAGCCGGGCCCCGATCAGGAGCGTCTCCGGGTCGGCCCCCAGCGCGATCGCCGCGCGCCGCGTCTGTACCTCGACCGAGTCCACGAACGGCCACTCGTCCCCGGAGGCGTACCGGCCCGACAGCTTGAAGCCGACATTGTCCGCGACGCGACGAGAGACGCGGAAGGAGCCGTCCACGAACTGCTGCTGCCCCCCGGCGAGGCTGAACGCCGTCTCGGGATCGTTGAGCGGTGAGCGGGTGATGACGTGCACCACGCCCCGGCGGCTGTTCGGTCCATAGACCACGGCGCCGGGGCCGCGCACCACCTCGATCCGCTCCACGTCCTCCTGGGTCGGGGGGATGAGCCCCGTGTTGATGAAGCCGAGCACGGGGATGTCCGCGTACCGGTAGTCGCTGAGCACGAGGACGCCCGACGCCGTCATCGGCCGCGGCCCCCGGGTCATGAACGTGTTGTCGAAGAGCCCCTTGCTGGCGAAGTCCACCCCCGGCACGTCGCGGAGGATGTCCAGGGTCGTGGTCGTGAAGCTCCGGGTGACCGTCGAGCGGGGCACGACCGTGATGGCCGACGGGGAAGCCAGCATCGTCTCCAGCGTCAGGTTCGCCGTGACGACCAGCGGCGCGAGCTGGAGCGCCTCGGGGCTCATGCGGACGATCAGGGAGGCGGCGGAGGCACCCGCCGCCACGCCCTCGACGCGGCGCGTGGCGTAGCCGATCCGGACCACCTCCAAGGTGTAGCTCGCCGCGGGCAGGCCCGCCATCTGGAAGCGGCCGCGTCCGTCCGTGAGAGCAGTGCGGAGCGCCGTCGTGGCCTGGATCACCCGCACGAGGACGCCCTCCAGCGGCGTGCCCGTGTCGTCGTCCACGACCGTGCCGGACAGGCCGACCTGGCGCCCTGCGACCGGACGGACCGCGAGGGCGAGGAGCAGGATCGAGCAGAGTGCGATCCGAGCGGGCAGGGAAGCGGCGGCGCGTCGGAGCACCAGTCCTCCGGAGGTGGGTTGAGCGGCCAAAACGTTGTGGGATGGCACGATAGCGACCATGCTGGGCCTGCGCCAGCATGTTGCGCGCACTCCCACGCATGTGACGGAACGTGCGACCGACGGGAGGCCCCCCTATTCTGGAACGATTCCTCGGGACCTGAGTCAGGAGGGCCCCATGTCGATGTCGCGTCGCACGGTGGTGAAGCTGGGACTCGGGGCCGGGGCCGCCTCGCTGGCCCCCCTCGTCCCGGAGGCGTTGGCGGCCGCGCCGAGGCCCGGCCGCGCACCCGGCGCCGCGGTCCTCCCCGCGGGCCCGCCCGATCCGACCGGGCGGCTGCGGGCGCGCCGGCTCCCGCTCGACTCGGTGCGTCTCACCGGCGGCCCGCTCGCGCACGCCCAACAGCTCGACGCGCGCTATCTCCTCGAGCTCGAGCCGGACCGCATGCTCGCCCCGTACCGGAAGCTGGCGGGCCTCCAGCCCAAGGCCGAGCCGTACGGTGGCTGGGACGGACCAGGCCGCAACCTCACCGGGCACATCGGCGGACACTACCTGTCGGCGGTGAGCCTCATGTGGGCTGCGACGGGCGACGCGCGCTTCCGCGACCGGGCCACCTATCTCGTGGACGAGCTCAAGCTCGTGCAAGACGGCCACGGTGACGGCTTCGCGGGCGCGCTCGAGGGCGTACGCAACGCGTTCGCGCGGCTGTCGGGCGGCGAGATCCGCTCGGCGGCGTTCGACCTGAACGGCGAGTGGTCGCCCTGGTACACCTTGCACAAGACGTACGCGGGGCTGCGCGACGCCTATCGGTTCACGGGGAATCGCACGGCCCTCGACGTCGAAGTCGGCTTCGCGGCGTGGGCGGAGGGCGTGGTCGCGCCGCTCTCGGACGAGCAGATCCAGCGTATGCTCAACACCGAGTTCGGCGGCATGAACGAGGTCTTCGTCGACCTGTGGGAGGACACGGGCGACGACCGCTGGCTGAGGCTCTCCTACAAGTTCGAGCACACCGACTTCCTGGAGCCGCTCCGGCGACACCAGGACAACCTCGCGAACAAGCACGGCAACACGCAGATCCCGAAGCTGATCGGGTCGGCAGACCGATACGTGCTCGGGGGAGACCCCGGCGACCTCATGGCCGCGGCGTTCTTCTTCGACGAGGTCGCTCACGCGCACAGCTTCGCCACCGGCGGCCACGGCACGGACGAGTACTTCGGCCCACCCGGGCGCCTCGCGGACCGGATCGACGGGCGCACGGCGGAGACGTGCAACGTCTACAACATGATCAAGCTGGGCCGGCGCCTGTTCGAGATCGCGCCCGACCCGGTGTACGCCGACTTCCACGAACGCGCGCTCTTCAACCACATCCTCTCCTCGATCGATCCGGAGGACGGGCGCACCTGCTACATGGTCCCGGTGGGGCGGCGCGTCGCCCGCGAGTACCAGAACATGCAGCGCAGCTTCACCTGCTGCGTCGGCTCGGGGATGGAGAGCCACGCGCTGCACGGTGACGGCCTCTACTACGAGGCCGACGACCGCCTGTGGGTGAGCCTGTACGCGCCCTCGACGGCGGACTGGGCGTCGGCGGGCGTGGGTTTGGCCATGGAGACCGACTTCCCGCTCGGCGAGACCGCCCGCCTCACCCTCACCGCGGATACGCCGCGCGCCTTCACGCTGTCGCTCCGCCGACCGCACTGGGCCGGGGACGGCTTCCGCGTGCGTGTGAACGGCGAGGACGTCCGGCTCCCCGCGGCCAAGTCCGACGCGGAGCGCCCGTACGGCGCGCACCTGTATGCCTGGGACTTCCCGGTCAGCGCGTACGTGGACGTGTCACGGACCTGGCGCTCTGGCGACGTGGTCGAGGTCGACCTGCCCAAGTCGCTGCGGGTGGAGGGGCTCCCGGACCGACCGAACCGGGCGTCCGTGATGTGGGGGCCGCTCGTGCTCGCCGGGGACCTCGGCCCGCAGACGTCGCGCGGCGACGAGGACGAGGACATGACCGACGACCCGTCCACCGTGCCGGTGTTCGTGCGCGCGGACGGGGCGCCCGTGTCCGACTGGCTGAAGCCCACCGGTGCCGGGCCTGGACGCTTCCGTACGGCGGGCGCCGGACGCGAGCCGAACGCGGGCGGCGCCACGCGTGAGGTGGAGCTCGCGGCGTTCTACCAGCTGCAGCGCAGGACGTACTCGACCTACTGGGACCTGTTCACGCCCGAAGAGTGGACGGAGCAGCGGGCCGCGTACGCCGCGGAGGCCGAGCGGGAGCGGCTGCTGGAGGCCGCCACGGTCGCGTGGATCCAGCCGGGCGAGACGGTGTTCGAGCGTGAGTTCGGCTATCAGGGCTCCGAGGGCGTGACAGCGGCGCGTCTTGAGGGGCGGCCCGGGCGCCGGGGCCGCGGCTGGTTCAGCCTGGACGTCCCGCTCGCGGGCGCGACCGGGACGGTCTCCTTGATCCTCACGTACTTCAGCGACGACCGACGCGCGATGCCGGCGCGCTTCGACGTGACCGTCGACGGTGCGCGGCTCTCCACCCAGGAGGTCACGCGCGGCGGGCCGCGGCGCTTCTACGACGTCGAGATCCCGGTGCCGCCGGAGATGACCCGTGGGAAGGACCGGGTCACGCTGCGCTTCCAGTCGCACGAGGGGAGCCAGATCGCCACGGTGTTCGGGGTGCGGGTCGTGCGCACGGACGCGCCGAGAGGGTAAGGGTCCCGTCGGGTCGACACCGCTCGCGGACGCGTCCGTGCTGGCTGGACGATCCCGCGCCACGCATCTTGTCGGCCCATGACCACGACCCCTCTCGCCCGCCTGAACCAGGCGCTGACCGGCCGTTACACGCTCGAGCGCGAGATCGGCGAGGGCGGCATGGCCACGGTGTACCTCGCGCACGACGTCCGGCACAACCGGAGGGTCGCGCTCAAGGTGTTGCGGCCCGAGCTGGCGGCGGTGGTGGGCTCGGAGCGCTTCCTGGCCGAGATCGAGACGACGGCGAACCTGCAGCACCCGCACATCCTGCCGCTCTTCGACTCGGGTGAGGCCGACGGCTTCCTGTTCTTCGTGATGCCCTACATCGAGGGTGAGACGCTCCGTCAGAGGATCGACCGGGAGAAGCAGCTTCCGGTGGACGAGGCGGTGGGGATCGCTACGGCGGTGGCGTCGGCGCTGTCGGTGGCGCACGAGCAGGGGGTGATCCACCGCGACATCAAGCCGGGCAACATCCTGCTGTCTCGAGGCGAGCCGTTGGTGACGGACTTCGGGATCGCGATCGCGGTGACGAAGTCGAGCGGGGCGCGGCTGACCGAGACCGGACTCAGCGTCGGGACGCCGTACTACATGAGCCCGGAGCAGGCGACGGGAGACCGGGAGATCACGGCGGCGAGCGACGTGTACGCGCTGGGATGCGTGCTGTACGAGATGCTGGTGGGGGAGCCACCGTACGTGGGCTCGACGGCGCAGGCGGTGCTGGGCAAGATTCTGACGGAGAGGCCGCGTCAGCCGACGGCGGTGCGTGCGACGGTGCCGCCGAACGTGGAGGGCGCGGTCCTGCAGGCGCTGGAGAAGCTGCCGGCGGACCGCTTCCGCACGGCGTCGGGCTTCGTGCGCGCGATCACCGACTCGGGGTTCCGCTACGGGACGGCCGCCACGACAGCGGGCGCGGCGACGGTGGGGCCCGGCCGCTGGAAACCGGCCGCGCTCGCGCTGGGTGCGCTCAGCGCGCTTCTTCTCGCCGGCACGCTGTGGAGCGCTCTGGCGGGGCGGCCCGACAGGCCGTCTCCCGTCGTCCTCGGGCTGGAGATGCCCGAGGGAGTGACGTTCGTGACGGACGTGGCGGTGTCCAGGGACGGCTCGATGTTCGCGATCTCGACCCGCGACGCCTCGGGCCACGCGCGCATCTGGATCCGGCGGGCCGACGAGGCGGACTTCCGCCCGGTCGCCGGAACCGACGGCGGTCACTACCCGGACTTCTCGCCGGACGGCAACTGGCTGGTCTTCCGTCACGAGGAGCGCGAGGCCCTGCTCAAGGTCGCGCTCTCGGGAGGCGGCGCGCTCCCCATTGTGGAGGTCGACTCGATCGTCCCCTTCGATCCCGAGTGGGGTGACGACGGGACGATCGTCTTCGTCACCTTCGACGGCGTGTGGCGGGTTACCGAAACCGGGGAAGGCGGAGCGCACCTGTTGAGTCGCACGTTGAACGGTCTGGGTCCCCAGGTCCTCCCGGACGGATCCGGGGCGCTCGCGGTGGGGGACGGCATCTACTTCATCGACTTCGAGACCGACTCCGCCACGCTGCTCGTGCCGGGCGCCCGGGGGCCCAAGATCCTCGAGACCGGCCATCTCCTGTACCTCGCCGAGAGCGGCGGGCTCTTCGTAGTGCCGTTCGACCCGGGCCGCCACGAGGTCACGGGCCAGCCGACGCCGGTGCTCGACGGGGTGGCCGGGTTCGACGCGCGCGCGTACGACGTCTCCCGCACCGGCACGTTGGTCTACCACCAGGGGGAGAACGCTCAGGGCCCGCCACAGCGCCGCTTCGTCTTCCTCGATCGGGAGGGTCGCCCCGATACCGTCCCGATGACCGCGCGGTTCCTCCTCTCCCCGTCGATCTCCCCGAACGGGCGCTACATCGCGTACGAGACGTACGTAGGCGGGGACGATGAGTCCAGGCAGATCCAGGTCCTCGACCTGGTCACCGGAAGCACGCCGGAGGTCACCTCCGAGGGGGAGAGCCTCGATCCGATCTGGTCTCCGGACGGAACCCGGCTCGCCATCGCAGGAGAACGCGGCAGCGACGTCGGTTTCGATGTCTTCATCGTGTCGCTCGACGGCCAGGAAGCGGAGCGCCGCCTCTTCACGAGGCCGGGCTCGCAGCATCCCACGGCGTGGAGCGCCCAGGACGAGATCGTCTTCACCGAAGGCAGTTCTGGGGTAGACCTCGATCTGTGGATCGCTCCTGCCGCCGAGGGCGCCCAGCCCCGCCCGTATCTGGCGGCGGACTATTACGAGGACGATCTCCAAGTCTCGCCGGACGGCGAGCTCGCCGCCTACGAGTCCCTCGAGACCGGCACCAGAGAGATCTTCGTGCGCGGTTTCCCGGATCCGGTCGGAAAGTGGAACGTCTCCGTCGGATCAGGATGGCGACCCCGTTGGTCGCCGGACGGGGAGGAGCTGTACTTCTGGCGAGCAGCCGTCTTTGGGAGGGAGGTGGACTCGCTCTTCGTCGTGCCGGTCGTGCGCGAGCCCGACTTCGTGCCCGGCCCTCCGACCTTTCTCTTCACCTCGGACCTCGGCGCACTCTCCTGGGACGTGCACCCGGACGGCCGGTTTCTGGTGATCGTGGACGCGGCGGCGCCGTCAGCCACCGCGGACGGGCCGGCGCGTGAGCCCCGCTGGCTGGTCGTGCTGAACTGGTTCACCGCCCTGGAGGAGCGGCTGGGAGGGGGGCGGTGAGATGAGCGATTCCCACACCACCCGCCTCGACGCCGCCCTGGCCGGCCGCTACCGCATCGAGCGGAAGCTCGGCGAGGGCGGGATGGCCTCGGTCTACCTGGCCGAGGACGTGAAGCACGAGCGTAAGGTCGCGCTGAAGATCCTGCGTCCGGAGCTGGCCGCCGTGATCGGCGGGGAACGGTTCCTGGCCGAGATCAAGACGACGGCGAACCTGCAGCACCCCCACATCCTGGCGCTCTTCGACTCGGGTGAGGCCGACGGGTTCCTGTACTACGTCATGCCGTACGTGGAGGGAGAGACGCTCCGGGACCGGCTGGATCGTGAGGGACAGCTGGGTGTGGATGAGGCCGTGCGGATCGCGCGGGAGGTGGCGGACGCGCTGGACTACGCGCACCGGCACGGTGTGATCCACCGCGACATCAAGCCGGCGAACATCCTGCTGCACGACGGCCGTCCGGTGGTGGCGGACTTCGGGATCGCGCTGGCGATCAGCGCGGCGGGCGGGGGGCGGATGACGGAGACCGGCCTCAGCCTGGGGACGCCGCACTACATGAGCCCGGAGCAGGCTTCGGCGGACCGCGACCTGAGCGCACGTTCCGACGTGTACAGCGTGGGTTGCGTGCTGTACGAGATGCTGGCGGGCCAGCCGCCGCACACGGGCCCGAGCGCGCAGAGCATCTTGGTGCGGATCCTGACGGAGGATCCGCGACCGATCGGGGAGATGAGGCGGAGCGTGCCGGCGCACGTGGCGGCAGCGGTGACGAAGGCGATCGAGAAGCTGCCGGCGGACCGGTTCGACTCGGCGCGGGCGTTCATCGAGGCGCTGGGCGACGCCGCGTTCACCTACGCTGCGACGCCGAGGGGGGCCACGACCTCGGCGGCCGCACCCGCCAAGCCCGCCGCCGCAACCCCATGGCTCGCCGACCGGCGCTCGAAGGCCGCGATCGGCGTGACCACACTCGCCGTGCTGGTCGGGGCGTACGGGTGGATGCGGGGCGCGGGGCGCGCGCCGGAGCGGCCGGCGGTCTTCGAGCTGGACATCCCGGCGGACGCAGGACGCGTGGACGACTTCGCGGTCTCGCGGGACGGGATGGTGTTCGCGATCCAGACCAGGACCGGTTCCGACTTCCGCCTCTGGATCCGTCGCGTCGACGAGGCCGACTTCCGGCCCGTGCCGGGCACAGAGGGTGCACAGTACGTGGACTTCTCGCCGGACGGGGAGTGGCTGGTGTTCCGAAGCCGTTCCCGGAACGCCCTCCTGAAGGTGGCTGTGTCCGGAGGCGGCGCGCTGCCGATCCTGGAGGTGGATTCGATCCGGCCCCACGATCCGCACTGGGGTGAGGACGGCACCATCGTCTTCACCGGCCCGGATGGGACGTGGCGGATCTCCGAGACCGGAGAGGGTGGCGCGCACAGGCTAAGCCGGACGCTCAACGGTCCCGGTCCGCAGGTGCTCCCGGACGGGGCCGGCGCGCTCGCGTCCGGCGACAACGCGATCCACTACATCGACTTCGAGACCGACTCCGCCCACCGGCTCATCGACGAGGGAAACGGCCCGAAGTACCTGCCGACCGGCCACATCCTCTACACGGCGGTGGGGGGAGGCCTCTTCGTCGTCCCCTTCGACCTCGGGCGCCACCGGGTGACCGGTTCCCCCGCGCCGGTCCTCGACGGCGTCGCGGGCTCTGGAGGCTTCGGGTACTACGTGTCCCGAAGCGGCACGCTCGTCTACGAGCAGGGCGAGGCGACAGGCCAGCGAGGCCCGCCGGACCGGCGACTCCTCTTCCTGGACCGGACCGGGCGTCCCGACACCGTGCGACTGACCCCTCGGCCCATCGCCAGCCCCGCCATCTCGCCCGACGGTCGCTATGTCGCGTACGAGACCTTCGTCGGCGGCGACACGGAGCGCGAGCAGATCCAGATCCTCGACCTCGTCACCGGCGGCACGCCCGAGCTGACGTCGGAGGGCCAGAGCTTCGATCCCGTGTGGTCTCCGGACGGAACGCGCATCGCCATCGGGGGTGAGCGGGAGGACACCGACGACCGCGACCTGTTCGTCGTCCCGGTTGGCGACGGCTCGGCGGCGACGCGGGTGACGGAGCTGCCCGGGAGCCAGTACCCCACCGCGTGGAGTGCCGAGGACCTGATCGCGTTCGAGAGCAATACGCGCGGCAACACGGACCTCGGGATCGCCCCCCTCGAAGAGGGCGCCGAGCCTCGCGCCTACCTGCAGGCAGACTACTACGAGGGCCGGCTGCACATCTCGCCGGACGGGACCCTGGCCGCCTACACTTCGCGCGAGACGGGCGAGAACGAGGTGTACGTCCGCGGCTTCCCGGAGCCTGTCGGAAAGTGGCGCATCTCGGTCGGGGGCGGCGATTACGCGCGATGGTCGCCGGACGGCGACGAGCTGTACTTCTGGCGTAACACCCCTTCCCCCGACTCGCTGTTCGCGGTTTCGGTCCGGCGGGCGCCGGACTTCGTGCCTGGCGAGCCGGTGCTCCTCTTCGCCGGCGACTATATCGCGTCGTCCTGGGACGTCCATCCGGACGGGCGTTTCCTCGTCGTGCAGGACGTGAACGCGGCTCCGGTGGGGGCGGGTACCGGACCGGCGCCCGAGCCGCGCTACCTGGTCGTGCTCAACTGGTTCACCGAGCTGGAGGAGCGGCTGGGACGGGGGCGCCGGTGAGGGAGGGCCACGGCGCCCGCTTGGAAGCTGCGCTCGCCGGCCGGTACCGCATCGAGCGCGGGTTGGGCCAGGGTGGGATGGCTACGGTCTACCTCGCCGAGGACCTGAGGCACGAGCGCCGCGTCGCCGTGAAGGTCCTGAAGCCGGAGCTCGCTGCCGTGCTGGGGGGCGAGCGCTTCCTGCAGGAGATCAAGACCACGGCCGCGCTCCAGCACCCGCACGTCCTGGCCCTCTACGACTCGGGTGAGGCGGACGGGTTCCTCTTCTACGTCATGCCGTATGTCGAGGGGGAGTCGCTCCGGGACCGGCTCGACCGGGAGAAGCAGCTCGGCGTCGACGAGGCGGTGCGCATCGCGACGCAGGTGGCCGACGCCCTGGACTACGCCCACCGTCGGGGGGTCGTCCACCGCGACATCAAGCCGGCGAATATCCTGCTGAGCGACGGGGGCGCCCTGGTGGCGGACTTCGGCATCGCGCTCGCGGTGAGCGCAGCCGGCGCCGGCCGGATGACCGAGACAGGTCTGTCGCTGGGGACGCCCCACTACATGTCGCCGGAGCAGGCCACGGCGGAGAAGGACGTGACGGGCCGGTCGGACGTGTACTCGCTGGCCGGCGTCCTGTACGAGATGCTCACCGGGCAGCCGCCGCACACGGGGGGCTCGGTGCAGGCGGTCATCATGAAGATCGTCACCGAGCGCCCGGACCCGGTGACCAGGGCCCGTCGCTCGGTGCCGCGGAACGTGGATGCGGCCCTCGCCAAGGCGCTGGAGAAGCTCCCGGCGGACCGGTTCCAGACCGCCGCGGACTTCGCCGCGGCGCTGAAGGACCCCGGCTTCGAGATCGCCGCCGCAGGCGTGGCCGGGGCCGTCTCCCACGGTCGATGGAGCGGGCTCACCACCGCCTTCGCGGGCGCGGCCGTCGTGATGGCCGCGGTCGCGGCCTGGGCCGTGTTGGGGAGGGGCAGCGCCCAGACCAGCCCGGTGCTCCGCTACGCCCTGGAACTCCCCCGCGGGCAGGGCCTGAAGGGGTTGGGCATTCGCTTCGCGCTCTCGCCCGACGCTTCGCTCCTGGCCTACGTGGGGGAAGGACCCGACGGTGGCCGGCAGCTCTGGCTGCGCAGGCGGGACGAGCTCGAGGCGACCCCGCTCCCCGGCACCGAGTGGGCGGAGGCGCCGTTCTTCTCCCCCGACGGCACCCGGGTGGGGTACTTCAGCCCCCGGGGCACGATCAAGATCTCTCCGGTGGACGGTGGACCGCCCAGGACGGTCACGGACACGCTCGTGGGCTCGGCTGGTGCCACCTGGAGCAGAGACGGATTCATCTACGCCGACGCCCTGGGCGACGGGGGTCTGGTGCGGGTGAATCCGGAGAGCGGGGCCACCGAGCCCTTCACGACCCTGGGACCGGAGGACAAGGAGCACATCTGGCCGCAGGCGCTGCCAGACGGCGGCGGGGTCCTTTTCAACATCCGTGACGCGGACGGAATTCGCTTCCACGTCGCGGTGGCGGACGCGTCCACGGGCAGCTACCGGATCCTGGCCGAGGGCGTGTATGCGACGTACGCCACCTCGGGTCAGCTGCTCTTCGTGAGCAGCCTCGACCCGAGCCTCGGCAACCTCGACCTGACGGTCTGGGCCCAGCCGTTCGACCTGAGGAGCCGGACCCTGTCGGGCGAGGCCGTCCCCGTGCTGCAGGACTTCTCCTGGCTGACGATGGGGATGCCGGGATTGACTCCGGAGCTCGCGATCTCGGCCTCGGGGACTTTGATGTACACTGCCACCCAGAGCCCTGCGCTTCGCGATTCCACCGAGTTGGTCTGGGTGGAGCGCAACGGCAGCGCCCGGGCCATCGACCCTTCCTGGAAGGACCTCGTCACGCAGCAGGGCCTGGCGCTCTCCCCGGACGGGCGTCGGCTGGCGGTGGTCCTGGGCGGCGAGATCTGGGTCAAGGACCTCGACCGTGGGCCGCTCTCGAAGGTGTCATTCGAGGGGGCGCTGCGGCCTACGTGGACCCGACGGAGACAGTCTGGTGTTCATCTCCGGAAGCCGGGCGGGGTACAACCAGGCCCTCATCCGCAGCGCCGCCGGCGGCGGCGCCGCCGGCCTGCTCCTCGACGAGGGCCCCCAGGTCATGGAGGTCGAGTTCACTCGCGACCGCAGCTGGGCCGTCTTCCGCTTCGGGGGCGGCGGGGTCAGCGACATCCGGGCGCGCCATCTGACCGGCGACCGGGAGCTCGTGCAAGTGGCGGCGTCCCCGGAGCAGGAGATGCACCCGGCCGCGTCCCCCGACGGGCGGTGGGTGGCGTACACCACGCTCGAGAGCGGAAGGCCGGAGGTTTGGGTTCGGCCCCTCTCCGGCGCGGCGGCCGGGAGCTGGCAGGTGTCGCGCAACGGCGGTAGCGAGCCGCTGTGGGCTCACAGCGGGAGGGAGCTCTTCTACCGGAGCGAGGGCGAGGAGCTCATGACCGTCCCTCTCACCCCCAGCGCCACGACCTTCGTCTATGGCGAGCCGACGCCACTCTTCTCGGTGAAGGACTACGTGGGGTTCATCTACCGAAGAATGTACGACATAGCCCCGGACGACCGGCGCTTCGTGATGCTCCGGCGGATCGTGTCCTACGACAACGAGCTGCTGGTGGTGGTGGAGAACTTCGCCGACGAGCTGAAGGCCAGGATGGGGGAGGGACGATAGGGGCGTCCTACCGCGTCAGCACCACCAGATGCTGGGGCTCCGCGCCCACCACCGTCGAGAGACGTATCCCGTCGTCCAGGGTGGCCAGAGCACCGGAGCGTGAGACCGCCAGGGCCAGGAGATACGCGTCGGTGATCTCCCGGTGGCCCGTTAGCGCCGAGATGACGAACCGGGACGGGTCCAGGATCGAAACCCCGTCCTCCCAGAAGTTGTGACCCGGGCTCCGTGTGAGCTGACCGAGCCTGGCCACCGCATCCGCCGCCGTGGTCCTCCGCCCGGGGAAGGCCGGGTTGGACAGGACCCGCGCGAAGCCGTTCTCCGTGAGAGGACAGGTGGCCCAGGCGGCGCTCCCCACCGAAGCGAACCAGTCGTGCGCCGCGTCGTGGTGGATGTGACCCGGGTCGAAGAGAGCGATGAGGACGTTGACGTCAAGCAGGTGGACGCGGCCGCTCCCCTCGGTCATGCGTCCTCGGCGAGGTCCGCCACGTCCTCGGACGTGACCAGACCGGCCCCCTCCACGGGATCGAGCAGGGGCACGCCGTTGCGCGTGCCGCCGGAGGACGCCGGGTGCCTCAGCGCCTGCCTCGCCAGGTCCGAGAGGACCTGGCCAGCGGTGCGACCGCGGAGCCTCGCGATCTCCCTCACGGCTCGCAGCACGTCGTCGTCGAGGTTGAGCGTCGTGCGCATGCATCGAACATCACGCATCACACATCACGCGGCAAGAGCCTCAACGTGGATCCGCGGACGTGGAAAGGTGGGCGTGGGGTCGGGGCGGCCCGATGGTTTTGTGGGACCGCGGGGCCTTGCGGCACCGATCGTTCCGGAGCGGCGGGAATGCTGGCGAACCCCAGGAGTGCCACCCCATCTTGGCGCGCCATGACTGACGTCCGGTCCCCAGCCCCCCGCTTCTGCCTAGCGCATCACCTCGAAGGCACGCCGCCGGCCGGGGCCCCACCGGTACACCGCGAAGTCGTCGTCGAAGGATGCCGCCCGCTCCACACCCAGGCGCTCCATCACTGCGAAGCTGGTCCGATCGACCACGGAGAAACCCTGGTCCGGAAAGTCCTGCCCGATGCTCCACGCGGCCTGCAGATCGGCCAGGCCCACGGGCTCGAGGGAGGCCACGCCGCCGCGGATACCTTGCCAGAAGGCCTCGGCGGCGTTCCGGTGGAGTCGCCAGCGGAGCAGGGTCCAGGTCTCCACCAGGACGTGGTCCGTGGTGACGAGGGGGTCCCCGGCCGAGAGGATCTCCTTGGCCCGAGCGTTACTCCGGTCGCCGGCGTCGGCGGCGGCGTACCAGATCGACGTGTCCACGAAGAGGTTCAACGGCGCTCGGCCTCGAACGCCCCGCCGAGCATCGCGTCCTTGTGGGCGGCGATGTCCGACGAACCCGAGGACCCCAGGTCGAAGATCACCGAGGGGTCGACCGGCCCGGCGAGAGCACCCAGATCCTCCGCGACCAGGCGCCGGACGTACTCCGCCAGGGAAATCCCCAGCTCGGCAGCCCGCTCCCGAGCCCGCTTGAGCATGCGGCGTTCGAAGGACAATTGTGTGCGTGTCATCATAACTCCTACATCATAATGTAAGATGACGTTCTCCTCCATGATGCACGATCACGCGACTCCTTGGGCGCCGGAATGGAGGCAGAGCCGATGAGCGACCCGCACACCTCCCGCCTGGACGCCGCCCTCGCCGGCCGTTACCGGATCGAGCGCAAGCTCGGCGAAGGCGGCATGGCGTCGGTCTACCTGGCCAAGGACCTCAAGCACAACCGCCAGGTCGCCATCAAGGTCCTGAAGCCCGAGCTCGCCGCAGTCGTGGGCGCGGAGCGCTTCCTGGCCGAGATCGAGACCACGGCCAACCTGCAGCAC
>QJYK01000320.1 GCA_003248075.1 Gemmatimonadota bacterium | reverse complement strand
CGAGTATTTCGTCCGGCGCCCAGTCGTGATCGTTCTGCGACACCTATGGAGCCTCGCTTCAAGCGGTCTCGAGAAGGGCCACGTCGGAGGGTCGCCCGAGCGGGGGATCGGCGCAATCTATCCCCCCCCCGCACGGGGACGAAAGCCGACAGGCCCTGATGCGCAGGCCGAGCTTGACCGCTCGGCCCGGCCCGGATACGTCTCTTGGTCGGCCCCGACGTGCCTTCCCCAATCTTCGGAACATGCCCATGAGCGTCCAGATCCGCCGTATCGCGGTCAACACCGGCGGGGGAGACGCGCCCGGCCTGAACGCGGTGATCCGGGCGGTGGTGCTGGCCGGCGAGGAGCTCGGGTGGGAGGTCTACGGCATCGAGGGAAGCTACGACGGCCTCTTCCTCGAGGACGGCGTCAGCCGACTGGATCGCATGGCCGTGCGGGGGATCACCCACCTGGGCGGAACGATCCTCGGCACCACGAACCGAGGCAATCCGCTCCGCTGGCCGGTGACCCAATCGGACGGCACCGTCAGCTACGAAGATCGCTCCGATCAGGTGATCCGGGCGCTCGCCGATCGCGGCATCGACGCTCTGGTGGCCATCGGGGGGGACGGGTCGCTGGCCATCGCCCACGAGCTGTTCCAGAAGGGCCTGAAGGTCGTGGGAGTCCCCAAGACCATCGACAACGACCTCGCGGCGACCAACCTGACGTTCGGTTTTCAGACCGCCGTGGAGACCGCGACGGACGCGATCGACCGGTTGCACTCCACGGCGCAGGCCCATCAGCGGGTGATGGTCGTGGAGGTCATGGGGCGCAATGCCGGGTGGCTCGCCCTCTTTTCCGGAGTGGCCGGCACGGCGGACGTGATCCTGATCCCGGAGATCCCCTACGACATCGAGGCGGTCCGCGAGAAGATCGAGTCGCGCTACCACATCGGCCGCCGCGGCTTCGCCATGGTCGTGGTCGCGGAGGGCGCGTATCCGAAGGGCGGGCAGCCCCACTTCAAGCGTAGAGACGGAGGACAGGTACGTCTGGGCGGGATCGGTGAGGAGGTGGCCGCCGAGATCAATCAGCTCACCGGCCGTGAGACCCGGACGATGGTGCTCGGGCACCTGCAGCGCGGTGGCTCGCCGAACGCGTATGATCGGCTCCTGTCGCTGCGCTTCGGCGCGGCCGCGGTGAACCTGATCCGGGACGCATGCTTCGGGTGCATGGTGGCGCTGGATCCACCGGACGTCCTGGCCGTGCCGCTGGGCCAGGCCATCTCGCGGGTCAAGACCGTGCCGCTGGAATCCGACGTGATCCATACGGCACGGAGTCTGGGTATCTGCCTCGGCGACTGACCCTGCCGGGCTGCCCCCGTCGGCTTCTGTGTAGCCGGGCTCCGGGCTACAAGACGACCGGCACCCGCATCGACCCACGCCTGGAGAAACCCTCATGCCTGACAGCGTATCCAGCCTCGAGCTGGGGGTCGCGCTCGACCCCGTTCATCGCGAGCCTGCGGGGGACACGCTCCGCATCGAACGCGACCGACTGACCACACACGGCGTGATCGTCGGGATGACCGGGTCCGGAAAGACCGGTCTGGGCATGGTCCTCCTCGAGGAGGTGCTCTCGAAGGGCGTGCCGGCGCTCATTCTGGATCCCAAGGGCGACCTCGGGAACCTGGCGTTGGTCTTTCCCGAGCTGAGCGGGGAAGACTTCGCGCCCTGGGTGGACGAGGGCGAGGCGGAGCGCGAGGGGATCTCGAAGGCGGAGCTCGCTCGCCGCACCGCGGAGCGCTGGCGCACTGGGCTGGCGGGCTCGGGGATCGGGACGGAGAGGTTGCGCGCCTTCCGCGACGGGGTGGACGTCCGCATCCTGACCCCCGGCTCGGCGGCGGGGATCCCCGTGGACGTCCTGGGCAACCTGGCCGCGCCGCCCGGGCCCTGGGAGGAGCAGGCCGAGACCCTGCGCGACGAGATCGAGGGCCTGGTCTCCGGGCTCCTCCTCCTCGCGGGGATCGAGGCGGACCCCCTCACGTCCCGGGAGCACATCCTGCTCGCCAACCTGGTGGAGAAGGGGTGGCGCGACGGTCGCGACCTCGACCTCGCAACGCTCCTCGGCTGGATCCAGGATCCGCCGCTGCGACGCCTCGGAGTATTCGACGTGGAGACGTTCTTCCCCGCCAGGGAGCGCCTCCAACTCGCGATGCGCCTCAACGGGCTCGCGGCGTCTCCGTCGTTCACCGAGTGGATGCAGGGAGCCCCGCTCGATATCGCCGAGCTGCTCTGGGCGCCCGACGGCCGACCCCGTGCGAGCATCGTCCACAT
>QJYK01000286.1 GCA_003248075.1 Gemmatimonadota bacterium | reverse complement strand
ACCGCCTCCTCGATGCCGAGCTGCCGCTCCCGGTCGAGCTTGTCGCGCAGCGTGTCGTCCTCCACGAACGGCATCACGTAGAACAGGAACCCGTCCGCCTCGCCCGAGTCGTGAAGGGGGAGGATGTGCGGGTGTTGCAGGTTCGCCGTGACCTTGATCTCGTTGAGGAAGCGCTCCGCGCCGATGACCGCCGCGAGCTCCGGACGTAGCACCTTCAGCGCGACCCTCCGCTCGTGCTTCACATCGTGTGCGAGGTACACGCTGGCCATCCCGCCCTCGCCGACATGCCGCTCGATCCTGTAGCGGCCCGCGAGCGCGTTCGTCAGCTGACCGGTGATCTCGGCCATCACCGCCCTCCCACCATTCCCTTCACGATCTCGGGCCAGTTGACGATCCAGGTGAATCGGGGTCCGCCGAAGCGGCCACGGTCGATGTAGACGAACTCGTCCCCTGCCGGCCCGACGTCCCAGTTCACTTCGTCCGTGTTGTTCAGGTCCTGGATGCCTCTGAAGCCCTCCTGGCGGCCGAGCACGCGGACGCTTCCGCCGCCGGTGGCGATCGAGACGAGCGTGGTGGGGCGGTCTTCCCTGGAGGCGTAGTAGATCGCGTCCCCCGTCGGAGCCCAGCGCGGCGAGTGACCACCTCCCGCGGAGATCTGCGTGCGACCGCCGGTCCCGTCGAAGGCTCGGAGATAGACCTCGAGCTGCCCCGATCGGTCCGACGTGTACGCGACCCAGCGCCCATCCGGCGAGATGATCGGCTGCGACTCGTTCGCGTCGTCCTCCACGAACCAGCGGACCTCCCCCGATGCGACGTCCAGGAAGCCGATGTCGATGTCGCCGTCCCGGTACGCCCGGAACGCCAAGACGGCGTCGTCCGGGGAGAAGGACGAGGGGCCGATGCTGTGGTCGACTTCGATCAGGACCTCGGGCGGCGCGCTCCCGTCGACGGGGACCCAGTCGATGTGGTTCACCTCACCGGCGTCGAGCGAGGGCCTGAACGCGATCCGGGTCCCGTCGGACGTCCACACGGCGGAGCGCCCCTGCGGGACCAGGAGCTCCTGCGTGAGCTGGTCCCGATCCCAGACCCAGATGCCGGTTTCGCCGCCGTCCGCAAGCTGGAAAGCGATCCTGCGGCCTTCCGGCGAGAAGCTCGGCCCCTCGAGGCCGACGTCTTGGGGGAGGGCCACCGGCGCCGCGCCGGTCGGCCCGTGGATGACGAGGCTCTCGCCGGCGGACAGGCCCCGGGCCTGGAACGCGAGCCCGGTGGCCGACAGCGCGAACTCGCCCACTCCAGGACCGACCGTCGCCACGCCGTCGAGGACCGCGACCGCCGGACCGATCGTCCGGCGCTTCGCCGGATCGAAGGGCTGCGCCAGCAACGTGCCGTCCGGAGACGAGATGAGCAGGTATCCCGATGCATAGAGCGCACGTGTCCCGAAGGCGAGGGTGTCGGTTACGCCGGTCTCGAGGTCGAGCGCGACGACGCGCGCGTCGCCGCGGTCGATGCCACCCCGGGCACGAAGGAGCACGGCCCCGCCGCCCGGCACGGGAGACGGGTGACTGTAATAGTGCTCGGGACCCGTGTTCGGCACCGGCGCCGGTGTTCCTCCCGATGCGGGCACGGTGAGGACGGGACCGTCCGAGGCGTTGGCCATGACGATCACGTCGTCGTCGTTCCACGCGATCCCGTCCGGGATCTCGACGTCCGCGATCGGCACCGCCGGGCCGCCGGCCATCGCCACCTTGCGCAGGCGGCCGCCGGACCAGAACGCGACCCACTGTCCGTCCGGCGAGAACGTCGGCATGCTCGCGTCGTCCGTCCCCGGGATCTCCTCGGCCTCGAGCTGGCCGAGCCGGCGACGGAAGAGCGGGTCACGCCCATCTCCGCCACCGTTGCCCGTGTAGACCAGCCACTCGCCGTCCGGCGACAGGGTCTCCTGCGGACCGCAGCACTCGCTGACGACGCTGACGCCTTCAGCCGCGTCGAACTCGAAGCGGACGACGGGAAGCGTCGGGTCGGGTGTGCTCAGCCGCCCGAGCAGGAAGGCGGCGACCGCCACCACCGCCCCGGCGGCGGCCACGAGCACCGTCGAGCGCCGGGACGGCGCAGCCGCGGTCGCAGCCGGCCCCACCACCTTCGTCTGCGCGGTCACCGGCAGGGTGAAGCTCGTGTCCGCCAGCGCCTTCGCGAAGTCCGCCGCGCTCGCGAACCGGTCCGCGGGACTCCTGTGCAGCGCCTTCGCGACCGCCGCCTCCACGTGCATCGGCACCGTGTCCCGCGACTCGCGCAGCGGCGCCGCCCTCGACGTGATCACCTTCGCCACGATCGCCTGAGCCGTGCCGCCATCGTA
>QJYK01000098.1 GCA_003248075.1 Gemmatimonadota bacterium | reverse complement strand
CGCCGTCACCCCGACGGCGCGCGGGACGCGATGGGCTCCAGGAGCTCCCTGTAGGGCGCGTAGCTCTCGAGGGCGCGGAACTCGGGCTGTTGGTGGATGGTGTAAATACGCGCCAGGCCCGTGCGACGCGCCTCAACCAACCAGCGCACCGCCGACTCCAGCTCTCCTTCCTCCGCAGAGAGCCGAGCCAGGGCCATCGCCGGCCGGCCGAACTGGTAGGGCCGCCGATCGAGCCGCAGCCGCCCGGCCAGCGCGTCGGCCTCGGCGCGTCTGCCGCGCCGGAGGTTCAGGGTCGCCAGAGCCCCGATGACGACCGGGTTGTCCGGGCTCTCGGCGTCGATCTCCCCGAAGAGCGAGCGGGCCTGGTCCAGGTTCCCGGCGAGCAGCAGGGCGTTCGCGAGCTCGAGCTTGCCCGGGGTCGAACGTGCCGCTTCCGTGGACCGGGACTCGTACCAGTCCAGCGCACGCACCAGCGCGCGCCCGCCGGCCTCTTCGTGCCCGTGCGCCTTGAGCTCCAGCCCGATCTCCGTCAGAAACGAGCCGGGGCTGAACGGCTCCCAGGTGGACGTGCTGGCGGGGATGGCCACGGCCTCGTCGATCCGGCGCTGCGCCTCGTCCAGTCGCCCGAGCGCGACCAGGGCTTTCGTCTCGGGCAGGTGGGTCCATCCGTCGCTCGGGGCGAGCGCCTTCAGGCGCCTCGCGACCGCGAGCTCTCTGACGTGATCCCGCTGCTGATGGAGCGCGCGTGCCTCCAGGTTTAAGATGCGCTGCGCCCAGTCGCGTCCCCAGCCGTGTTGGAGATCGATGCGCTCGAGCGCCTCCATGGCCTCACGCGTCCGATTCACCGCCGTGGAGGTCACGCCCAGGGCGTAGAGCGCGTGCGCCGCCCTGGGAGCGAGCTCCACCATCCGGCGGGCGCCCTCGTAGGACCCCTGCCAGTCTCCGGCCACGAACCCCCGATGGAAGTAGTCCAGGTTGGCCCGGTCGTAGGGCGCGAGGCGCGCGTCGTCGGCGAGCAGGATCGCGAAGACCGAGTCGGCCGCGCGGTAGTCCCGAAGGTTCGCGTACGCCTGACCGCTCCACAGCCTCGCCTGCCAGTAGCTCGGGTCGAGCTCCGACGCGCGGGCGAAGTGCCCGATCGCGCCGCGATAGTCGGCACCGAACTCCGTCATGCCCACCAGGAACTCCTGGTACGCCCGATACGTGGGCGGCCGGCTCGCCGCCACAGTGAAGTTGTTCAGGCGGTCGTCCATGAGGACCGCGAGGGCACCGGTGACCCGTTGTCGGAGCGGCTCGAGGGCCTCCGTGGGCTGGGCGCGCTCCACGTCCACGGCGTCGACCGAGGTGAGGATCCTTCCGGTCCCGGCGTCGCTGATCGTCGCGAGGAAGCTCAGCCGGTCCGACTCGAGATAGTAGCTCCCGGACACGATCGTCCCCGCGCCGGTCCGTAGCGCGACGGTCCGCAGCGTCTCGTCCTCGCCCGCGCTCATCGCCTCACGCGACGTGGCCAGCATGGTCTGCGCGTCCACCAGCTGGACGATGCCCGTCCGGGACAGGGCCTGCGTGATCCACTCGGCCGCCATGATCCCCACGGCGTCCAGATCCTCGTCGCCGGTCCGATTCTGAAGGGGCACGACCACGACGAGGTCGCGGTCGAAGCTCGATGCCCCGGGGTTCGTCAGAACCCTCACCAGGGCCACCGCCGCGAGGATCAGTGCGGCCCCGGCAAGCCACGCGGTCGAACGGAGCCGGGATCGCTCTCGGGCGGGGCGGAGCGCAGGCCGCGCGCGGGCGCCGTCGCGTGCCGGCTCCGGGGCCGGCACGGCGCGCACCGAGGCTTCCGCGGGGGCTTCGTCTGGCTCGGTCAGGGACGGTGAGGGGTCCACGCCCGGCCCGGAGCCCGGCTCCACCGGGCGGGTCGGATCGCCGGCCCGGGACATCGCCTGCTCGCGCAGCTCATCGGCGAAGGCGAGGACCTCCAGATCGCCGGGCAGTCCCAGCTCCTGCTCCACGAGAGCCGCGTAGATCGACGCATGCCGGATGGCTCCGTTCCGATCGCCTGCCGCCACCAGGCCGCGCATGAGCCGCAAGGCAACGCGCGCGTTCAGCGGATCGTGACCCGCCAGCGTGCGCCACCATTCCGCCGCCTCGAGCGCGTCGCCGCGGTCCTCCGCGGCGCACGCGGCCTGTTCGAGCGCTCCCTCGTACTGGTGGGCCAGACGGCTCCGCTCCTCCTCGACCCAGCGCTCGAATTCGCGCGCCCCGGGCAGACGGAAGCCGTCCAGGAACGCGCCGGCGTACAGCTCAGCCGCCCGCGCAGGGCTTCCCTCCTCGAGGCACCGCCTGAAGTCCCAGAGGTCACAGGAGACGAGCTCGGTATCCAGCCTGAGCTCCCTCGACCCCCGGATCGAATCCTCGGACCCCAGCTCGCGGCGCAGCGCATAGAGGGCCTGGGAGAGGACCCGCGGCGCGCGATCCTCGCCCTGGTCGGGCCACAGCGACGCGATGATCGCGTCCCTCGTGATCCCGCGGGATCCTGCGGACGCCACGAGCGCCAACAGGGCCGCGCGTCGCGGCTGGGCCACGGCTCCGCCGACGGGGGTGCCGTCGCGCTCGACCGAGAGGGAGCCGAGACAGTGGAGACGCACCAAGGGGCGAGCGGCTGGACAGGGGTGAGCACGGCGCAAGTGCGCCGCACCGATATAGACCGCGGCGAGGGCGCCGGGCAAGTGTCCCAACGAGGAGGGGGACGGCCGCCCCATGCAGCCGTCCCCCCGCGATCGCCGCCGACCTAGCGGCGAAGGCCCGGCGGCGTCAGCTCCGCTGCAGGTCGATCTCGAACGGGATTCCGCCGAACTGGCTCTGGGCCGTCATCTTCGAGCCCGACATCACCGCGGTGAACAAGCGCGGGTTCCCCGACGTGGCGCTGAACGAGACGCTGTCGCCGTTGCGGACGTACACGCCCTCGTCGGTCATCTCCAAGCTGTTCCCCTTGAACGTTGCCTGAACGCTGAGCGTGTAGCTGCCGTCCTCATCCAGGAACAGACCGCCGCTCAGGAACGTGAGTCTGGTCCCACCTCCATCGGTGAAGGTCACCGGCAGCCCGGAGCCGCCGCCCTGGAGCTTGCCCTTTGTACGGACCTGGGTGAGTGAGTAGCTGCCGGCGGTCACCACCGGACCGGGGCCGGCCGGGTCCGAGCTGTCGCCGCACGCCGCCGCGGCCAAGCTGAGGGCCAGGGCCAGGGCAATGAGGCTGCGCGGGTGCTTCGAGGTGCTCGTGCTCATGTTCGTCCTCCTCGTGGGAATGGTTGGAAACGGGTTGATCGGTCGGGTGTGTCTGTGTCGGGTCGAGAAGCTCACGGACTCCTCCCCGGCTCGTGCGGCGGCGCGTCACGGAGGGCCGCGCGCCCCGCCACGCGGCGCACCAGGGCCGCGAGCAGTCGGTACTCCTCCTCCCAGGCGGCGCGTGCGCTGGGGTGGAAGGCGGGGCCGAGGCGGTCGGCGAGTGCACCCAGCAGCGCGTGTCCGAAATCGGCGTAGGCGCGCTCACTCAGGCCGAGGTCGCAGTGCTCGGCGGCGACCGTGATCACGTGCCGGACCACTGCGCGTGGATCGTCCAGCGCGGCCACGATGTCGCCCAGCGCCTGGCCGACCCTGTGCGCGTGGCGGTCCACGTCGATCCCGGCGAACGCGCGCGCCGCGCCGGGGTCGGCCGCAAGCCATCTCGCGTAGATGCCGGGTCCGAGCGCGTCGGCTCCGTCGCCCAGGAGCGCCCAGCTCTCCCGGATCCACTCGTCTCGTCCGCGCTCCACGCTTCGCCTCCGGCCTCCGTCGTCCGGACCGGGGCACCCGCCGCCGGTCTCGCGACATGGAGGCTAGGCGGCCGCGTCGCGGAGATGTCACCCGGATGTCACCCGGATGCCAAGTGGCCCCCGGACAAACGATTAGAGTTTCGTCACGCCGTCTTGCGGAGGGCTCGGGCCTCGGCGCGGGACCCGGCGCAAGGGGCTCCTTGCCGCCGCCCCGACCTTCGGCTCATCATGAGCGGATGAACGAGATTCCGACTCGCCTCGCGGCGGCCCTGACCGATCGCTACCGGCTTCTGGAGGAGCTGGGCGCGGGGGGCATGGCCACGGTCTACCTCGCCGACGACCTGAAGCACGAGCGCAAGGTGGCGGTCAAGGTGCTCCGTCCCGAGCTGGCCGCGGTCATCGGGGGCGAGCGCTTCATCGCCGAGATCAAGACCACCGCCCAGCTCCAGCACCCGCACATCCTGCCGCTCTTCGACTCGGGGGAAGTCGACTCCTTCCTCTACTACGTCATGCCCTTCGTGGAGGGCGAGTCGCTGCGGACCCGACTGGACCGGGAGCGGCAGCTGGACGTGGACGAGGCGCTCCACATCGCCCGCGCGGTGGCCAGCGCCCTCCAGTACGCCCACGAGCGGGACGTCATCCACCGGGACATCAAGCCGGAGAACATCTTGCTCCACGCCGGCGAGCCGGTGGTGGCGGACTTCGGCATCGCGCTGGCCATCAGCGCGGCCGGCGGAGGCCGGCTCACCGAGACGGGGCTCAGCCTGGGCACGCCGCACTACATGAGCCCCGAGCAGGCTTCGGCGGATCGGGACCTGAGCGCGCGCTCCGACGTCTACTCGCTGGCGTGCGTCCTCTACGAGATGCTGGCGGGCCAGCCTCCCCACACCGGACCCACGGCGCAGAGCATCCTGGTACGGATCCTGACCGAGGAGCCGCGCCACCTGGAGGAGCTCCGCCCGACGGTACCGCGCCACGTCCGGTCGGTCGTGGAGAAGGGGCTGGAGAAGCTGCCGGCGGATCGCTTCCGCAGCGCGGCGGACTTCCGCGCCGCCCTGGACGACCCGTCCTTCACCCACGAGCGTGCGGCGGTGACGGCGGCGGGCCTGCGAACCCGGCTCCACGAGCCCGCTGCGACCCCAACGGCACCGGGGCTCGGCCGCCGCGCCGCGATCGGCCTGGGCGTCCCGTTGGCCGCGGCGGCCCTGGGGCTGGGGTGGCTGCTGGGGCGGAGCGGGGGCCGGGACGTCCCGGGCGAGGTTCCCGTCCTCTCCTTCGTCGTCCGCGACTCCACTTCCATCCGCCAGCCCGCGGTCGGCCCCGACGGCACCCTGGCCTACGCCGAGCGGGGCGTCCTCTACGCGCGCCCGGCCGGCTCCACGGAGGAGCGGGTCCTGGTGGACGAGACCCCCGAGGGGTTCGTTGGGGGTGGGTCCATCTCCCCCGACGGCCGCTGGATCGTCTTCGCGCTCGATGGACGGGGCCGCGGGGCACTCCGCAAGATGCCGGTGGGCGGCGGTTCGCAGGCGACGCTTTATTCCTGGGGCGAATCCGACAGCTACGGCGCGCCGATGTGGGCGGACGACGGTTCCATCTACCTGTCGAGCTTCCGCGCCAACGGAGCCGAGCTCGTCCGGGTGCCGGAGGAGGGAGGGGAGCCGGAGGTGCTACTGTCCTCGGCCGACGCTTGGCCGAAGGCCAGCGCACTGCTCCCGGGGGGTCGGGCCCTCCTGTTCACCCCGATACCGAGGTCCGGCTCGGGCCCCGGGGGCGTCGTGCTCCTGGACCTGGAGTCGGGCGACACGGCGACCGTGGTGGACGACGGCTTCGACGGCCGCTGGTCGCCGACGGGCCACATCGTCTACGGGCATGAGAGCGGCGCCCTCTGGGCCCTACCCTTCGACCCGAAGGCGCGCAGGGCGACCGGCGCAGCGGCCCCCGTCCTCGACCGTGTGGCGGTGGACGCGCCGTTCGACGCACGCTTCGCCCTCGGCGCCAACGGCGTCCTGTTGTACACCCGGGGCGCGGCCGCATCGACGGGAGAGAACCAGATCCGGTTCGCCTTCGTGGACCGGGACGGCGATCGCGAAGAGCTGCCGTTGGAGCCGACGGACCATTGGGACGCACGCCTCTCCCCGGACGGGACCGAGCTGGCGTACACGCGCCGGAACGACATCTGGATCTACGATCTCGACCTGGGGACGAACCGTCCACTGACCACCGGTGGGACCGGCGAGCACAATCCCGTGTGGTCGCCGGACGGCGTGCGGATCGCGTACCTCTACGGGGACAGCGTCTACACCCGTTCCGTATCCTCGGGAGGCGACGCCCGGGCGATCGGTGCGTGGCCCGGTGGAGCCGACCCGTCCGACTGGCCCGAAGAGGGTACCCTCGTCGCGTACGGCCAGTCCAAGGCGGACATCATGGCCTTCTCCACCGACGGGAGCGGGGAGGCCCGGCCGCTCCTCCAGGCGGATTGGGCCGAGCGACGCCCGCGCGTCTCTCCGGAGCGACGGTGGATCGCCTACCTGAGCAGCCGTAGCGGGACCTTCCAGACGTATGTACGCAGCTGGCCCGATCTGAGGAGTGAGGTGCAGGTTTCGGACGGTGAGGGGACCTTCGGCTTCCCCATCTGGAGCGCCGACGGGCGCTCCCTCTTCTACGTGCAGGGGGGACGCGTGTGGGAAGCCACGCTGGGCCTGCGGGACGGCGAAGGCGTGGTCGGGAGGGAGGACACCGGGGTCGTCCTGGGTGAAGCGCAGCTCGTGGATCTTGCGCCGGACGGACGCTTCCTGGTGTGGTCCGGGTCGGACGCGGGGGCGGACTCGGACGTCCGCGAGCTCGTGGTGGTGACGAACTGGCTCCAGGTCATTCGCGATCGGCTCGGCGGCGGGACGCCGTGACGATCCAGGAGAACAAGGCGCTGGTGCGCCGCTACTACGAGGACGTGGTGAGCACCGGTGACGTGGACCGGGTGGCCGAATTCGTCTCGCCGGACTACGCCGAGACCTACCGGAACGCCCGGTACCCCCTGGGGGTCGAGGGCGCACGGGACCACCTGCTCGGCGTGCGGGCCACGTACCCCGACCTGGAGATCACGGTGGAGCGGCAGATCGCCGAGGGCGACTGGGTCGTCAGCGTGATCACCGCGCGCGGCACGCACGAGGGCGTGTGGATGGGGATGCGGCCCACCGGAAGGTTGCTGGTGATGACCGGGGTCAACGTCGATCGGGTCGTCGACGGGCGCATCGTCGAGCACGGCGGAGCCGCGAACCTCCTGGAGCCCCTGATGGAGTGTGGGGCGATACGCGTCGCCGAGCCGGTGGAGGGCTAGGCCCCGGCTTCGTTGATGTCCCGGGTCTCGAGGATGCGCTTCGGCCATCCGTCGGAGGCGATCCGGAGCATGGCCCGACCGATGGTGGTCGTGGTCGTCACGTTCCCGGGGGAGAGCCGTCGCAGGACAGGGAAGAGCGGGAGCGCCACCCCGTACAGGAGACGGTAGAGCCGCGTGGCCGAGCGGACGCCCTTCATGGGCTGGACGAAGCCGGGGCGGAGCACGTACGCGTCCAGGGGTCCGTCGAGGAAGGCGTTCTCCGCCTCCCCCTTCACCCGCGCCCACATGACGCGGCTCTGTCCGGTGCCGTCCGATCCCTGCCCGGAAACGAAGCAGACCACGATCCCCGGGCTCGCCCGCTCGAGGGCTCCGGCCACCGAGAGCGTGAGGTCGAGCGTGATGCGTCGGTATGCCCTCTCGTCCATCCCCGCCGACGACACACCGAGGCAGTAGAAGCAGGCGTCGCACCCCTCGAGTCGGTGGGCGACGGGAGCCAGATCGAAGAGGTCCGCCTGGATCAGCTCGTCGAGCTTCGGATGCGTGAGCCCCGTCGTGCGCCGACCGACCGAGAGCACGGACGCGACGCGAGGATCCTCGAGGCACTCCCGGAGGACCCCTCCGCCGATCATCCCGCTGGCGCCGAAGACGAGGGCCCTCATGCGCTCTGCGACCGCGACGTCGTCCCTAGCAGCTCGCGCAGGTAGCGACCCGTCGCGCTCTCCGGCACCCCCGCCACATCCTCCGGTCGGCCCATCGCCACGACCTCCCCACCACGCTCTCCCGCCCCCGGTCCCAGGTCCACGATCCAGTCGGCGACCTTCATCACGTCCAGGTTGTGCTCGATGATCAACACGGTGTTGCCTGCGTCGACCAGCCGCTCGAGCACGGCGAGCAGCTTCTTGATGTCCTCGCCGGCCAGCCCCGTGGTGGGCTCGTCCAGGATGTACAGCTTCCGGCCCTTCGTGCCTCCCGTCCCGGCGAGCTCGCGCGCGATCTTGAGACGCTGAGCCTCCCCACCCGACAGCGTGGTAGCCGGCTGGCCGAGCCTGAGGTAGCCCAGACCGACCTGCTGGAGGTGCCAGAGTGTCTTGCCCAGCTTCCGCTCGCGGATGAAGAAGCGGATCGCCTCGTTCACGGTGAGGTCCAGGATCTCGGAGACACTCCTCCCCTTGTACCTGACGTCCAGCACCTCACGCTGGTAGCGGGAGCCCCCGCACGACTCGCAGGGCACGAAGACGTCGGCCATGAACACCATCTCGATCTCGACCTGTCCCGCACCCTTGCACGCCTCGCAACGGCCGCCGGGGACGTTGAACGAGAAGTGTCCCGCACCGTATCCGCGCTCACGTGCCACGGGCTGTTCGGCCAGGATGCGCCTGACCTCGTCCCACGCCTTGATGTAGGTGACCGGGTTGGAGCGCGGCGTCCGGCCGATGGGTGACTGATCGACAAGCACGACCGCATCCAGGTGCCGAAGGCCCTCGAGCGCCTCGTACTCCCCCACCACCTCGCCCAGGTGCTCCTTCGCGCTGGTCTCGCCCCCGCCAAGCTCGCGCTCGGCAGCCCGGAACAGGACGTCGTGAACGAGCGTCGACTTCCCCGAGCCGGAAACGCCCGTCACCACGGTGAGCGCACCCAGCGGCACCTCGATCTCCACGCCCTTCAGGTTGTGCTGGCGCGCCCCCCGCAGCGTCAGGCAGGGCCCGTCGACCCTGCGTCTCTTCGCCGGAACCTCGATGGGTGCACGGCCCGATACGTACGCGCCCGTGACCGTGTCCTGGCCCAGGAGGGCCTGGGGCGGGCCCTGGAAGACCAGCTCCCCGCCGGCCTCACCGGAAGCCGGCCCCAGCTCGACCACATGGTCGGCGGCCAGGATCGCCTGGGGGTCGTGCTCGACGACCACGACGGTGTTCCCCGCAGCGCGGAGCTTCACCAGCAGGTCCAGGAGCGCTCCCGTATCCTTGGGGTGCAGCCCGATGGTGGGCTCGTCCAGCACGTAGAGCGTGTCCACCAGGCTCGAGCCGAGCGAGTTGGCCAGGTTGATGCGCTGCGCCTCGCCTCCGGACAGGGTGCGGGTCTGACGCCCGAGGGTCAGGTACCCGAGACCCACGTCGACGAGGAACGAAAGCCGGGCCCGGACCTCACGCAGGATGGTGGCGGCGACGCGCGCCTCCATGTCGGAGAGACCGAGCCGCTCGATCCAGGCCCTGAGCTCCTCGAGGGGCATCTCGCCGACCTCGGCGATGGTTCGGCCACCGACCCGCACCCGTAGGGCCTCCTCCCGGATGCGCGCGCCGCCACATGCCCGACAGGGGCGTGGGCTCTGGTATTGTCTCAGGAAGACCCGGATGTACTGCTTGTAACGCTTCCGCTCCCGTGAGACCAGAAACGGAATGATGCCCTTGAACCCCTTGGCTCCGTGCAACACGGCGTCGCGGAACGCGTCGGGGAGCTCGTCCCAGGGCGCATAGGCGGAGATCTTCGACGCCTTCGCGAAGGCCCGGAGCCGGTCCCTCTCCTTGTGATAGCGGGGCTTCTCCCACGGATCGATGGCGCCGTCGGCCAGAGACCGCTTCGGGTTCGGTACGATCAGGTCGACGTCGTATTCCAGGGTGGCGCCGAAGCCGGTGCACACCGGACAGGTGCCGTACGGGTTGTTGAACGAGAAAAGCTGCGGGGTCGGGTCCGGGAAGACCACGTCCGGGTGCTCCGGACACTGGAAGTGCTCCGTGAAGCGGAGCCGCTCGTCACCGCCCTCGCCGAGGAGCACCACCGCCTCTCCGTCTCCCTCCTCGAAGCAGGTCTGTAGCGAGTCGGCGAGGCGCTCGGCGCTGGCGGGGTCCGCCTTCAGGCGGTCCACGACGACGAGGATCTCCCGCGCCTCGGCCAGGTCGACTCCGAGGGACGCGGCGTCGTCCGCCTCCGGTCCCGACAGGTCGACGAGGGTATGGTCCACCCGCGCCCTCACGAAGCCCATCGCCCGCAGGTTCGAAGCGATCAGCGGATGCGTCACCCGCTCGCTGAGCGGGAGCGGAAACGCGACCTGGATCCGGGCGCCCGCGGGAAGCTCGAGCGTCCGGTCCACCGCGCCCGACACGGTGTCGGGCCGGACCCGCCGGTCGCACCGCGGGCAGTGTGTGTGTCCGACGCGCGACCAGAGCAGCCGGAGGTAGTCGTGCACCTCCGTCGCGGTCCCCACCGTCGAGCGACTCGACCGGGTCGGGTTCTTCTGCTCGATGGCCACCGCCGGGGAGATCCCGTCGACGCGGTCGACGTCCGGCTTCTCCATCCGCTCCAGGAACTGCTTCGCATACGTGGACAACGACTCGACGTACCGGCGCTGGCCCTCGGCGAACAGCGTGTCCAGCGCCAGCGAGCTCTTCCCGGAACCGGACGGGCCCGTGACGACCGTCAGGCGCCGTCGCGGCAGGTCCAGGTCCAGGTTCTTCAGGTTGTGCTGGCGAGCACCACGGATGCGGATCGGCTCGTCCGTCATGGGGGCGTATTCTCGCGCAATCGGGCCGAGGCCGGAATAGCGGGCGACGCAGCATGGGGACCGCCGCTTCCCGCTCGACGGATCGCAGCGCTCAGCGTCCCGCCAGGAGCGGGTTCCACAGCGACGGGTCTCCGTCGATGCCGGAGGCCGCCGCGAGGCCCAGGATGCGCGTCACCAGGGGATAGACATGGACCGCCTCGAAGGGCGCGATCCTGGTTCCTTGCGGTAGCCCCGGGCCCGAGGCGATGAAGAGGGCGCGCATGCTGAGCAAAGCGTTGTCCCAGCCATGGGTGTATCCGGGGCTCTCCGGACGGTCGTTCACCGGGTAGACCACCACTCCGGAGTCCGGCACGAGGACCACGTCCCCGATGCGTGGGTCTCCGCGGTAGTGCAGTCGCTCGGGAACGTCGTCCGCGAGGTACGCGGTCACTCCGGGAAGTCCCCCGGTCGCGTCGATGGCAAGCTCGGCAGCCGAGCGACGGGCCTCGTCGACGTGGACGTTGGCGGACGCGCCCGACTCGGCGATGACCAACCCGTCGAGCGACGTCACATCCGCCAGATAGCGCCTGCCGGACACCGCGTAGCCGTCCATGCCGTGGTCGCTGAGCACGATCGTGGTGACCCGGTCGGCGTGCGGAAGCGCCGCGATCCCCGCGAAGAGACGGGAAAGCGAGGCGTCGACGGCGCCCACCGCCGAGGCCATCTCCGGGCTGTCCGGCCCGAACGCATGCCCCACGGCATCGGTGGTGGAGAAGTAGAGCGTGACGAAGTGGGGGCGATACGCCTCGGGATACGCCAGCCATTCCAGCACCTGTGTCACCCGGGCGTCGTTGTCGACGCCGGCATCGTATCGTCGCCAGTAGCTCGGCCGGACGCCGCCCACCGCCGCCTCGGATCCGACCCAGTAGAAGGTGGCCGCCACCATCCCCTGGCGCTCCGCCGTGACCCAGAGGGGCTCGCCCCGGTACCACGATCCGTCGGCGACGGCATCAGGGTCACCCAGGCTGTACCACGCGCCGCGCCCCGGATCGAAGAAGGTGTTCGCGACGATGCCGTTCCTCGTCGGGTACATCCCGGTGGCGAGGGCATAGTGGTTGGGGAAGGTGAGGCTGGGGTAGACCGGGATCATCCCCTCCTCCGCCCAGACGCCCCGCGCGGCCAGAACCGTGAGCGCGGGCGGCGCGTAGTGGGCCACATAGCGCGCCGCGAAGCCATCCAGGGAGACCAGCACGACGTAGGGAGCGTCGAGCCGGCTCGTGGCGTTCTCGCCGAGGGTGGCCGATTCGGGGTCGGGGGCCTCGACGCCGGGGGGCCTGCCGGGGGCGGCGACGTCCGGCGCACCGGGATCGCCGCCGCCGCACGCCACCAGACCGGCGAGCGCGAAGAGCCACGTGGGTTGTCCGGCGCGAGCCCGGCGTCTCATCCCCCGAGCGTAGAGCGGGCTTTCGGGCCGTGCAAGGGAAGCGCCGGGGTGGGGCCGCGTGGTTGGCCGCACGCCCCGCACCGGTCCTATCTTGGCCCGTCATATCGATCCGGCTCCCGCCCCTGGAAGGACGCCCATGTATCGCTCCCGACCTCACGCCCGACGGTCCGCGCTGCTCGCGCTCCCGTTGCTCGCCGTCGCCGGTGCCCCGCTATCCGCGGCAGCCCAGACCGCCCTCCCCGATTTCCGCGAGGAGATCGGACGTCAGTTCGAGGCGTCCGCCCGCAAGCTCGTCGCGCTCGCCGAGGCCATGCCCGCCGAGACCTACCGCTGGACCCCCATGGAGGGCGTGGCGACGGTCGCCCACGTCTACATGCACATCGCGCACTACAACTACATGTACCCTGAGGAGAACATGGGCATCGCCTCGCCCATGGGCGCCCGGGAGCATGCGCGATGGGAGGACGGGGTGACCGACAAGGACCAGGTGGTCCCGCTCCTGTCCGCCTCGATGGACCACGTCCGCGAGATCATCCGGAATGCGACGAGCGACGACCTCATGGCCGGGACCGAGCTCTATGGCCGGCAGGTCACGAAGGCCGCCGTGCTCCTCCAGCTCGTCGCGCACATGAACGAGCATCTGGGCCAGTCGATCGCCTACGCGCGCATGAACCGCGTCGTGCCGCCCTGGTCGAGCTGACCGCGCCGGACACCCGGCGCCGATCGCGACGGGGGCGACGATGACCGGCCGGCGGCGGGCGTCGCACGCGGGCGCGGGCGTGATGGTTCTCGCGCTCGCGAGCGCCACGCCGCTCGCCGGGCAGCTCCCGCGGGTCCTGTCGCGCGCCGGTGACGTCGGGCCCGCCGGTCCGCTCCCGATCGACGAGGGCGCGGTCGGCGCCTGGCAGAAGCTCGCGAAGGTGGGGAGCATCGCCAGCGTGCTCTACACGACCGCCCATCCGGACGACGAGGAGCCCGGGGTGCTCACCCTGCTCTCGAGGGGGATGGGCGTGCGCACCGCGCTGCTCACGCTCAATCGGGGCGAGGGTGGCGCCAACGCGATCGGCTCCGAGCTGTTCGACGCACTCGGCCTGATCCGCACCGAGGAGCTTCGGCTCGCCGGCCGAACCTACGGCCTGGACGACCAGTACTTCACCACGGCGGTCGACTACGGCTTCTCGAAGACGCTCGACGAGGCGATGCGCAGCTGGGATCGGGAGGCCGTCCTGGCGGATATGGTACGCATCATCCGTACGAACCGTCCCCTCGTGGTCATCTCGCGCTGGCACGGGTCGGAGCGCGACGGACACGGACACCACCAGGCCGCCGGGGTGCTCACGCCCGAGGCGGTCCGGGCGGCCGCCGATCCGTCGCGCTTCCCCGAGCAGATCGAGCGCGAGGGCCTGAGGCCCTGGGCCGTGAAGAAGCTCTACAGGGGACGCATCCAGCCGGGCGAGCCGTCGCATCTGGAGCTGGACCCAAGGCTGCCCAGCCCCTGGCTCGGACGCTCGTATCAGGAGGTCGGGTCGGAGGGGCTGGCGTTGCAGCGCTCGCAGACGAGCGGTCGGAGCCGACCGTTCACCGGTGGGGCCCTGGCGCGCTACGAGCGCCTGAGCCCGGTCGGGGGCGACGAGCGCGAGGAGGACCCGTTCGAGGGCCTGGACGTCTCGCTGCCGGGCGTCTTCGGCGCCCTCGGCGAGACGGCGCCCGAGGGCACGGTCGCGGCGCTCGAGGAGATCCTGCGCCACGTCGAGCGCGCGCGGGCGGCCTTCCGCATGGACGACCCGGGGGCCGCCGCCGAGCCGCTGGCCGGGGCGTTGGCGGGGCTGCGCGCGGTCCTGACCCGACTGCCACGAGACGGTGAGGCCCGCTTCCACCTCGCGATCGAGCGGCGCGAGATGGTCCAGGCGCTGCAGGCGCTGGTCGGCATCCGGGTGTCGGCGATCGCGGTCGCGGCCGGTGCCCCCGCGGGGTCGACGTTGGGCCCCGTGGTGCCGGGCCAGGAGCTCGACGTCCACGTGACCGTGCACAACGCGGGCCTGCGCGCGCTCGGGTTCAGGGGCGCCGAGCTCGCGTCGCCCGAGGGGTGGGCCGGGAGTGGAAGCGTGGACGGAGGGACGCTCCTGCCCGGCGAGGTCGTGACCAGAGTCCTGCGCGTCACGATTCCCGCCGGCGCCGAGCCGTCCCGCCCGTGGTTCGGGCGCCGGAGCATCGCACAGAACGCCTACGAGGTGCACGACTCGACGTGGATCCATCTCGGCGAGGCCGGGCCACGGCTGCTCGTCGGCGCCGGGATCGAGGTGGTCGGCGGGGCGGGCGTGGGTCTCGTGCGCGTGGGCGTCCGGGTCCCGGTCCGGACGGTGGAGGCCGACCCACCGTACGGGACGTCGCTGCGCGCCCTGACGGTGGTGCCGGGCCTCACGCTCGAGGTGCAGCCCTCCCTGAGGGTGCTTCGCCCCGGCCACGGGGGACCCTTCGAGGTGGCGGTCGAGGTGAAGACGGACGCGCCGGGCGGTGCCGAGGCCGCCGTAGCCCTCGAGGTGCCCGCCGGCTGGGCCGCGCTCCCCGGCCACGTCGACGTCCTCCTGCCTGGACCGGGCTCCTCGGCATCGGCCACCTTCCAGGTCACGCCGCCCCCGGATCCGACGGGGCCTGTGCGCCTCCGCGCTAGCGCCCATGCCGGCGGCCGCGTCTATCGCGAGGAGGTCCACACCATCCGGCACCGCGACCTCGAGACCCGGCGGCTGTACCGGCCCGCCGAGTCGACGGTCGTCCCCATCGACGTGACGGTCGCCGAGCCCCTCCGCGTCGGCTACGTCATGGGCGTGGGAGACGACGTCGCAGCGGCGCTGGCGCAGCTCGGCGCGGACGTCACCCTCCTCGGCGAGCCGGAGCTCGCCTCCGCCGACCTGTCGACCTTCGACGCCCTGGTTGTGGGCACGCGCGCCTACGCCGTGCGACGCGATCTCGTCGCGCACAACGCGCGACTCCTCGACTACGCCCGGGCCGGTGGGAACCTGGTGGTCCTCTACCAGACCCCCGACTTCGACCCCGAGACACAGGCCCCTCTCCGGGCGTCGCTCCCCGCGGACGCCCAGGAGGTGTCCGAGGAGGACGCGCCGGTCACCCTGCTCGCACCCGACCACGCGCTCCTGACGACGCCCAACCGGATCACCGGCGCCGACTTCGACGGCTGGATCGAGCAACGGGGCTCGAAGTTCTTCGCCTCCTGGGACGACGGCTACGTACCGCTGCTCGAGATGCACGACACCGGTCAGCAGCCCCAGCGCGGTGTGTGGCTGAGCGCCGAGGTCGGCGCCGGCCGCTACACGTACGTCGCGCTCGCTCTGCACCGCCAGGTGCCGTACGGGGTGCCCGGGGCGTATCGGATCCTCGCCAACCTCGTCAGCGCGCGCAGCGCGCGATAGGCTCGGACCGTGCGGCTCGCCCCGATCGACTGGATCGTCGTCGTGGTGTACGGCGCGATCACCCTCACGCTCGGCTTCTGGTTCAGTCGGCGAGCCGGCTCCAGCCTCGAGGAGTACTTCGTCGCCGGCCGAGCCCTACCCTGGTGGGTGGCCGGCACCTCCATCGCGGCCACCTGGTTCGCGACGGACGCACCGCTCGCCACGGCCTCCCTGGTTCGCCAGCGCGGGATCTTCGCGAATTGGCTGTGGTGGTACGAGGCGGCCGGCCTCATGCTCCTGGTCTTCTTCTACGCCAAGCTCTGGCGACGGGCCGCGATCCTCACCGACGCCGAATTCATCGAGCTGCGCTACAGCGGCCGCCCGGCCTCCTTCCTGCGCGGCTTCTCGGCGCTCTTCCAGGGACTCCTGAAGAACTGCATCGTGATGGGTTGGGTCATGCTCGCGATGGTGAAGTTCAGCCGCGTCCTGCTGGGATGGGATCCCGCGGTCACGCTGGTGGTGTGCGTGGCGCTCGCGCTCACGTACACCGTGGCCTCGGGGCTGTGGGGCGTGGTGGTCACCGACCTGCTCCAGTTCGTGGCCGGGATGACGGGATCACTCGTCCTGGCGGGGATCGTGCTTTGGCACCTGGGTGGGCCGGCCGAGATGGCCGCCGCCATTCGCGCGCTCCCCGACGCCGCACCCGGCACGCTCGACGTGCTTCCGACGCCGGCGCACCTGAGCCCGCTGGAGTTCGTGTCGTTCCTCGTCCTCATCCTCCTGCTCTGGACGAGGAGCGGCCAGGGAGACGGGTACCTGGCGCAACGCCTTTTCGCGGCCCGCGACGAGCGCGAGTCGATGCTGTCCGCGCTCTGGTTCTCGCTCGCCGGCATCGTGCTCATGACCTGGCCGTGGGTGATCGTGGGGCTGGGATCCCTGCTCATCCTGCCCACGGCGACGGCGGCGCCCGAGCTGCTGGCGGATCCCGAGCTCGCCTATCCGATGGTCATTGCCGAGCTGATGCCCGCAGGCTTGCGTGGGCTCATGGTCGCGAGCTTCCTCGCGGCGTTCATGAGCACCATGGATACCCACCTGTGCTGGGGCGCGTCCTACCTCGTCAACGACATCTACAGGCGCTTCCTGCGCCGCGACGCCGACGAGCGACACTACGTGATCGCTTCCAGGGTCGCGGTGGTGGCGCTGGTCCTCGTGGCCGCGTTTACGGCGTGGCAGATGGACACCATCGAAGACGCCTGGATCTACGTGATCGAGCTCACCGCGGGCGTCGCCTTGGTGTGGCTGCTCCGTTGGTACTGGTGGCGCGTGAACGCGTGGGCGGAGATCTCGGCCATGGCCGCGTCGGTCCTGCTCGCCAACGGAAGGGTATGGGGGCAGTTGGCCGGCGCCGGCGGACTGATCTCCGCGGCCACCCTGGAGCGTCTCGACCACTTCTACGGCAGTGACTACGACTTCCTGCGGGCATTCGCCTTCCTGGGGGTCGCCACCCTCACGTGGATCGTGGTGGCCTATGCGACCCCGGCCGACGCGCCCGAGCACCTCGACCGCTTCTACCTGCGCGTGCGGCCGGGTGGGTGGTGGGGTCCGGTCGCCGCCCGCTGCGGCGCGGTCGACACCGCGCTCCCCTCGGCACTCCGCCGTTGGGCCGGTTGGGCGTCCGGGATGATCTTCCTGTATGCTTGGCTGGTCGCGATCGGTCACCTCGTGACCGGCCGCGCCGCCTCGGGGGGCGCGCTCCTGCTCGTGGGGCTCGTCGCCGGATTCGTGACGTTGTCGATCGCATCGACTTCGTCGCCCCGTCCCGCCTCCGAAAGGAGTGCCGCGTGAAGATCGCCCTCGTCGGCGCGGGTAGCCGCGAGTTCGGGCCCGCGACCCTGCGCGACCTCTGGCTGAGCGAGCCCCTCGCCCGGAGCGTCGTCCACGTGTCGCTCATGGACCTCGACGCCGGCGAGGTGGAGCGCACGCGCGCGTATGCCGCGCGCCTCGACGGGCGCCTGCCGCGTGGCCACCGTGTCACGGCGACGACGGACCTGGACGAGAGCCTGGACGGGGCCGATTTCGTGGTGATGGCCGTCGAGACCGGCCGTTACTTCTACTGGGCCCAGGATTTCCACGTGCCCCGTGACCACGGCTTCCGACAGATCTACGGGGAGAACGGCGGTCCCGGCGGTCTGTTCCACGCCCTGCGCAACATGGCCCCCTCGCTCGCGATCTGTCGCGCCATGGAGCGGCGGTGTCCGGACGCCTGGCTACTCAACTACACCAACCCGCTCACGAAGCTGTGCGAGGCGCAGACGCGCCTCTCCGCGGTCAAGGTGATCGGGCTGTGCCACGGCATCCGGCACGGGATGGAGCAGGCGTGTCAGATCCTCGAGCATCCGCTGGAAGACTTCGAGGCGTACGCTTGCGGCCTGAATCACATCACGTGGTTCCAGGAGATGCGCAGCCGCGCGACCGGGGAGGACCTCTATCCGAAGCTCCGCGCCCGCGAGCGGGAGGCCCACTGGCTGGCCGATTGGGACCAGATCGCGCTGAGCCGCGTCCTGCTGCGTGCGTTCGGCCTCTTCCCTTCGCCGGGGGCGAACCACATCGGCGAGTACGTGCGCTGGGCGGAGGACTTCCTGGGAAGCAGCCTCCTCCAGTTCTTCTACGATCCCCGCGACGGCCACCCGTGGGACACCGGGAAGGTCCCCACCTGGATCTACAACCTGGAGGACCACCCCACGGACGCGCCGCTCTTCCCGCCCGAGCACCCCGTGAGGCTCCGGCCGCCTCGCGAGGTGCGCGAGGGGCAGTCGGACGATGCCATCCTCGCCTCCGGCGAGCTGGCCGTCCCGATCATCGAGGGACTGGCGTGCGGGCAGCGCCACGAGCTCCCCGCCGTCAACGTCCCCAACCGGGGGTGGATCCCGAACCTCCCCGACGGGACCGTGGTCGAGGTGCCGGCGGTGGTCGACGGTGACGGCCTGCGCCCGCGAGCCATGGCGCCGCTCCCGGAGGCGATCGCCGCTCTCCTGCGGACTCAGGCGAGCATCAATCTGCTGCTCGTGCAGGCGTTCGAGCAGCGCTCGCGCGACCTGCTCCTCCAGGCCCTGCTTCTCGATCCGACGTGTACCTCCTATCGCCTCGCGGTCGCCCTGATCGACCGGATGTTCGAGCTGCAGCAGGGCGTGCTCCCGGAGCTGGTATGGCGGGAAGCGGCCGTCGATGGGATCTGAGAGTCATGCTCGTCGCCGCGTCCGTTCGACGGCCGCGCCTCCTTGACCGCTTCCGACGCCCACGCCACCTTCCCCGGACCATGAACACGATCGTCGGCAGCCGGCACCACCATCGTCACCACGCGGCCCACCCGGGCAGCGGGAGGCTGGTGCGCGCGTAACGGTCGGATCGACGAAGCGCATCTCCACCGCGGCCCGAGTGACGGGCCGCGGTTTTTTTTCGGAGCATGATATGCGAACGACAGAGAGCGAGCGGATCCGGGTCGCGCTCCCCAACAAGGGACGCCTCTCGGAGAAGGCGATGACGCTGCTGGAGCAGGCCGGGCTCCGGCCCACGTTCCGTAGCGACGGTGCCTTGCTCACCGACCTCGGGCCGGACTTCCTGGCGCTGTTCGTGCGCGCGGCGGACATCCCCGAGTACGTGGCGGACGGTGCCGCCGAGGTCGGCATCACGGGCGCCGATCTCGTGTCCGAGAGCGGTCGAGACGTCGTCGATCTCCTGGACCTGGGCTTCGGCACCTGCCGCATGGCGGTCGCCGTCCGCGAGGAGGCGCCGTTCGGGTCGGCCGCCGATCTCCCGGCCGGCACCCGGGTCGCGACGTCGTTTCCACGCATCGCTCGACGGTACTTCGAGTCCCTGGGGACGGGCATCGACATCGCGCCGGTCACCGGTGCCACCGAGATCGCTCCGCATCTCGGGGTCGCGGACGCGATCGTCGATCTGGTCTCCACCGGGTCGACACTGCGCATCCACAAGCTGCGCGAGATCGACACGATCATGACGTCCAGCGCCCGGCTGGTGGCGAACCGAGGTTGCCTTGACGATCCGCGGGTCGGCCGCGCGATCGGCGAGCTGTCCGCCGCGGTCGAGTCGGTGCTCCGCGCCGAGCGGAAGAGGTACCTGATGGCCAACGTGCCGCGCACGAAGCTCGCCGAGGTCCGCGCGGTCCTCCCGGGCATCAACGGACCCACGATCGTCGAGGTGCTGGATGGCGACGACTGGGTGGCCGCGCACGCGGTCGTGGACGGCGACGACATCGTTCAGACCATCGCTCGGCTGAAGTCGTTGGGCGCGGAGGGCATTCTGGTCACGCGCATCGAGAGGTTGATGCCATGAGCGCCGAGGCCCGAACCCGGAGCGACGGACGCGGCGGCTCGGCCGACCCGGGCGCGACCCTCTCCCTCCTCGCGGAGGGTCCCCTGGACGGCCTGACGGACGCCACCCGCCGCCGCCTGCTGCAGCGGACGCCGGAAGGCCAGCCGGGTCTCTCGGCCGCGGTCGCCTCGATCCTGGACGACGTACGTGCCCGGGGTGACGCCGCCTTGCGGGAGATGGCCGAACGCTTCGACGGCGTGCGCCTGGAGTCCCTGGAGGTGCCCCAGGAGCGTTGGCAGGAGGCGCTCACTGGGCTCCCCATCGGGGTCCGACGGGCGCTGGAGCGCGCCGCGCGCAACATCCGACGCTTCCACGATGCCCAGCGACCGAAGGACGTTTCCGTCGAGGTCGAGCCCGGAGTGCGCGTCACGCGCGTCTGGTCGCCCTTGCGACGCGTGGGAGTCTACGCCCCGGGCGGTCGCGCAGCCTATCCGTCGAGCGTGCTCATGGGGGTGGTCCCGGCCAAGTCCGCCGGCGTCGACGAGGTCGTGGTCTGCTCGCCGCCGGGCCCGGCGGCCCTTCCGCCACCGGAGGTCCTGGCGGCCTGCGCGATCGGGGGAGCGGACCGACTGTTCGCGGTGGGGGGCGCCGGGGCGATCGCCGCCCTGGCCCTCGGGACCGAGGCCGTGCCCGCCGTGGACGCCATCGTCGGGCCCGGGAACCGGTGGGTCACCGAGGCGAAGCGGCAAATCGCGGGGCGGATCGTCGTCGACGCCCCGGCGGGGCCTTCGGAGGTCCTGGTGCTCGCCGATGGGTCCGCCGACCCCGCGCTCGTGGCCCTCGAGCTCCTCGCCCAGGCCGAGCATGACCCCGAGGCGGCTGCCGTCCTGGTCACCACGTCCGCCGGCCTGGCCGACGCAACGCGGCGCGAGCTCGCCGGGCTGCTCGCCCACGCTCCACGTCGCGACATCGCGGCCACCGCCCTCGCTTCCCACGGTGCCCTGCTCAAGGCCACGACGCTGGATGAGGCCATCGCCTTCGCCGAGGCGTACGCGCCGGAGCACCTCTCCGTCATGACCGCGGACCCAGGGCCGACGGCGATGGCGGTCCGCACGTCCGGAGCCACCTTCGTCGGCTCGGCCGCGTCGGTCGCCTTCGGCGACTACCTGACCGGCGCCAACCACGTGCTTCCCACCGCCGGGAGGGCGCGGAGCTTCTCCGGGCTGTCCACCCACCACTTCCTCCGTGCCTGGACCGTGCAAGAGATCGACCAGGAGGGGGCCGCATCGCTGGCCGAGGACGTGGCCCTGCTCGCGGCGGCGGAGGGACTCCCCGCGCACGGTGCCGCGGCGCTGGCGAGGAGGTCCCGGTGAGCCCGTTCCCCAGGCAGGACTACAGGGCGCTCACCCGCTACCACTTCGATCGCACGCCGGTCGCGCTCGACCTGAGCGACAACACGAACCAGTGGGGCGCGCACCCCGCCGCGCTCGAGGTCCTGCGGACCGCGGGCGACGATGCGCTGGCCCGCTACCCGGATCTCTACGCGGACGAGCTGCGGGCCGCGGTCTCGCGCCGGCTCGGCGTGCCCGAAGCGTGTGTGACCACCGGCTGCGGGTCGGACGACGTGCTCGACTCCGCCTACCGCTCCGCCGCCGGGGCGGCCGACTTCGTCGCGGTCGCCACGCCGACGTTCTCGATGGCGCTTCCCCTGGCGCGGATGAACGGGATGGAGGCGCGTGCCACGCCCTGGCGGGCGGCCCTCGACGACCCGACACGACTCCTGGCGGGCGGCCCGGCGCTCGTGTACGTGTGCCGGCCGAACAACCCGACGGGCGAGGTCGCCGACACCGCATGGGTGGAGGCGCTGCTGGACGCCGCGGGCGACGACGGGCCGCTGGTGCTCCTCGACGAAGCCTACGTCGACTTCGGGGGCGACACGTTCGCAGGGCGCGCAACCGCCCATCCCCGACTGGTCGTGTCCCGCACGATGTCCAAGGCCTTCGGGCTGGCAGGGCTGCGCGTCGGCTACGCGGTGGCCCATCCGGACACGACGCTCGAGGTCGAGAAGTCGAGGGGCCCCTACAAGGTCGCCCGCCTCGCGGCTCGTGCAGCGGCGGCGGCCTTGGACGACCAAGCCGGATGGGTGACGCGCACGGTCGAAGCGTGCGTGGTCAACCGGAGCAGGGTGGAAGGAGCCCTCGCACAGCGCGGCCTCGACCTGGTCCCGTCCCGGGCCAACTTCGTGCTTTTTCGCGCGCCCGGCGGAGAGGCGATCGCCGATGCGCGTGCCCTCCGGGCCCGGGGCGTCGCGGTGCGCCCGTTCCCCGGCGACATGCCCGACGGCTCCGACGCGCTGCGCGTCACCGTGGCCCCCTGGCCGCTCATGGAACGCTTCCTCGAGGCGCTCGACGCGCACCTGGCGTCACCTGGAGTCACCGGGTGAACGTGGCGCTGTTCGACTATGGCGCGGGCAACCTCCACTCGCTGCGCAAGGCGATCGAGGCGTGCGGCGTCGACGTCATCACCACGACCGACTGGGCGGAGGCCCTTCGGCTGGACGCGCTCGTACTTCCCGGCGTCGGTGCGTTCGGGCACGCCGCGGCCGCGCTCCCGGAGGACCGCTCGGCGATCCGTGTCGCCCTGGAGGGCGGCCTCCCCTGCCTGGGAATCTGCCTGGGCATGCAGCTCCTCTTCGACGGCAGCGATGAGTCCGACGGAGCCGGAATCGGGCTCCTCCCTGGACGCGTCCGCCGCCTGCGCAGCGCGGTCGTGCCGCAGATGGGGTGGAACGACGTCGTGATCACCGGCGATCCGGTCTTCCGTGACGCGGCGCCACTCATCGCCTACTACGCCAACTCCTTCGTGTGCGAGCCCACCCACGCGGCGGACGCCATCGCCTGGAGTGAGGTGGATGGCACCCGCTTCGCGGCCGCCGTGCGGCGGGGACGTACCGTGGGCTTCCAGTTCCACCCGGAGAAGAGCTCCGTGCAGGGCCTGCGGCTGATCGAGAACTGGGTCACGCTCTCCGCGCGGGGGGAAGCGGACGGCGGCGCGCGCGGCGCCCTGGAAGGAGGCCGTCCATGATCGCGGCTCCCGCCATCGACCTGAGCGGCGGACGTTGCGTCCAGCTGGTGGGGGGCAATCCCGCCCGGATGAAGATCGCGCTCCCCGACCCGGCCGAAGTGGCGGAGCGGTGGTGGGGCACGGGATTCACGACCCTCCACCTCGTGGACCTCGACGCGGCGCTCGGGTCGGGCGACAACCTCGACCTGCTCAAGGAGGTCATCGCCAGCACGCCCGCGCGGACCCAGGTGGGAGGAGGGATCCGCGACGACGAGCGCGCCGAGGCGCTGCTCGCCGCGGGCGCGGACCGCATCGTGGTGGGGACGCGCGCGCTGGAAGATCCCGAGTGGCTGTCGGCGCTCGTGGAGCGCCATCCGGGCCGCATCATGGTCGCGGCGGACACGCGTGACGGCGTCGTGCTCCGCCGTGGATGGACGGAGGTGACCGGGTTCGGCGCGCTCGACCTCCTGCCGCGCCTGGCCGACCTCCCGCTGGCCGGGATCCTGGCGACCGACGTCTCCCGTGAGGGCCGCCTCGAGGGCATCGACCGCATGAGCACGGCGAGCACGGTGCGATCGACGCGGCACCGGGTCTGGATCTCCGGCGGGGTGACCTCCGAGGGTGAGCTCGCCTTCCTAGAGGCGATCGGCGCTGCCGGAGTCGTGTTGGGCATGGCCCTTTATACCGATGTCATCGACGCGAAGAGCGTGGCTCGACGCTGGGGCGCGCCCTTCGAGGAGGACGGAGCGACATGAGCAGGCTGAAGCGCGAGACCCGTGAGACGCGAGTGGTGGCGGACGTGCGCCGCGGAACCGGTGTCACCGAGGTCAAGACCGACGACCGTTTCCTCACGCACATGCTGGAGACCCTCGCGCGGTACGCGTCGCTCGACCTGACGCTCGAGGCCACCGGCGACCTCCGTCACCACCTCGTCGAGGACGTGGCGATCACCCTGGGTCTGGCCCTTGCGGACGAGGTGCCTCCGAAAGCCGCCCGCTATGGGTGGGCCGTCGTGCCCATGGACGAAGCCCTCGTCGACGCCGCGATCGACCTCGGAGGGCGGTCGTTCTTCGCCGGGCGCCTGCCGTCCAGGCTGTACACGCATTTCCTGCGCTCCTTCGCCACCAACCTGGGCGCCACGCTGCACGTTCGGGTCGTGCGCGGGACCGATCGGCACCACCGGGTCGAGGCGGCGGTGAAGGCGGTAGGGCTGGCATTGCGCCAGGCCCTGGTCGAGGGCGACGTGGTTTTCAGCACGAAGGGATCGGTGTCCGTGGAGCGCCTGGACTGATGCTGCGTCCCCGGGTGATCGTCTGCCTGGACGTGAGAGAGGGTCGCGTCGTGAAAGGCACCCGGTTCCGGGGCTTGAGGGACGTGGGCGACCCGGTGGAGCTGGCGGCGCGCTACGAGGCCGAGGGAGCGGACGAGATCGTCTTCCTGGACATCGCGGCTTCGGGCGAAGGGCGGGCCACGCTGCTCGACACCGTGCGCGCCACCGCCGAAGCGCTCTTCGTCCCACTCACGGTGGGCGGGGGCGTGCGCAGCGCCGACGACATCGGGCCCCTGCTGCGCGCCGGCGCGGACAAGGTCAGCGTGAACACGGCGGCCGTGCGCGATCCGGGGCTCTTGAGCCTCGCGGCCGAGCGCTTCGGCGCCCAGTGCATCGTGATCAGCATCGACGCGGCGCGAACGGGCGACGCCTGGCGCTGCTGGACGCACGGCGGATCGGTGCCCACGGAGCTGGACGCGGTGGCCTGGGCCTCGGAGTGCCGGCAACGGGGCGCGGGCGAGGTCCTGCTCACCTCCATCGACCGGGACGGGGCCCGCACGGGGTACGACCTGGACCTCACCCGGGCCGTCGCGGACGCGGTGCCGATTCCGGTCATCGCCTCGGGCGGCGCCGGCGCCGCGGAGGACCTGAGGGACGCTTTCCACCAGGGCCACGCGTCCGCCGCCCTCGTCGCGGGGATCCTGCACGACGGCCTGACCACGGTGGGCGAGCTCAAGGACCGGCTGCAGGCGTGGGGCGTAGGTGTGCGTCCTGCGCCCGACCGCGACATCCTGTCGGGAGCGGAACCATGACCGACCGTACGCTGCGCACCTCCGACGACCTGGACAAACTCGACTTCGCCAAGCTCACCGGACTGGTGCCGGTGATCGCCCAGGACGCCACGGACGGTCGCGTCCTCATGCTCGGGTACGCGACCCGGGAGGCCCTTTCGCGGTCGCTCGACAGCGGCCGTCTCCATTTCTGGTCGCGCTCGCGGCGGGCGCTGTGGCAGAAGGGCGAGGAGAGCGGGAACGTCATGGCGGTCACGTCGCTCCACGCCGACTGCGACGGCGACGCGGTGCTGGCCCGCGTCCTGCCCGCCGGTCCGGCCTGCCATACCGGTGAGGCGACGTGCTTCGGGGCCGGCGCCGAGCCCGCGGGGGAGCCCTCCCGCGACGGAGGCGCGGAGAGGAACGGCCGGCATCGGACCCTGGGCGCGGCCCTCGAGGCCCTCGACGCGACCGTCGCGCGGCGGGACGCGGACCGCCCCGAGGGCTCGTACACCGCGCTTCTCCTCGACGACGAGAACCTCCGCCTCAAGAAGCTCGGCGAGGAGACGATCGAGCTGGTGGTGGAGATCGCGAGCGGCGGCACCGGGATCGCGGAGGAGGCGGCGGATCTGCTCTACCACCTCCTGGTCGCGTTGCGGGGGGCCCGGGTGGGCAGCGTCGCGGTCGCCGCGGCGCTGGAGCGCCGGCGCCGCTAGGAACCACCGGTCGGACATGGCGCCCGGGCCCCGACGAGGGCACATTCGCGGCGGAGGACCACGCCGAGGCCGCCGGATCGTGACGCGCAGCTGCCCGGCGCCGACCAACGGAAAACGCGCGGTCCCTTCCGCGTATTTCGTGGAGTGTCCAGGATCGGCCGGCCTGTTGACCGGCCCCCATGAGGAGACCGGCGGTGGCGGCGACATCTCAACACCCGATGCCGAGGCGTTCCGGGGCCTTCGCCCTCCTTCTCGCGATGCTGCTGCTGGGGCTCGGGGCGTGCGGATCCGACGGGACCGGACCGGAAACGCGCACTCCGACCACGCTCACGGTGTCTCCCACGACCGTCACGCTCGACTTCCTGGGAGCGACGACCACCCTCGTCGCTGTCATCCTGGACCAGAACAGCGTCCCGATCACCGGCACGGTCTCCTGGACCAGCGCCAATCCGAGCGTTGCCACCGTGAACGCCGGGGGCACGGTCACCGCCGAGTCGATCGGTACGACCACCGTCACCGCCACGTCGGGCAGCCTCAGCGCCACGGCGAGCGTCACGGTTCGGCAGGTGACCGCGAGCTTTCAGGTCGTGTCCGGCGACGGACAGAGCGCCACGGTCGGGAACGCCCTTGCCCAGGCGATCGTCGTGCAGGCCAACGACGCCGGCGGCTCCCCCGTCCAGGGCGCGGCGCTGAGCTTTTCGACCACCTCCGGGCAGGTCTCCCCCACCACCGCGACCACGGACGCGCAGGGACAGGCCTCGTTGAGCTGGACACTGGGCACCGTGTCCGGTCCGCAACAGATCCAGGTGTCCGTGCAGGGCTCCTCCGCCTCGGGTCGGGTCAACGCGACGGCCCTGGCGGGGCCACCCACCGACTTCGTGAAGGTCGCCGGCGACGTCCAGTCGGGGCCGGTGGGCCAGCCCCTCGCCAATCCCGTCGTCGTGAAGCTGCAGGACGAGCATGGGAACGGCGTGGCAGGCGGCACGGTCACCTTCACGGTCACGTCGGGCGGAGGGACGGTGAGCCCCAGCACGGTGTCCACGGGCGCGGACGGAACGGCCGCGACGACCTGGACCATGGGCCCCAACGTCGCCGGCGCCGGCCTGGAAGCGTCCACCGCCGGCTTCGCGCCGCTGGCGTTCACGGCCTCCTCCCTGGCGGCGCAGCCCGACCTGGTGGCCGGAGGCATCACGGTGTCCCCCTCGGCGCCGACCACGCTGGACACGGTGACCGTCACGGTGGCCCTGTCGAACCAGGGATCCGCCTCGACCGGTAGCGCGTTCGAGGTCCGGCTACTGGTCGATGGGGCCGAGGCGGCATCCCAGATGGCCGGTCCCCTCGCGGTCGGTGCGTCCCTCGCCGTCCAGTTCGCGCTCGATCCACTCGAGGCCGGATCCAGGACGCTGACCGCGCAGGTCGACGCGCAGGGCTCGGTCGTCGAGGGCGAGGAGGGCAACAACACCTCACAGAGGTTCCTCACGGTGGCCCTCCAGACGAAGCTGGAAGTGGGCGTGCCGATCCCCAACGTGGGAGCAACCCAGGGCGTGGAGCTGCTCTTCGCCTTCGAGCTGCCGGCCGAGGACGGGTCGATCGCGTTCCGGCTCTCCGGTGGCACCGGTGACGCGGACATGTACGTCAACCGGGGGTTCCGTCCTGCCTCGAGGGACGACTACGAGTGCATCTCCGGCGCGGCGGACAGCAACGAGGAGTGCCTGATCAACGCGGCCCTCCCCGGCACCTACCACGTCCTGATCCACGCTTATACCGCCTTCTCCGGGACCACGCTCCAGGTGGTGACCGGCCTGGAGGTCTTGCCGTTCAACATCGACCTCCAGTTCATCCACCATGGCAGCGCCAGTCAGGACCAGGCGTTCGTCGGCGCCGCGAACCGGTGGCAGCTGATCCTGCCCTACGACATCCGGGACATCCCGTTCGAGAACCAGCCGGTCGACGCGAACGCGTGCATCGAGGGACAGCCGCGCATCGACGACACCGTCGACGACGTCCGCATCTACGTCGACATCATCACGATCGACGGGCCGGGCGGGACCCTGGGTCAGGCCGGACCTTGCTACATCCGCACCGCCGGGGGCCTACCCATCATCGGCATCATGCAATTCGACATCGAGGACGTGACCAACCTCGAGACCGCCGGCCGGCTCGTCGCGGTGGTCCTGCACGAGATGGGTCACGTGCTTGGCTTCGGCACCACCTGGCAGCGTGCCGGACTCCTGAAGGAGCCGTCCATCGGCAACGTGGGGGCGGACACACACTTCTCCGGCCCCCTGGCCATCGAGGCCTTCGACGCCGCCGGTGGGAAGCTCTATACCTCGGGCGCGAAGGTCCCAGTGGAGAACAGCGGCGACGAGGGCTCCGCCGACGCCCACTGGCGGGAGAGCGTGATGGGGACAGAGCTCATGACGCCCTTCCTGAGCGTCACGGAGAATCCGTTGAGCGCGATCACGATCCAGTCCCTCGCCGACGTCGGATATCGGGTGGACGTGAACTATGCCGACGCATGGAACGACGTCGTCTCCGCACCTCCGAGGGTGGCGGCGCAGCGCGAGGAGCTCATCGACCTCACCGGGGACATACGCCGCGGCCCGATCATGGTGGTCGACGCCACCGGCCGGCTGCTCCGTGTGATTCGCCGTTAGTCGGGCACCGGCGCCCGTTCTGCTCCGCAGCTCGGCGCCCCCGCGGGGAGGGGGCGCCAGGCCCCGCACGAGCCGCGGCGGTGTCGACCCGTTGCGCGGACGCGGCCGGGGTCTGACCTTCAGCGCACACCCCTCTCGCACGGGAGTCACCATGGTCACTGCCAAGTGTCGCCGACATTCGGCACACCCCCTCTACCTTCTCGTGGCAACCGGCCTCGCGATCATCACCGGTTGCAGTCCCCGCCAGTCCGCGCAGGACCCGCCCGCGGCCGACGTGGCGACCACACCTGCTCCGGCGGCTCTGCCCGATCTACCGCCCGAGCTCGAGTCCGTCCGCACCGCCCTCGACCGGTTCCGCGACCCCGTCGCCGCGCTGCGCGAGGGCTACCTCTCCACGGTCGGCTGCCTGGACTTCCCGGAGGCCGGCGGGGAAGGTGAGATGGCCTACATGAAGGGCGCCATGGGCGTCCACTTCCTGAACCCGGCCTACATCGGACCCACGCTCGATCCGCTCAAGCCGCAGGTGCTCCTCTACGAGTGGGCCGGCGACGAGCTCCGGCTCACGGGCGCCGAGTGGTTCGCCCCGGTGGCCGTGGCGCCCCAGGCCCCTTCGATCTTCGGTCACACGCTCGACGGTCCCATGGAAGGTCACGAGCCGATCCTTCCGAAAGAGCTCCATCACTGGGATCTGCACGTGTGGCTCTGGAAGGACAATCCGAACGGGCTGTTCCACCCCACGAACGCGTCGGTCACCTGCCCGCCCGGGCCGTATACGATCGAGGAGCACGCCCCCACGATGGTCCACCTCGAGCCCTAGTGCACTCGGCCCGCTGACTTCTCAGGAGCCGGCGGGCGGCTCACATACGAGGTCGAAGCTCACGACGGCCTCCGCCCCGTACGTCACCTCCACGGGGCGGGGGTTGTCCGTCGTGACGCAGGGCCCGTCCACACCGGACAGCTCCACCAGGTGCGTGCCCGCCCGCACCGCCGGGTAGAGCACCTCGCCCGAGACGGCCACCGCCCTGGCGTCCGCCCCGTCGAGGGTGACCGTGTAGCCGTCGGGGTCCGGCTGGCTTCCGGTGGTCGCCGTGACCACCCTGATCGACCCACCCAGGAAGTCGCAGGTCACCTCGAAGACGACGGGCGCGTTCGTCTGGAAGATGCTGATCTCCGCGCTCACCGGGTTGTCGCCCACGACCGCGCAGTTCTCCTGGATCGAGTCCAGCACCACGTCGCGGACGCCCCCGCGCACGGTCAGCTCGACCGTCGTGTCGGTACCCACCGCCAAGTCCACGAGGGTGTCGATGACGATGTGGTATCCGGTCGAGTCGCGGTCGAGCGGGTCGCCGGCTGTGCGGGTGGTCACACTGATCACGCCGTCAGGCGACACCTCGGAGAGCGGCGGGCCTGCGGACCCGAGATCGCACGCGGCAGGCGCGCACAGGGCGGCGCCCGTCGCGAGCGCCAACAGCCGATGTCCGGACATCGCGGCGGAGGATCGGTGATGTCGTCTGAGCGGCTTCACATGCCCTCGGGCTGGAGACCCAACTGCTGCGCCATGAACGTAAGCTCGCGTGCCGTGTCCTCGATGCGAAGGCTCGTGGGCCGCCCCCGACCCGCGGCGTGCCCACCCATCTCGTCGTACCAGAGGATGACCGGCAGGCCCGACCCCGTCGCGGCCTGCAGTCTCGCCGTCATCCGTCGCGCCTGCAGCGGCGGCACGCGGGTATCCAGATCGCCGGTCGCGAGCATCACGGCCGGGTAGTCCACCCCGTCCCGGACCGCCTGGTACGGCGAGTACGTTCGTATGGCGGCGAAGTGCTCCGGGTTCCGCGCGTCGCCGTACTCCAGCAGGGCCGGCATGTTGTTGGCGTCCTGGAACTGCCAGAAGCGGACCATGTCCAGGTCCGGGTACGTGCATAGGACCGCCCGGAAGAGCTCCGGGCGCATCGTCATGGCCGCGCCCACCAGCAGCCCCCCGTTGCTACCGCCGCTGATGCCCAGGTGGTCGGAGCTCGTGTACCCCTCGGCGATCAGGTGCTCGGCGGCCGCCACGAAGTCCTGGAAGACATGGGGCTTGTTCGCGAGCATCCCGTCCCGATGCCAGCCCTCGCCGAACTCGCTCCCGCCCCGGAGCGTCGCCACCGCGTACACCCCGCCCATCTCCACCCAGGCGGCCGCGGTGGCGGAGAAGCTCGGCAGGATGGCGACGTTGAAGCCCCCGTAGCCGTTCAGGATCGTGGGGTTGGTGCCATCCAGCACGGCGTCCGCCCGGTGCATCACGTACATCGGCGCCCGCGTGCCGTCCGCGGACGTGTACCACGTCTTGTGGACCGTCATGCCGGTGGTGTCGAACGGCACGTCGGCGGAATCGGTCAGGGTGCGCTCGCCGCTCGCGAGATCGATCGTCCACGTACGCGACGGGCGGAGGTACGCATTCGCGGTCAGCTCGGCCTTCCCCTCGTCCGCGGCGCGGATGCCCACGGAGGCGTCGTCCGGGACCTCGATCTCGCCGGCGGGCGTTCCGTCCATGTCGAAAACGCGGATGCGACCGGCGACGTCGTGGAGAAACTCGGCGTAGATCTTCCCGTCGATGAACGCGAAGTCCTGGAGCACGTCCTCCCCCTCGGGGAGCAGCTCCGTCCATGCGTCCGTCCGGGGACGCTCCGGCTCCGCGACCATGAGCCGGTAACGGGGTGCGTTCCAGTCCGTCAGGAGGTAGATCCGCCCCTCGTGGAAGCGTGCCTGGAAATGTGCTTCCACCCCCTCGACGATCGGTTGGATCCGGCCGGTCCGACCGTCCTGCACGAACCAGTCCTGACGCGCCCAGCCGTGGTTCGCGTTCAGGAGAACCCAGCGCCCGTCCGCCACTTCGGTGCGGCCGATGAACGTCGTGGGCGGGTACCCCTC
>QJYK01000149.1 GCA_003248075.1 Gemmatimonadota bacterium | reverse complement strand
AGAGCCGAGGCCCTCCTCAAGGTGCACCGCTCGAACTTCGCCATGAGCGGGTTCGTCGAGGAGGCGTCGCTCGCGGAGTTGGCGGGGCTCGCGGCGGAGGCCGGCGTCCCGTTGGTGCACGATCTGGGGTCGGGTCTCTTCATCGACCCGGGCGAGCTCGGGCTGCCGCCCGAGCCGACCGTGGCCGAATCCGTCCAGGCCGGCGTCGATGTCGTCGTGGTCTCGGGAGACAAGCTTTTCGGCGGCCCCCAGGCCGGGCTCGTCCTGGGGCGCCGGGCGTGCATTGATCGAATGCGAGGAGATCCCCTGTGCCGGGCACTGCGGGTCGACAAGGCCACCCTGGCCGGCGTCGAGGCCACGGCGCGCGCGTACCGGGACCCGGAGCGTGCGCTCAAGGAGATCCCGACCTTGCGCATGCTGGCGGCGACCCCGGCAGAGCTGGAGGACCGGGCGCGCCGGCTCGCGGGCCGCATGCTCGACGCGGGGGCCCTCGGGGCGGAGGCGACGCCCTGCGAGGGCCGAGTGGGAGGCGGCACCTATCCGGGCGTCGCGCTGTCCTCGTGGGCCGTGGCCCTGGACCCTCCGGGAGGCGGCGACGCGTTCGTCGACGCGCTGCGTCACGGCCACCCCCCCGTGATCGCCCGCATCGACGGCCAGCGGGTCCTCCTCGACGTGCGCACGGTCGCGTCCGCCGAGGAGCGGACGTTGATCCGGCGGGTCGTCGAAGCGTGGGCCGTGCCCGACCGATGAGCCGATGAGCGGCCCGGCGGTGTTTCTGGACCGGGACGGCACGATCATCCGGGAGGCGCACTATCTCGCCGACCCGGAGCGCGTCGAGCTGGTGCCCGGCGCGGCGCCCGCCCTCCGTGCTCTGAAGGACGGGGGGTACCGGCTCATCGTGGTCACGAACCAGTCCGGGATCGCCCGAGGTCTGTACACCGAGGACGACTACCGGGCCGTCTGGAAACGCCTGGACCAGGTGCTGGCGAAGGGCGGCGTGCGTCTCGACGCGACCTATTACTGCCCGCACCATACGGGCAGACCCTATATCTGCGACTGCAGGAAGCCGGCGCTCGGGATGTACCGGCGCGCGGCGGTGGAGCACCATGTCGACCTGGCCGGCTCCTGGTACGTGGGGGACAAGGTCACCGACGTGCTTCCCTCGGTTGCGCTCGGGGGGCGCGGGATCCTCGTCCGTACCGGGTACGGTCGCGACCACGAGGCTCGGGTCCCCGCGGGCGTGCGCGTCGTGGACGATCTGGCCGCGGCGGCATCGCTCATCCTGGGCGAGCGCGTCCCCGGCGGCGCGGGCGGGCCCTCCGGTCGTTGACCCCCTCGCGGGGCCCGGGTAATTTTTCTGGCTCCTGGGCGGGCGTGGCCGGAAACCTCGAACTGCCGCAAGTGTATTCTGTGACGCGACGATACACAGGGTCGCGATCATGGTTTGTCACCTCAGGGAGGCCCCAACCGCATGCTGACGCTCACTCAGACCGCGGTCGAGAAGGTCCACGACTTCATCCTCGAGCACGGCGTCGAGGGTGAGGCGGGGCTTCGTGTCGCCGTCCTGCCCGGTGGGTGCTCCGGTTTCCAGTACGGGCTCAACATCGAGGACGGCCCGGAGACGGACGACGAGGTGCTCGACGTCGCGGGTGTGAAGGTCTTCGTCGACCCCTTCAGCGCACAGTACCTGGACGGCGTCGAGATCGATTACGTCACCAGCTTCATGGGGCAGGGCTTCACGTTCCGGAACCCGAACGCCTCGGGCGGGTGCGGCTGCGGGAGCTCGTTCACGGTTTGATCTCACCGGCTCGGGCCCTCCCCGATCCGATGGGGACGGTCCTGGAATACTCCGCTCTGCCCGCCGCGGCGCTGCGCGACCGGATCCACGCCCGAAAAGCCGCGCTCAACGCGGTCATCCTCGGCCACAACTATCAGCGTGTGGAGATCCAGGAGGTCAGCGACTACCTGGGCGATTCGCTGGGGCTGTCCCAGGAGGCGGCCGACACGCCCGCGGACGTCATCGTGTTCTGTGGCGTCCACTTCATGGCGGAGACCGCGAAGATCCTGTCTCCGGACAAGCGCGTGCTCATGCCCGACCTGCGGGCCGGGTGCCCGATGGCGGACTTCGTGACGGCCACCGCGCTCCGCCGCCTGAAGGCCGAGCATCCCGACGCCGCCGTCGTCGCCTACGTGAATTCGACGGCCGAGGTCAAGGCCGAGTCCGACATCTGCTGCACCTCGTCGAACGCCGTGCGCGTGGTGGAGTCGTTGCCCCGTGAGCAGCCGATCATCTTCGTTCCCGACCGCAACCTCGCCCGCTACGTGGAGGAGCGGACCGGTCGAGACAACATCATCGCCTGGGACGGCTATTGCTACGTCCACGACGACATGGTGCTCGACGAGCTCGCGCGCGCCCGGGCGGCCCATCCGCAGGCCATCGTGGTCGTGCACCCGGAGGCGCGTCGGGAGCTGCTGGACGCGGCGGACTTGGTGACCTCGACCTCCGGGATGGTCGATCTGGCCGAGAGGCATGACGCGGTGATCTTCGGCACCGAGCGCGGCCTGGTCGACCGCATGAAGCAGCGCTTCCCGCTCAAGACCTTCGTGCCGCTCTCCGGCGCGGCGGTGTGCGGGAACATGAAGCTGAATACGCTGGCCAAGCTCGCGTGGTGCCTGGATCACGGCCAGCACGAGGTGGTGCTCCCCGAGGACGTACGGTCCGGCGCCGAGCGCGCGCTCCGGAGGATGCTCGACCTCTCCGGCGGCTGGCGGGCTCCGACCGCGGAGGAGGAAGGTCTCGAGCTCGCCGGCGTTCGACCCCGCGGCTGCGGTTGCGCGTGAGGTGATGCGCGTCCGCACCTTCCCCGGGGGCGGCTTCGCGGAGAACGGCTACCTGGTGGAGTGCACCGACTCCGGTGCCGCCGCCGTCGTCGATCCCGGGGCCACCGCACCGACGATGGTCCATGCACTCCAGGAAGGAACGCTCGAGCTGAGGGCGGTGCTCCTGACCCACGCGCACCTGGACCACATCGAGGGCGTGCACGTCGTGCGCGCGGCGTTCCCCGACGTGCCGATCTGGCTCCACCCTTCGGACCTGGGCATGTATCGGGCGCTGCCGCAGCAGGCCGCGGCGTTCGGGCTCAGCGTGCACCCGCAGCCCGAGCCCGACCGGACGCTGCAGGACGGCCAGAGGATCGAGCTCGGGGGATGCGCCCTGCAGGTCCGGCACGCCCCGGGACACGCGCCCGGACATGTCATCTTCTACGTCCCCGACGCGAACCTCGCGCTGGTGGGCGACGTCGTCTTCCAGGGCTCGATCGGTCGGACCGACCTTCCCGGAGGAGACTACCGGACGCTGATGCGCTCCATCCGGGACCAGGTCCTCACGCTGCCGGACGCCACGGTGCTCCATCCGGGGCATGGTCCCGCGACCACCGTGGGCGCGGAGCGGGCCGGCAACCCGTTCCTGGTCGGACAGCTCGGGGGAGAGCTCGTCTGATGGCGCTGACGCGCCCCCTCGGTGCGGCGGTCTTCGCGTCGGGGGGCGGCTCCAACCTCCAGGCGCTGTTGGATCACGAGACCACCGATCCGTCGTGGCGGATCGGCCTGGTGGTCTCCGACCGCGAGGGCGCCGGGGCGCTGGCACGGGCCGCGGACGCGGGTGTGGCGGCCCATGTGATCGCCACGAAGGGCAGGGGCGCCGACGAGCTCGGCGGTGAGATGCTCGAGACGCTCGGCGGCCATGCAGTGGACGTGATCTTCCTGGCCGGATACCTGAAGCTCGTGCCGCCCGCGGTCGTGGCCGCCTACCGGAACCGGATCCTCAACATCCACCCCGCGCTCCTCCCGGCGTTCGGGGGAAAGGGGATGTGGGGGATGCACGTGCACCGTGCGGTGCTGGCGTCCGGAGCGACGTTGAGCGGTCCCACCGTGCACCTGGTGGACGAGGAATACGATCGCGGCCCTATCGTCGCGCAGTGGCCCGTTCCGGTGCACGGGACCGACACCCCGGAGACCCTGGCCCAGCGCGTGCTCCAGGTCGAGCATCTCCTCTACCCCCGGGCCGCCGACCACGTGTGTCGCACGCTGCTCGAGGGCGCGCGGCCTGGTCCGATGCCCATGGCAGGCGACTACTTCGCGCTGGTCTCCGGGACGGGGGCCGCCCCCCAGCGCCTGCCCGGCGACGGCTGACGACGAAGAGAGCAACCCGAGAGAAAGTGGGGCTGATGACATGAAGCGGGCGCTGCTGAGCGTGTCCGACAAGAGCGGGATCGTGGACCTGGCCCGCGGCCTTTCCGAACGTGGCTGGGAGATCCTGTCCACCGGAGGCACGGCGCGCACCCTGCGTGCATCCGGTCTGTCCGTGACCGACGTGGCCGAGGTCACGGGCCACGCGGAGATGATGGAGGGAAGGGTCAAGACGCTGCACCCCGCCGTCCACGCGGGGCTGCTCGCGCGGCGGGACCGGGCGGACGACCTCGAGGCGCTGGCACGGATGGGATACGGGTGCATCGACCTGGTTGCCGTGAACCTGTACCCGTTCCGCGAAACCATCTCCGGCGGCGGCGTGGACGTGGAGGCCGCCATGGAGAAGGTGGACATCGGCGGGCCGACCATGATCCGGGCCGCGGCCAAGAACCACGAGGCCGTCTGGGTGGTGGTCGATCCCGCAGATTACCCGGCCGTCCTGTCCGCGCTGGATGGCGACACTGACGGCGAAGGGTCGACGCTGCGTCGCGCCCTGGCCGCCAAGGTCTTCCGGCACATCAGCACGTATGATGCGGCCGTCGCCGGCTATCTGGATTCGGACGAGGCCGAGGCGCTTCCGGTCGAGCTGCCGATCGGGCTTCAGCGGATCCAGACGCTGCGCTATGGCGAGAACCCCGACCAGCAGGCCTCGTTCTACGGGTTCGGGGTGCCGACGGGGCTCGCGGCGCTCTCGCAGGAGCACGGCAAGGAGCTCAGCTACAACAACATCCTGGACCTGGACGGGGCGCTCCTGAGCCTGGCTCCGTTCGCGTTCTCACCGCGCCCCGCGGTCTGCATCGTGAAGCACACGACGCCGTGCGGCCTCGCCGTCGGCCAGACGTTGGCCGAGGCCTACGAGAAGGCGCTGCGCACCGACCCGGTAAGCGCCTTCGGCTCGGTGATCGCGGTCAACCGGCCCGTGGACGCCGACACCGCCGCAAGCCTGTCCTCGCTGTTCGTGGAGTGCATCATCGCTCCCTCTTTCTCGGAGGATGCGTTCGCCACGCTCACAGCGAAGAAGAACCTCCGGTTGGTCACTTTCCCGGGCCGCCGCGATCGGCTCCCGTTCGAGCCGTCCGACGAGCACTGGTCGCGACGCGACGAGGAGGAGAAGGCGACCGCGCGCTTCATCGCGGCACACGGGCGCGATCCCGACGGGCGGGTCTACCGGAGCGTCTACGGCGGAATGCTCGCCCAGACGCCACCTGTGCCGCCCTTCTACGGTGTGGCGGACGATGCGTGGAAGGTGGTCACGCGGCGAGCGCCGACGGACGCGGAGTGGGACGACCTGCGTTTCGCCTGGGCGGCGGTGTTCGGCGTCAAGTCCAACGCCATCCTTCTCGCCGCTGGAGGAGCGACCCTGGGGATCGGCTCCGGCCAGATGAGCCGGGTGGACTCGTCCCGAATCGCGGTGCGGAAGGCGGAGGACGCACGCCTCTCGCTGCACGGTGCCGTGCTGGCCTCCGACGCGTTCTTCCCCTTCCGCGACGGGGTCGACGCCGCGGCGGACGCCGGCGCGCATGCCATCGTGCAGCCGGGGGGCTCGATCCGCGACCAGGAGGTCATCGACGCCGCCGACGAGCACGGCATGACCATGGTCTTCACGGGCCGGAGGCTCTTCCGGCATTAGGGAGGCGGTGCGGCCGCGACCCACCGTCGCGGCCGGGTGCCTCACGCCGGGCGAGGCGTCAGCAGCCGTCCTCGATCCACTCCAGCAGTCGCGGGAGCAGATCCGGATCCGCGTGCACGTAGCTCCAGGCGCGGGCGGTCGAGCCGTCCGCCGCCGGGGCCGCCAGCTCGTGCACGATGACGAGCCAGCGGTCCACGAGCTCGGATTCGGGCACGTCGGGAAGCGTGAGCGCCATCCCCTCGAGCGCGAGTCGTGAGCCCGGGGTGAGTGCCAGGTCGAGCCGCTGGATGGGGCCCTCGCGGACGATGCGCCATCCGTCGGCTCCGTCCTCGGCGAGGGCGAGCCTGATCCCCACGACTCGTTGGGCGGCTCCGTCCGCGTCTCCCGTCGAGGGGGCGGCCCGCAGCGTCGCGAGCGAAAGCTCGACCCGGAGGTCCGAGGAGGCGCGGGTCAGGGCGCCGGCGTAGTCGCCCTCGAGACCCCAACCCATCCCGAACGAGGTGGCGTGGAACGCGACGGGGCGCAAATCCGTCCTGGCGTCGGCCGTCACAGCTTGCGGGGAGTAGGGCGAGTGCCGGATCGACTCGTAGGGAATCGCGGACCGGAGAAGGAGGGGGCCGACCACGGTGCCCGAAAGCACCGCGACCAAGGCGATTCCGTCTCCATGGATCCAACGTCCCATCACGGGCTCCTCCAACGCTTTACCGAACCAGGGGCGCCGCCGCGCCCAACCGATCACGGGCACGATGCGTGCCAGCCCCCGCGCTGCCTCACGGATCCGAGGTCGGGGACTCCGCGACGAGGCGGGCCCTTGTTGCGGCGCAAGGACATACACATCTTTCGTGTGTATCTATATCATGGAAGCACATCATGTCGAAGCGCGTGCATCTCGTCCTCGACGCCGCGGAAAAGGAGCGTTTCCGCCGGATGGCCGTACGGGAGGGCAAGACGCTGAGTGCCTGGGTGCGGGATGCCGCCCGTGACCGGGCCGCCGCCATGGAGGCCGGGGACCGGCTGGACACCCCGGGCGCGCTCCAGGGATTCTTCGAGGAGTGCGACGCTCGCGAGTCCGGGCGCGAGCCCGACTGGCAGGAGCACGAGCGCGTCATCCGCGACTCGCAGAGCTCCGGCGGAAGTGGGACATGATCTTCGTCGACACGAACGTGTTCATGTACGCCGTCGGAGGCGCGCACCCCTTCAGGGCCCAGGCGCGGGCGTTCTTCCTCGAGCAGCGCGCCTCGGGTGAGGTGCTCGTGACCTCGGCCGAGGTGCTCCAGGAGCTCCTGCACGCCTACCTCCCCGTGAACCGGATGGAGACGCTGGAAGCGGCGCTGACCCTGGCGCGCACGCAGACCGGTGCCATCTGGCCCCTGGAGCACGCCGACGTGGAGATGGCCCATTCCCTGGCCACGGCCCATCCGGCGTTGAGCGCGAGGGACCTCGTGCACGTAGCCTGCTGCAGGCGGCGCGGCGTGGAGCGGGTGAAGACCTACGATCGCGGATTGGCGTCAGCGTTCGCCTGATGAGGACGTGATTGCCGCGGAGTCCGCGACGAGGCGGGCCACGGCGGCGGCGAGGGCAGGGGGCGCGAAGTAGCCCACCACGCGATGACGCACGACGCCGGACCGGTCGATCAGGAAGGTCGTGGGGATCCCCGGGATCCCTCCGAACACCCGTCGGTGCTCGGGAGTCGCACGGCCCACAGGGTAGGTGATGCCGCGCTCCTCGAGGAAGTCGCGGATGCCTCGCTCCCCACCCACGTCCGTCGACAGCCCCAACACCACCACACCATCCGTCCTGCGCCGCTCGTGTAAACGCTGGAGCGAGGGCATCTCCAGGCGGCAGGGCAGGCACCACGTCGCCCAGAAGTTCACGACGACGACCCGACCGAGCAGCTCCTGCGAATCGAACGAGCGTCCGTCCAGAGTGCGCACCGAATACGAGGGAGCCGGCTCCGGC